>CAMOXK010000113.1 GCA_946629065.1 uncultured Clostridia bacterium
GGATCTCCGAAAGCCCCTCCCCGGCCTCACCTGGGAGACTGCCGAGGAGATCCGCACCCGCTACTCCATCCCCACCGCCCTGAAGGCATATCTGGCTTTGATCGAATAAACGAGAAAAACCGACCGCTTTTCAGCGGTCGGTTTTTAGGCCCCAACACATTTATCATACTATGAAAAGAGCGCCTTTGTCAATAGCTTTTTGGATATTTTCACGGACGCACGCCGAAATTCTGCTCTTTATACAAGATCGTTTTGTTTATTTTGTATAGAATACCACTTGTATTTCATCGTATGATCTGCTATATTATAGCCACAAAGGATGAAGGTCCGTTACATATAGGAAAGATCCGAGGAACGGGAACCTGAGGAAGCTGCTGGGGATGCGCCAGCGGGAACGACGGCCAAAAGCATGCCTCACTTTTGAGGACGGGGTAGAGAACCCACAAGAAGATGCCGATTGCGAGTCCCGAGAACGACACAGCAGCAAAAAATCTGCAGAAAGAGAGGTAACCAGGATGCTAGATACCAAGAACACGAAGAAGTAGCCCTTGACTGTGTGAAAAATCGGACGTGTCACAGTCAAGGGCTGCTTCTTTTTTTATAGGGGAAACTCCGATCCGACCGCCTTCGGCGCATCCCGGATCCTTTGCGCTCTGATTTCGTCCCTTTTTCTTGCAATACACAATACGACTCGCTTTGCTCGCATGCATAAGTTCGCGTTAGCCAAATCAAAGATTTGGACGCTCACTTAAGTATTCCTGCGAAAAAGTGCCTTCATAATTTCGGCTTTCGATTTTCAGCTTGAGAAGCAAGCTGAAAATGCACAGCGTGGGCTGTGCTAAGCAAAGCATCGCTTTGCTGAAAGCCGGAATTACACGGATTCTTCGGGGCGCGATGCGCCCTTCTTGTGGACCCGTGGCCCACAAGAAGCAAAAAACAAGATTGTTTTTTGCCGAAGAAGAGTATCAGAACACAAATTCTCTCGGGATCCGCTCTCGCCGCTCGAATCATCGTTTCCCTGTTTCTCTTCTTGATTGAAAGATATCCTGTCTGTCGGCTCTCCCGTGGGAGGGCTTTCTTTTTTTGACTTCTTCCGGATTCTAAGGTCTCGCTGCAAAACAAGCGCAAAGCCCAGTCAGCACCGCAGGGAGGCTTGCTTCCCCCCCCCGGGGGAAGTGGCCGAAGGCCGATAGGGGCCCCTCCCGGCAGCAGGAATCAAAATCTCAAGAAAAGCTTCGGCGAATTCGCAGATCGTACGAATTCGCCGAAGCTTTTCTTTCAATGCGGCCAGGTTCCGCCGGGAGGGCACAAGGCCCTCCCCTACGCTCTGGCCAGGGGGGTGCTCTTCTTCGTGCTTTGCAGCACAGCCTTCTCAAAATTCAAAACTCAATTCTCAAAACTTACTCCGTGACCGGCAGGGCACAGGCGCCGTTTTCGCAGAGATAAAAGGCGTTTTTGCCCTCAATGGGGCCGTAGGCTGCGGTAAAGGGCGCAAATGCCGCCAGCTTCTCATCCCCCGGCTTTTTCACCAGGATCGTGATCTGGGGATCAAAGCGGCTCTCGATGCTCGAGAGCATCCGGCTCTCCTCCCCGGCCAGGGCTGCCACCAGCTCCTTCGTGGGATAAAGCTGCCCCATCAGGCCGAGCAGCCCATAGGCTCCCGCCATGGGCGCCTCCTTCACCGCCGCGGAGAGGAAGGCCCCCTGCTTTTCCGCGCTCTCCCGCCATTCCTCTCTGCCGCTGAGCCGCCGCAGCAGGTCGAAGAGCACCAGTGCCGCGGAGTTTCCGGAGGGCATGGCCCCGTCATAGCGCTCCATGGGTCGCTTCAGCAGAGTCTCCGCCCGGTCGGCGCTGCGGTAAAAGCCGCCGTTTGGCGCGGCGAAGTGGGCGGGGATCTCTTTTGCCAGCCCTTCCGCCGCCAGCAGCAGGGAGGCGTCCCGGTCCAGGGCGTAGGCCTCCAGCAGGCCCAGGGCCGAAAAGGCGTAATCGTCCAGCTGCCCGGGCAAGAAGGCGCTCTCGCCCTCATAGCAGACGGCCCGCAGCTTCTCCGGATCTTTCCCTCCCGCCTTTTCCAGCAGGAAGGAGCTGAGCTCCCGGGCCGCGTTGGCATAGTCCTCCCGCCCGAAGGCCTTGGCCGCCCGGGAAAGTGCCATCAGCAGCATGCCGTTCCAGGCGGTCAGCAGCTTGTCGTCCCTTCTCAGGCTCACCCGCTTTGCCCGGTCCTCCCGCAGGCGCCGCCGATACTCTCCGTAGCCCTCGGGGATCAGGTTCCAGCGCTGGTTCAACAGCAGGTTCGGGATGCTCTTGCCCTGGAAATTGCCCTCGGGCGTGATGTCATAGCACTCGTCAAAGTGCCGTCCCTCGTCCTCGCCCAGGACATTCTTCACCAGCTCCGGGGTCAGCAGATAGTACTTGCCCTCTTCCCCGTCGCTGTCCGCGTCCTGGCCGCTGCAAAAGCCGCCGCAGGGGCTTTTCAGCTCCCGGATGCAGTAGTCCAGGGTCTCCTCCGCGATCCGGCGGTACAGGGCAAAGTGTCCCTCCTGCCAGGCCTCGGTGTAGCACAGGGCCAGCAGAGCGTTGTCATAGAGGGTCTTTTCAAAGTGGGGGGCCAGCCACTCCCGATCTGTGGAGTAGCGGGCAAAGCCCCCGCCGATCTGGTCATAGATGCCGCCCCGGGCCATTTGCTGCAGGGTCTTCTCCGCCATGCGCCGGGCCTCTTTCTCGCCGGTGAGGGCGGCATAGCGCAGCAGGAACAGCAGGTTCTGGGGCGCAGGGAACTTGGGCGATGTGCCGAAGCCGCCGTATTCCTCGTCAAAGATCCCCTTCAGCTGCTCATAGGCCCGCTTCGGCAGCTCTTCATCCAGCGAAGCCGGCTGCAGGGGCCGCTCCCGGCGGAGGAAATCGCTGAGCTCTCCGGCGGTCTTCTCCAGGCTCTTCCGGTCCTGCTTCCACTTGCCTTCCACCGCCTGCAGCAGGGGGATCAGGCCAAGCTGCCGTCCCCGGTTCTCCCGGGGCAGATAGGTCCCGGCAAAGAAGGGCTCCCCCTCCGGAGTGAGGAGCAGGGTCAGGGGCCAGCCGCCGCTGCCGTTCAAGGCCACGCAGGCCTCCATATACACCGCGTCCACATCCGGCCGCTCCTCCCGGTCCACCTTCACGGGCACAAAGCTCTGATTCAGGATCCGGGCCACCGCCTCGCTTTCAAAGGACTCCTTTGCCATCACATGGCACCAGTGGCAAGTGGCGTAGCCGATGGAGAGGAAGACAGGCTTTCCCTCCCGGCGGGCTTTTTCGAAGGCCTCCTCTCCCCAGGGGTACCAATCCACAGGATTGTCCGCGTGCTGCAGCAGATAGGGGGAGCGCTCGTTTTGAAGACGGTTCGGCATGGCGATTCTCCTTTACAGGCAAAGCTCTTTGCTTTATAATGCAGGCAGGTTTTCTTTTATTATAGCCAAATCCAAGCCTGCTATCAAGTGAGGTTTTTTATGGACTACATCGAACCCTGCTGCTGCTTTGACAGCAGCGCCTATCGGGGCATCCCCGATGCGGAGCCCTGCCGCAACCCCATCGACGTGCCCGCCGTCATCCGTGAGCTGGACGCGCTCTACAACGCCGGACGGGAGCGGGACGCCCTCGCCCTGCTGGAACAGTGGCGGGACACCGCCCGCAGCCGGGGAGACTGGCGGGGCGAGCTCAGCATGCTCAGCGAGCTGCTGGGCTATCACCGGCGGGACGGGGACCGGGAAAAGGCCATGGCCGCGGTGAACGGCGCCCTGGACCTGATCCGCATCCACCGCATGGGCGCCACCGTCTCCGGCGCAACGGTGCTCATCAACGCCGCCACTACCCTCAAGGCCTTCGGCCGGGCGAAGGAGTCGCTGCCCATCTTTGAGCACTGCGCCCGGGTCTATGCCGACAATCTGGACCCCACGGACTACCGTTTCGCCGGGCTCTACAACAACATGGGCCTGAGCTATGAGGACGAGGGGGACTATCTCCAGGCCGAGCGGAGCTTCCGCCTGGCCCTGAACGTGATCGCCCACTCCCGGAATCCGGAGAACGAACTGGCCGTCACCTGCTGCAACCTGGCGGAGCTCTACGACAGGCAGGACCCGGAGGATCCCCGCATCGGGGAATATATGGAGATGGCCTGGGAGTATCTGAACGCCGAGAGCCTCCCCCACAACGGCTATCACGCCTTCACCATCTCCAAGTGCGCCCCCAGCTTTGATTATTTCGGCTACTTCCTCTATGCCAAAGAGCTGAAGGAAAGGGCGGAGCAGATCTATGCAGGGACTTGAAGAGGCCCGGGCCCTCTATGAGGAATATGGCCGCCCCATGCTCCATGAGCAGTTTCCCCAGCTGGAGGGGCGCATCGCCGTGGGTCTGGTGGGCCACGGCTCGGAGTGCTACGGCTATGACGATGAGATTTCCCGGGACCATGACTTTGCCCGGGGCTTCTGTCTCTGGCTCACGGATGAGGACGATCTGCGCTATGG
>CAMOXK010000114.1 GCA_946629065.1 uncultured Clostridia bacterium
TACACCACCATGCGCTACTGCTTCGACGACAAGGACTTCGAGGACGCCCTGGAAGCTTTCGCCGGCAAGATCGGATTCTGACAGCCTTCCCCTTGAGGGGAAGGTGCCCCAGTGCGCACACTGGGGCGGATGAGGTGTTGTTTTCCTATCTCGAAAAGAATGCTCATAAAGAGGAAATAGACACCTCATCAGTCAGCTCCGCTGACAGCTTCCCCTCAAGGGGAAGCCAAGAATGACCGGAGCAGGAGGACATCCCCCGTCCCCTGAAAACGAAAAATCATAAACTAAAAAGTATTACCGGAGGTATCATCATGAATTATCCTGTAGAACTGCAGTACTCCCGCGATCACGAATGGCTCCGCATGGAGGACGGCATCGCCGTCATCGGCATTTCCGACTTTGCCCAGAGCGAGCTGGGCGACGTGGTCTTTGTGAACCTGCCCGAGGTGGGGGACGACACCACCGCCGGCGAGCCCTTCGGCGATGTGGAATCCGTCAAGGCGGTCAGCGACCTGGTCTGCCCCGTCACCGGCACCGTATGCGAGATCAACGAGGAGCTGCTGGACGCCCCCGAGAAGCTGAACGAGGATCCCTACGGCACCTGGATCATCAAGGTGGAGAACGTCACCGATACCGAGGATCTGCTTACCGCTGAGCAGTACGAGGCCGAGTGCACCCACTGAGAAGCGGGCATAGGGAGGAAACAACATGAGCTATGTGCCTTCCACCCCGGCCCAGCGGCAGGAGATGCTGCGGGCCGTGGGGCTGAGCTCCTGGCGGGAGCTCTACCGGGATGTGCCGGCGGACATGCTCCTGGAGGGAGAGCTGGATCTCCCCTCAGGCATGAGCGAGCTGGAGGTGGGCCGGGCCGTCTCTGAAATGGCGGAGAAGAACACCCGTTTTTCCACCATCCTCCGGGGCGCCGGAGCCTATGACCACTATATCCCTGCTCTGGTGAAGTCCATTCCCGCGAAAGAGGAGTTCCTCACCGCCTACACGCCCTATCAGGCCGAGATGAGCCAGGGCGTGCTCCAGTCCATTTTCGAGTACCAGACCATGATCTGCGAGCTCACCGGCATGGACGTGTCCAACGCCTCCGTCTATGACGGGGCCACCGCCGCCGCCGAGGCCGCCGCCATGTGTCGGGACCGGAAGTGCCGGGTGACCCTCATCTCCGGCGCCGCCCACCCGGACGTGATCAACACCGTGCGGACCTACTGCTACGGCACCGGGGACGAGCTGCGCGTGGTCCCCGTGAAGGACGGCAGGACCGACATGGACGCCCTCCGCGAGATGCTGACAGCCGAGATCGCCTCCTTCTATGTCCAGCAGCCCAACTTCTTCGGCCTGCTGGAAGACTGTGACGCTCTGGGTGAGCTGACCCACGCCGCCGGTGCCCTCTTCGTCATGGGCTGCAACCCCATCTCCCTGGGCGTGCTGAAAACCCCGCGGGACTGCGGCGCCGACGTGGCCGTGGGCGAAGGCCAGCCTCTCGGCCTGCCCCTGGGCTATGGCGGACCCTACCTGGGCTTCATGGCAACAACGAATAAGCATATGCGCAAGCTCCCCGGCCGCATCGTGGGCGAGACCGTGGACGCAAAGGGCGAGCGCTGCTATGTGCTGAGCCTCCAGGCCCGGGAGCAGCACATCCGCCGGGAGAAGGCCAGCAGCAACATCTGCTCCAACGAGGCCCTCTGCGCCCTCACCGCCTCGGTGTACCTGGCTGTCATGGGTCCCCAGGGGCTCAAAGAGGCGGCGGAGCAGTGCATGGCCAAGTCCCATTACCTGATGCGGGGCCTCACCGCCCTTCCGGGCGTAGAGCTTGTCTACACCGGCCCCTTCTTCCATGAGTTCGTCACCAGCCTGCCCCGGCAGGCGGAAGTGCTGGCCGCTCTGGAGCAAAATGGCATCCTGGGAGGTCTGCCTGTAGAGGGCGGCGTCCTCTGGTGCGCCACCGAAAAGCAGAGCAGGGCGGAGCTGGACAAGGCCATCGCTGTGGTGGAGGAGGTGCTGGCAAAATGAAGCTGATATTCGAAAAGAGCGTTCCCGGCCGGCACTGCGACCTGCTGCCCAAGTGCGATGTAGATCCCGTGGAGTTGCCCGAGGGCTTCCGGCGGGAGACCGTCCCGGCCCTGCCGGAGCTCAGCGAGGTGGATCTGGCCCGGCACTACACCGAGCTCAACCACCGGGTCCACGGCGTGAACTGCGGCTTCTATCCCTTAGGCTCCTGCACCATGAAGTACAATCCCCGCATCGACGAGGATATGGCCGCCCTGCCGGGCTTCACCGGCGTCCATCCCCTGGCCGGGGAGAAGCACACCGCGGGCTGCCGGGAGGTGCTGGACACCGCGGCGAAGTATCTCTGCGAGATCACCGGCATGGAGGGCATGACCTTCCAGCCCGCCGCCGGCGCCCACGGCGAGTTCACCGGCGTGCTGCTCATCAAGCAGTATCACGCCAGCCGGGGCGACACGAAGCGCCGCAAGATCATCGTGCCCGACTCCGCCCACGGCACCAACCCCGCCACCGCCGCCATGTGCGGCTATGAAGTGGTGAACATCCCCTCCGCCCCGGACGGCTGTGTGGACCTGGAGGCCCTCAAGGCGGTCCTGGGGGAGGACACCGCGGGCCTGATGCTCACGAACCCCAACACCGTGGGTCTCTTCGATGAAAACATCCTGGAGATCACCCGCCTGGTGCACGAGGCCGGCGGCCTCTGCTACTATGACGGGGCCAACCTCAACGCCGTCATGGGCGTGGTGCGCCCCGGCGACATGGGCTTTGACTGCATCCACATGAACCTGCACAAGACCTTTGCCACGCCTCACGGCGGCGGCGGTCCCGGCGCCTGCGCTGTGGGCTGCAAGGCATTTCTCAAGGAGTTCCTGCCCCATTCCGCCTTGATGGACGAGCCGGGACATCTCCAGGTCCGCGCCTTTGCGGGGAACTTCCTGGTGGTGGTCCGCGCCCTGACCTATCTGCTCACCCTGGGCAGAGAGGGCATCCCCGAGGCGGCAAAGAACGCCGTCTTGAACGCAAACTATCTCATGCGGCGGATCCAGGGCAGCTTTGAGCCCGCCTTTGACCGCATCTGCATGCATGAATTCGTGCTGGATCTCTCGGAATACAAAAAGGAGACCGGCGTAAGCGCCCTGAACGTGGCAAAGAGCCTCATCGACTACGGCATGCACCCGCCTACGATGTACTTCCCCATGATCGTCCACGAGGCCCTGATGCTGGAGCCCACCGAGACCGAGAGCAAGGAGACCCTGGACTGGGCGGCGGAGATCTTCCGGGAGCTCTACGAGCTGGGCAAGAAGGACCCGGACTTCATGCACAACGCGCCCCACCAGGCCCAGATCGCCCGTCCCGACGAGGTCCGGGCCGCCCGCCAGCCGGTGCTCCGCTGGCAGAAGGGCTGAGCCATGTTCGACTATGATCTTCTTGTGATCGGCGCTGGCCCCGGGGGCCAGACCGCGGCCCTCCGGGCGGCGAAGCTGGGCAAAAAAGTTGCCGTTGTCGAGGCCCGGGAGCCCGGCGGCACCTGTGTCAACCGGGGCTGCGTCTCCACCAAGACCCTGCTGCACAGCTCCGAGCTCTACCGCGCCGCCCTGGAGGGCGCCGCTGTTGGCGTCCATGCCGAGGGCCTGCGGGCGGACCTGGGCGAGATCTTCCAGAACAAGCTCCGTGTGGCCCAGACCCTCAGCGCCGGCGTGGAGACCATGTTCAAAAGCGCGAAGATCCCTCTGCTCCGGGGTCGGGCCAAGATCCTGGAGCCTCACCGGGTGCGCGTCACCGGGGCGGAAGGGGAGATAGAAGTCACGGCGGAGGCCATCCTCATCGCCACCGGGGCCGAGCCCATCCGCCTGCCCCTGCCCGGCATGGAGCTCCCCGGCGTCCTCACCAGCGAGGAACTGCTCCAGGGCCCGGACCATCTCTACCGCTCCCTGGTCATCATCGGCGGCGGGGTCATCGGCATCGAATTCGCCTGCTTCTTCTCTGACCTGGGGGTCGATGTCACCGTGCTGGAGGGGCTGGACCGGCTGCTGCCCATGCTGGACCGGGAGCTTGGCCAGAACCTGGCCCTGATCCTCAAAAAGAAAAACGTCCGGGTCTGCACCGGCGCTCTGGTGGAGCGGGCGGAGCAGACCGAGACTGGTATCCGGGTGCACTTCACCATGAAGGGCAAGCCGGACTTTGCTGAGGCCGAAGCGGTGCTCTGCGCTGTGGGACGCCGGGCGGCCTGGGAAGGCCTCTTTGCCGAGGGACTCACCCCGGAGCTGGAGGGCCGCATCCTCAAGGTGAACCAGCGCTATGAGACCAGCATTCCCGGCGTCTACGCCATCGGAGACGTGGCTTCCAACACCCAGCTTGCCCATGTGG
>CAMOXK010000115.1 GCA_946629065.1 uncultured Clostridia bacterium
AACAGGGTGACTGGGTTCTGCCCGCGCGCAGCGCGGCGGCAGCGACGGAAGCCGCATTTGCGGCTTCCTAGTCCCTTTAGGGAGTTCAAGTTCTAAGTAAACGCTGATCAAATCGTCTGCGGCGCCTCCCGGAAAATATGTGCTCTGATTTCGTCACTTTTTCTTGCAATACACAATACGACTCGCTTTGCTCGCATGCATAAGTTCGCGTTAGCCAAATCAAAGATTTGGACGCTCACTTAAGTATTCCTGCGAAAAAGTGCCATCATCAGAACGCATATTTTCTCGGGATTCGCTCTTGCCGATTGAATCATCGTTTACCTAATGTTCGTGAGATGCTACAAAGGATTCCCTTGTCTGACTGCTTCCTGTCTCTTTCCCATATTTGCAAACTGTGCTATACTGTTTTCAATCCTTACAGGAAGGAGGCCGACAACAGATGATCTACAATAACGTCACCGATACGCTGCGCCAATGGAGCAAGGAATACGCACGCAAGGCCTTGAGTATGTATGATTTTCAGGGTGGTCCCTCTTCCCTTCTATATCGTGTGCCTTATGATCTTGCCTTCTGGCTCGGAACACTGACCGATCGTGACTTTTCCGATTTTGCTTCCTATTGCCAGGCCGTCCGGGATCTGCTCCCCGTACCCATTACGCCGCCTCTGGGGCATGAACCCACCAAGATCGAGGAATACTATATTCGTCAAACGGAGCATGCATTTCTTCATGAGCTCTCTCGTTTGAATCCCGACTGTCCTTCCCCCGGGACCCCCTATTTCCGCGTTCTTCCGGACGCGGAAGCCTCTTTCGTAAAAGGCAAGCTTGCCGAGCTCTGGGACTGTCGGGAAAACCAATACTGGTATCCGCTTTCCGCTGTGTCGATTCCAACTGATCAGCTCTGCTATGTCTCGACCTCATCCCTGGAAGGACGTCTGGATGAACTTGGCGCTCTTCTCCTGCTTCCCGAAAAGCACGCCTTTTGCCTGGGGGAAGGCTTGTTCAACTTACCCAACTGCGTGGAAACCGGAAAGCTTTCCGACTATAGAGGAAGCGAGTGCTTCTATGCGGCAAAGGATTATCGTTGGCTGATCTATTTCTCCCATGAGGACACCGTGAGCTTTGCGGGGAGCATCGTTCCTATGATAAAAGATCGTTTTGGGGAGGACTCGACATGAAAAAAGCGGCACTTCAAAAGCCCATCGCTGAAATCTGCCGCAGAAACGGCTTCGAGAGAAGTAAAGGGAACGACTATACACGGACGGATGCGGCAGGAGAACTTCGCTTTGTCCTGCGGATCCCGGACGGAAAAAAGGGTTTTATCTTTGGGGCACAATTCCCCGATTTTGGGGAAAGCGACGGACTCCTTTCCCACTGTATGCTGCTGCAATATGATTTTGCTTACGAACTTGCCTACGGGGACACAAAGGAATACACGCCGGAAGAGATTAAGATAGCCGCGGAAAAAGTGCTGGATTCCTATCGTCCCTATTGGGAACAGGGCCTCCCATTCCTGCGCGAGAAATGCACGGATTGGACTTTCGGAGATCTGAACGAGGCTCTGCGCAGTCAGATCCTTCTTCGGCTCGGCCTATCCCCCATCGACCCGTATTCCGAGGAATATCAGCGGGAAACGGCGGAAAAGCTACGGGAAAACGGAGAAGAGATCATCACGCTGGAGGAGTATCTCTCCCACCGAGAATTCTATGACCGTTACCGAGATCTTGATGCCGAGATTCGGGTTGATGAAAAGCGGGGCAAAGTGATTATCGATTTTCATCAGCCCAGATGGTTCGAACGCTGAGCTGACGTGAGAGCACAAAAGCGGGGCGCAAATGCGCCCCGCCCGCGGTGATCCGTCCCGTTTTCCGGGAAAAATCGGCCTTCCGCTTGACATTTTTCCGGTTTGGATGTATTTCTATAGAGTCTCTATCGATATCGCATCCAAAGTCTCTGTCTCTCCGAAAAGCTGTCCGCTCTTAGTATGTGCAGCGCATCCTGGCTTACACAGGAAGCTTTTCCCTTCTGAAAAAGGAGTTTTTTCGTGGATAAACTTGAACTTGTCAAACAGTTTCTCGCATCCGGGCATTTGCCTTTCGCGGCTCTCTCCGCCGGCGGGCTTGTCATCATCGTGTTTCTGGTGATGCTGCTGGCAAAGCCCCTGGGGAAGATCGTGAAGCTGCTGCTGCATGCGGTGCTGGGCTTTGCGCTGCTCTTTGTGTTGAACACCTATGTGCCGCTGGAATTTCTGCATCTGGAGCCCAATCTGGCCAACTGCATCGTGGCCGGCGTAGGCGGCGTTCCCGGCGTCATATTACTACTGCTGTTTCAATACTTTATCGCAAAATAAAACAAAAGTCACGAGCGCGTAGCAAAATGCATGATCCTGTCATTCCGAACCAGTGACCGACGTCACTGGTTCGGGAATCCGTGCTTTCAAGTCAGAAAAACGGATTGCCACGACCAGTTTGCGAACTGGTCTCGCAATGACAGACATTTTGCAACGCGCTCGTGTTTTTTTACAGGAGCCCAATAGAAACGAGGAAAGGGAGCAGTTCATTGATCGATCTGATTTCCGCCTCCGGCACGATGTCCGGCCTGCCCGGGCGTCCCTGGGGATTGAGCCAGCAAGTGTGCATCCCGCTGCGGAGTCCGCCCAGGATATCGGAGGTGAGGCTGTCCCCCACCATCACGGCGCGGGACGGGTCAAAGTCCGGGATGCGGGCAATGCAGCGGCTGTAATAGATCTCAGAGGGCTTGTCGGCCCCCATGAGTTCGGAGATGAAGATGTCTTCAAAGAAGGGTCCGATGCCGGAGCTTGCGATCCGCGCTTCCTGCACGGCGGCACAGCCATTGGAGGCCAGGAAAAGCCGCGCCCTGCCCCGTAGTTCCTGCAGCAGTTCTTCAGCCCCCGGGATAAAGCGGTGTCCGTCCGCAAGAAGCTCCTCATAGCGGCGGCCCACTTTCTCCGCAGAAGCGGGGATCCCCTGCTCCTCAAAGAGAAGCTGGAAGCGGCGTACCAGCACCTGCTCCCGGGTCAGGATGCCCCGCTCCAGCAGTTCCCACTGGCTGCGGTTGATGTCGCTGTAGCGGTCCAGGATCTCCGGCTTCGGATCAAGCCCCGCTTCCCGGAAGGCGCGGGACAGGGCCCGCTGCTCCGCCCAGTGAAAGTCCAGAATGGTATCGTCCAGATCCAGAAAAACGAGAGGCTTATTCACAGCGTTTTCAGCGCCTCCGCGATCGATTCAAAGTGCATGCCGCGAGATGCCTTCACCAGCACCCGATCTCCCTGCCGGATAAGCTCCGGCAGCGCACGGAGAAGTTCCTCCCGATCTGAAAACCAGCGGCCCCGCTTCCCCGCACCGATAGCCATTTCCCGGGAAAGCGGTCCGGCGCAGAGGATCAGATCCACGCCCTTCTCCGCGGCGTAGGCGCCGGCGTCCCGGTGCATCTCCTTCTCTTCGGAACCGAGCTCCAGCATATCGCCAAAAACGCAGACGTGCCGCCCCGGCAGCTGCATGAGGGAATCCACCCCGCATTTTACCGAATCGGGGTTGGCATTGTAGCTGTCATCGATGAGGGTGATCTTCCCAGTCTCCGTGACGGCGGCGCGACTGCCCACCGTCTCATAAGCGGCGATCCCCCGGATGATCTCCTCCTCGGTAAGGCCCAGCACCAGGCCCACCGCGGCCCCTTCCAGAGC
This sequence comes from uncultured Clostridia bacterium, assembly GCA_946629065.1. Taxonomy (GTDB): domain Bacteria; phylum Bacillota; class Clostridia; order Oscillospirales; family Oscillospiraceae; genus Limivicinus. The sequence goes on from CAMOXK010000115.1 coordinate 3,703, forward strand.
CGCATAAATCATGTGATTGCCAAAGGACGGGATGTGAACCGCCATCTCTCCCCCGTCATAGCGGATCGTGCAGGCGGTGTGGCCCTGTTCGTCCACCCGGATATCCCGTGCCCGGATATCGCAGTGTTCACCCAGGCCGAACGTTATCTTTTTCTGGGGACACTCCAGGGTGCAGAGCAGATCGTCGTCTCCGTTCACAATGACGATGCCATCCTCGTCCATGCCCTCCAGCATCTCGGTCTTGGCCTGAAAGACGCCCCTGCGGTCATGAAGAAACTCCAGGTGGGCATGGCCGATCACCGTAAAGACCGCAACCGTGGGATGAACGATCTCGGTCAAGGCCCGCATCTCTCCAAAGCCGGAGATGCCCATCTCCACCACCGCGGCCTCATGCTCCGGCTCGATGCGGGAAATGGTCATGGGAACGCCGATCTGGTTGTTGAGATTCTTGTCTGTTTTCAGCACCCGGAAGCGCTGCTCCAGGACAGAGGCGATCATCTCCTTGGCAGAGGTCTTGCCCACGCTGCCGGTGATGCCGATCATGGGGATCCTGAGATCCCGCCGGTACGCCGCGGCGATCTTTTCCAGCGCAGTCTGTACATCCTCCACCAGGAGAATGGGCCGCGTCTCCCCTTCCGGGATCCGCTGGGCCAGGCAGCAGG
>CAMOXK010000116.1 GCA_946629065.1 uncultured Clostridia bacterium
TGTGCCTTCACACCTGTTTACTATCTTACTTCACTGTACATATCAGCCGCCCGCCGCCTCTCCGCTCCGTCGTAGGGGCGATTCACGAATCGCCCGCGCGGTCAATGTGAGATGCAGAGAAAAGGTTCGGCGAATTCGTAAAAGCTGCGAATTCACCAAACCTTTCAATGGAATATACTGCTGTGTGCCGGGCGCTTCAGGAAGCGCCCCTACGGGAGAAATGGCCATTCCGCTTCCGGAGCCTGTCTTGCGGCAAAGGCGCTGCAGCGCTCTTTTTTCCCGCACTACTCCGGCTCAGGCCCCGGCTCCGGTGAGGTACGCCACGTACTGCAGCGCGGCGTCCAGCCGCTCGGTGTTGGCGGCGATGCCCAGGTACACCGTGTCCGGGAAGCCCGCGTCCCGGAACAGGGGATATTCGGAGAGATCCAGCCCGTTTCTCTCCTCCAGGAAGACCTGCTCCAGCTCGTCGGCCTCGCCCAGCTGGTACTCCAGGCTGTTGTCCAGAATGGTCACTTGGTTCACAGTCAGCCGGTCCCGGAGACGCTCGTAAAGGGCTGGGTCCTCCCGACTTAGGACGTCCTCCAGGTCCAGCAGGTAGCCGCTTTTGGAGAGCAGATCATAGCCCTCCCGGTTCAGCAGCATCACGTCCAGCTGCTTCGTTTCCAGAGCGCCCAGGAATTTCATTCGGGAGGCGTAGGCGTACTGGTGGTTCAGCACGTCTGCGTCCTCGGAGAGATACAGCGCCTGGTACCAGTAGACCTCCTGCTTTTTCGGGTTTGCCCCGGCATAGCGGAGAAAGCCCTCGCTGAGACGCTCCTCCAGATCCTCCCCCACGGAGACGTTCACCGAGGCCAGATACAGCACCACCTCTTTTTTCGTGAGCTGCCTCTGGAGCACGGAGCCCAACACGATCAGCGCCGCCAGGGCCAGAAAGATGGGCCATTTATAATAGGTATAGATGTGATCCAGCTTTTCCGCCGGGGACATCCTGCGAAAAGCCGCCCTTTGGGCGGCTTTTTCCTTTTCGGGGAGCTTCACGGCGTCTCCTCCTCTTTGCTGCCTTCGTCACTTGCCTCCGGGAGCGCTTCCGGCTCCGACCCGTCCTCCGGCGTGCCGGAGACGGAGATCAGGATGCTGTTGAGAAGCCAGGCGCTGATGAGGGCGCAGAGCCCCTCTCCGAAGACGATCAGCGGCGTGAACCAGGCCACCACCACGAAGAACATGGCAAAGTGCACCGCAAACACCAGGATCGTGGCGAAGAGGTAGTGGGTGCCGATGAGAAAGGCGTTTTTCAGCATGGCTTTGTTGGTGTTCTCCACGCTGGCCAGCAGCGGGAACACGTGCTCCAGCACGATCACCAGCACGATGGCCGCGGCGATCACCGCCGCCAGAGCCAGAGTCCAGATCACGCCCATGGTCCCTCCGGACGTCAGCCGCAGGTGATAGAGGATATAACCGTCCAGACCCAGGAAGAGCCCGCAGCCCAGCAGGATCAGCCAGATCTGGGTGGCCTGGCGGAAATTCTGCCGGAAGGAGTGGAAGAACTGGGCGGCCACATGGGTCTCCTCGTCCCGCACGAGCTTCAGGCAGGCGTAGTACAGCGCCGTGGTGGCGGCGCCCATGGTCACGATGGGCAGGGAGCAGACAAACCACAGCACATTCAGCATGCAGGCGTTGCAGAGCTTCAGCAGCAGCTGGCTGAACTTGCTTTCATAAGAAAAAAACTTCATGACCGGCCTCGTTTCAGAAAACGGTGGATTCGCGCAGGATCAGATCCGTCTGCGTGTGGACGGTGCGGTAGTCCAGGGAGGGCTCCTTCATGCGGTTGATGAGCAGCTGCACCGCGGAGAAGGCCATCACCTGGGTGTGGATGTGCACGGTGCTCAGGGCCGGGCGGCTGATGCGGGACTCGGGGGCGTCGTCAAAGCCCAGGATGCGCACGTCCTCCGGCACGTTTTTGCCGATGGAGTAGAGGGCGCGGATGACATCCCCCGCCACAAAGTCGTTGGCGCAGAGGAACACGTCCGGCAGCTGCTCCAGGTTGGCCAGGGCCTCCACCGCTTCGGCATCCAGCTGGTTGCGGCAGATGCAGAAGCGCTCGTCCACAGGCACGCCGGCCATCAGCATGGCGCAGCGGAAGGCGGTGTAGCGCTCGTAGAAGGACTGGCAATGGTTATAGTCCCCGATGAAGCCGATGCGCTTTTTCCCCTGGCGCAGCATGTCGTTGACAAAGCGGGTGATCTCGGTGGTGTTGTCCATGTACAGCTGATCGGAGGGGAGGGACTGACCCAGCCGCTTCACGGGTCCGTCGATGAACAGCGTGGGGATCCCCAGACTGCACACCATCTCGTCATAGGCGTAGTTGAACATCTCAATGCAGATGATGGCGCGGACCCGCTCCCGCTGAAAGGTGAGGGGCAGGTTCATCTCCTGCAGGTTCTGTTCGGTGACCCGGTGGGTGTTCATGGTGTAGCCCAGCTGGGACATCTCTCGCTGAAACTTGTCCAGCAGGGTGGAGGCGAAGTGGGACTGGGTCAGAAAGGCGGCGGTCAGCAGGGCGATCTCCCCCTGAAAGCCGGGGACGGTACGGCTCTGTCCTTCGGCCATTCCGGTGAATTCGGAATAGGCGCTGAAATAGGAAAACTGCTTGTAGCCCATTTCCACGGCCTTCTGCAGGATCCTTTCCCGGGTGGCGTCGGCCAAACCATCGGAGTTGTTGATGGCCTTGGATACCGTGTTTCGGGAGATGCCCAGCGCGTCCGCGATATCCTGAATGGTAACTTTTTTCATAACTTCACACCTTAAAAATTCATTCAACGTCATCATACCATACCTTGTGTGAGGATGTCAAACGCAAGCGCGATGCCGCATTCGCATTTGTAAACCCGGCGGAAGAGACACAGCCTTGACAGATTTCACAAAACTCCCCTCTGCAACTTGTAGATGTTGCGCAATTGTTAACTTTTTGTTGACATAAGGTGGGCCGGATGATACTATGAACGTGCAAAACTCCAGCCAGAAGCGTGCAAATGCACAATCCGAAGCGCATAGACACATTCGGATGGAGAAACGAAAGAAGGAGGAGTTCTATGAAAAAAGCCTTGTCGCCTGACACCGGAAAGAACGGCGGCGGATCGAAGATGCACAATCTGCTTGTGTATGTTCGGCAGCATTGGCAGCTGTATGTGCTGTTCATGCTTCCCGCTTTCGCGCTGACGATCATCTTCCGGTACGTTCCGATGGGCGGCGTGCTGATCGCGTTTATGGAGTACAACCCCATCCGCGGCCTACTGGGCAGTGAGTGGGTTGGCTTCGCGCACTTCAAGCGCTTCCTGTCATCCCCGGACTTCATGCGTTACCTGATGAACACCCTCAAGCTGAGCGTGTACGGCCTGCTGTGGGGCTTCCCGGCTCCCATCCTGCTGGCCTTCCTGCTCAACCGCATCCTCTCCAAGAGCATCAAGCAGAAGATCCAGCTGGTGCTGTACATGCCCAACTTCATCTCTGTCATCGTGCTCTGCGGTATCGTGCGCATCCTGCTGGCTCCCACCGGCATGATCAACCAGCTGCTCGGTACCTCCACCAACTTCATGACCATGCCCTCCGCGTTCCGCACCATCTACATCGCGTCGGGCATCTGGCAGGGCGCAGGCTGGGCCTCCATCATCTACACCGCAGCACTGTCCAATGCCAGCAAGGAGCTGAAGGAAGCGGCTGTCATCGACGGCGCCAACATCATCCAGCAGATCAAGGCTGTTGAGTGGCCCGCCATCAAGGACACCGTTCTCATCCAGTTCATCATGTCTGTCGGCAACATCATGTCCGTCGGTTTTGAGAAGGCCTACGCCCTGCAGACCGACCTGAACCTGAACGCTTCCGAAATCATCTCCACCTACGTGTACAAGAAGGGCCTTCTGGACGGCGACTACGGCTTCTCCACCGCTGTCGGTCTCTTCAACACCGTCATCAATGTCATTCTTCTGGTCACCATGAACACCCTGGTCAAGAAGATGAACGATGGCAAGGGCATTTAAGGGGGTGCTGAACATGACGACTAAGAAGAAAAAAAGCGAATTTGCCAAGCTCCCCGCCGGCGATAAGGTTTTGATGGTCATCGCCTATATCATCCTGGCCCTGTTCCTCGTCGCCATCATCCTGCCGGTCATTTACATCATCCTCGCCTCCTTTGTGGACCCGGTCACGCTGCAGAACAGCGGCCTGTCCTTCGACTTCAGCAAGTGGACCACCACCGCGTATTCGCGCGTGTTGTCGAACTCCCAGATCTGGGTCGGCTTCAAAAACGCCCTGATCTACTCCATCCTCTTCACCGTCGTTTCCGTTGTGG
>CAMOXK010000117.1 GCA_946629065.1 uncultured Clostridia bacterium
ATCAGAACGCATATTTTCTCGGGATTCGCTCTTGCCGATTGAATCATCGTTTACTCAAAACTTATTCCGATACTGTCTCGATCTGTCTTCTTTCGACTGTGAGGGCGATCGTCCCATCGCTCCCTAAAAACTTATTCAATGGTGCCCAGCTCGTCCAGGTCTTTCTCGAAGGCCGGGATAAAGTGCTCCAGGAAATAGATCACCTCGGGCAGGCCGCACTCCTCCAGGGTGCGGCGGCTCTGCTTTTCGGCGGAGAGGAACTCGTTGTTGCCGGCCTTGCGCTCCTCAATGCACTTGACATAGGCGGAGAGCTTGTCTGCCGCCTTCACCAGGTCGTGAAGCTCGGCCTGGGTCTGGCCGATGAGCAGTTCCTCATAGGCGGGGCGCAGCTCGGTTGGCAGGGTGTTCAGCAGCTGATGGCAGGCCAGGTCCTCCACCTGCTTGTACGCCTCCCGGATCTCGGCGCTGTGGTACTTGATGGGGGTGGGCAGATCCCCGGTGAGGATCTCGCTGCTGTCGTGGAAGAGGGCTACGGCGGCGGCCGCGTTGGGGTCGCAGGGGCGGCCGAACACGTCCCGGCGGATGACCCCCAGGGCATGGGCGAAGACCGCCACCATATGGCTGTGCTCCTGGATGTTCTCCGGCAAAGAATTGCGCATCAGGCTCCAGCGGCCGATGTAACGCATGCGGGAGATATAGGCAAAAAAGTTTTCGTTCATAGGAAGCGTCCTTTCTCGTTCTGCCGCGATTGTACCACGGGCCAGGGCCGATTGCAAGCCGGGACCGGGACGGCACCTAATGCCAAAGAAAAAAGGTGTGCCGCGCAGGTGGGATCTGATCCGTGCCGCGCAGCGGCACACCACAATTCTTCACTCGTCACTTTTCACTCTTCACTATTTCCCGGTGGCAGAGCTCCAGGGCGGGCAGCAGCTGCGCCGGGGCGACGGTAAATGTGACGCAGCCCTCCTCCGCCCGGGCGGAGCGCACCGGGACGCCGCTGTGCTCCAGTTCCCGCCGCAGCCGCTCCAGCAGGGCGCTGCCCGCGGCGCGGCCAACCACCGTGACGCTGCTGCTGCCCAGGTCCCGGGTGACCCCGGCGAGAGGCGGCCGCCGATCCTCCGGCAGCAGCAGGACACGGGTGCCCTCGCCTGCCCGGAAGGAGGACAGAAGCCAGAGCGGCACCGATCCCTCCATGGCCAGGCGCACCGAACCAGGGTGCAGCACCTGGGACCCGGCTTTCGCCAAAAGCAGCATATCTCGGCTGTCGATCTCCCGCAGGAGTCGGGCCGAGGGGATGAGGCGGGGATCGGCGGTGCAGATGCCGTCCACGTCGGTATAGATCTCGCAGCGCTCCGCCCCCAGGGCGGCGGCCAGGGCCACGGCGCTGGTGTCCGAGCCGCCCCGACCCAGGGTGGTCACCTCCCCTGCGGGCGAGCGGCCCTGGAAGCCCGCCACAACGGCGATCTCCCCGTCAGCCAGACTTTGCCGCAGGGCTTCCGGCTCCACCCGGAGGATGGCGGCTTCCCCGTGGTTTCCGTCGGTATGGATCCCGGCCCGTGCGCCGGAAAAGGAGCGGGCGGGACAGCCAAGACTCTCCAGCATCATGGCCATCAGAGCGGCGGAACGCTGCTCCCCGGTAGCCATCAGGGCGTCCAGCTCCCGCCGGGGCGGGTGGGGCAGGATCCGCCTGGCCATCGAGAGCAGCTCGTCGGTGCTGTTCCCGGCGGCGGAGACTACCAGCACCACCTGATTTCCCCGGCGGCGGGCCTCGGCGGCGATACCGGCGGCCCGGCACAGACGCTGGAGATCTGCCAGCGAGCTGCCGCCGAATTTTTGTACGATCAGCATGGAAATTCCTCCCATGGCCGCAAGAGCGGCCGCTCCATTCTACGCAAAAAAGCCCTTTGCCGTGCTGCGCGGAATAAATCCCGGCGCAGCAGAGACAATAAAGAGAAAGAAAAGAACTGGGGAGGGATGCGCATGGGGCGGCGCTGGGGAAGACGCCTGCTTTCCGCGGCGGCGGTATTGGGCGGCCTGTGGTTGGCCTCCCGGTTTTTGCTGCCCTGGTTTGCACCCTTCCTGCTGGGCTTTGCGCTTGCTGCCCTGATCGAGCCCCTGGTGCGGGCACTGGTGCGCCGGGGCTGGCCCAGAGGCGCCGCCGCGGGACTGGTGGATCTGGGCCTGCTGGCCCTGCTGGTCCGGGGCTGCAGCGCCATGATCGGCTGGGGCGTGGCGGCGGTATCGGACTTTGCCAGGGAGGCGCCCGCCCTGATGACCGGTCTGGCCCAGGCTCTGGGACGCCTGGAGGAGCAGTTGCTCACCATGATCGCCCAGGCACCCGCGGAGCTGGAGAGCACCCTGCGTCGGGCCCTGGACGCGGTGGGGGAGGGCCTTTACGGCCTGCCGGTGCTGCTGAGCCAATGGACCCTGGACGCGGTGGGGCAGCTCGCCGGAAAGAGCCCGGACTTGCTGCTCTTCGTGGTCACGGCGGGGATCGGCAGCTACTTTTGCTCCGCCTCCTTCCCCCGGGTGCTGGCCTTCGTGCAGGCCCAGCTGCCACAGCGCTTAAAAGAACGCTTGGAGGGCATGGGAGAGGAAGTGAAGGGGAGCCTGGGCGGCTGGCTGCGGGCCCAGCTGATTCTGATGGGCATTACCTTTTTTGAGCTGCTGGCGGCCTTTTTGCTGCTGAAGATCCCGAGGCCTGCCGTCCTTGCCGGCATCATCGCCGTGGTGGACGCCCTGCCACTTTTCGGTACCGGGGTCATGCTGGCGCCCTGGGCAATCTACTGCTTGCTCCTGGGGCAGAGCGCCCGGGGGCTGGGTCTGCTCATCAGCTGGGGCGGCGTGAGCCTGGTGCGCAGCTGCATCGAGGCAAAGCTCCTGGGGGACCAGATCGGGCTGCACCCGCTTGCCTCCCTCATGGCCATGTATGTGGGCTGGCGGGTCTGGAGCGTGTGGGGCATGCTGCTGTTTCCCATGCTGCTGGTGACGGCCCGACAGCTCAACGACCGGGGTGTGGTGCGGCTGTGGAAGAGGATATAATGGAGTGAAAAGTGAATAGTGAAGAGTGAAAAGAAACGGCGTCCCGATTGGGGGGAACAAAAAGGCGCAGAATTCGTCTACAATCCGGTAGCTTCCCACTGGAAGATACCGGATTTGACACATTCTGCGCTTTTTGGTATCATGGAGCAATCTTAGATGGGAGGGATATGCGATGATTCATCTTTCCAACATGCCCACCGCAGGCCTGGTGGTCATGATCGTGATCGGACTGCTGTTTGTGCTTTCACTGCTGCTGCTGTTCCACGTCTATCTGCGCTACAAGCTGCTGGCGGGCAAGGCCAAGGGTGATCCGGAAAAGGTGCGGGGCTTCCGGGCCGCGGTGCTGGAGGAGTATACCAACGCCTATCAGAAATACGGACAGGACACCAATACCCCTGCCATCATTTCCGATACGGTTGGCGCCAAGCTCTCTGGCCTGCTGTTTTGCGAGCGCTTTTTGAACAACGCCGTTTCCCTCTTCGTGACCCTGGGTCTCTTCGGCACCTTCCTGGGCCTGAGCATTTCGGTGGCGTCTCTGACTGAGCTGCTGCGCTACTCCAACGGGGAGGACTGGCTCTCGGTGATGGACAGCGTGGGCGGCGGGCTGCTTTCGGCACTGTCCGGCATGGGCGTGGCCTTCTACACCTCTCTGGTGGGCGCGGGCTGCTCCATTTTGCTGACCATTTTGAAGACCATCTTCAATCCCCAGGCCGCCCGGGAGCAGATGGAGACCCGGATGGAGCTGTGGCTGGACACCGAGGTGGCCCCGGAGCTCTACACCGAAGCGGCCAAGAACGACTCCGACCTGGTGCGGCGCATGATCGCGGCCTTGAAGTCCGCCTCCGACGACTTCGGCGCCGCCGCCAAGGGGGCTTCCCTGGCCCTGGTGCAGGCTGCCAAGGAGAACCGGGACGCCATCGCCGGTTGGGACAAGAGTCTGGAGAAATTCAACGACGGCGTCCACGACTTTGCGGAGGTGGACTACAACCTGCGCGGCAGCGTGGAGCGCATGGATCTTGCGGTGCGGGACCTGGCCGGCGCCATGCGGGAGATCAACCGCCGCATGGAGGGCGGAAGCAAGGCCCAGGAGGGCAGCAAGCATGAGAAGGCAGTTTAAGGGCCGGTCCGATGCCTTCGTCCGCTCCAACGACGGGGAGCAGGGCTTCTGGCCGTCCTACGCGGACATGATGTCCGCCGTGGCGCTGATCCTGTTTTTCGTGATGCTGCTG
>CAMOXK010000118.1 GCA_946629065.1 uncultured Clostridia bacterium
GGAAGACGTGCGCAAGATCGCCGAGCAGAAGATGCCCGACCTGAACTGCACCGATATTGAGTCTGCCATCAGCATGATCAAGGGCACCTGCCGCTCCATGGGCGTTGTCGTCGGCGAGTAAGTCACCCTACGTGGGAGGATCTATCCATCCATTACACCACTATTTAGGAGGAAACAAAATTGTTTAGAGGTAAAAATTATAAAGAGAGCGCAAAGCTCATTGATAAGCAGGCCCTGTACGATCCTCAGGAAGCCCTGCAGCTGGTCATCAACGCCAGCAAGGCCAAGTTCGACGAGACCGTGGAGCTCCACGTGAAGCTGGGTGTTGACGGCCGTCACGCCGACCAGCAGGTCCGCGGCGCCATCGTGCTGCCCAACGGCACCGGCAAGACCGTCCGCGTCCTGGTGTTCTGCCCCCCCGAGCAGGTTGAGGAAGCCCTCGCTGCCGGCGCCGACTATGCCGGCGGTATGGAATACGTCGAGAAGATCCAGAAGGAAGCCTGGTTCGAGTTCGACACCGTCATTGCCAACCCCAAGATGATGGGTACCGTGGGCCGTCTCGGTAAGATCCTGGGACCCAAGGGCTTGATGCCCTCCCCCAAGGCCGGTACCGTTACCCCCAACGTTTCCCAGGCTGTGAAGGAAGCCAAAGCCGGTAAGGTCGAGTACCGTCTGGACAAGACCAACATCATCCACTGCCCCATCGGCAAGGTCAGCTTCGGCGCTGAGAAGCTGTATGAGAACTATGTTGCTCTCATCACCGCCATCAACAAGGCCAAGCCCGCCGCCGCCAAGGGCCAGTATATCCGTTCTTGCGTCACCGCCTCCACCATGGGCCCCGGCGTCAAGATCAACGCCCAGAAGCAGCTGTAATTCGGCGCAAAAGGCACTGAAAAACTCCCCGACCCGGTCGGGGAGTTTTTCATAGGCGAAAAGCGGCGCCGGAAATCTTAACAATCCCTAAATTTGTTACTCTTTTGTAGACAATTTGAGATTTATATGATATACTTTCCCCACAACATGGGAGAACTGGCGCCGGAACAGGGCGTTTTTCCCCATCAGTCCTTCGGAAAGGAGCAAGTCCTATGAACCCGAGATCCGAAAAGGATCGCATTTCCGCGATTCTGTTCATTATTGTATTTCTGCTGGTGGTCGTGATCGTGATCATGGTGCTGAAAACGGTGGACGACAAGCGCGCCGCCCAGGCCCAGAACACCGAGATCTCCACCCAGAGCTATCAGCCGCCCCAGCAGGACCCCAACGCTTTGGTCACCGGCGCGGACACCGTGCCCACCGCGAACCCCTATGAGACCGTGAACGCCCTGCCCACCACGGCTCCCGCCGGCGGAACCGGCAGCGGCAACAGCGGCGGCAGCACCTACACGGCGCCCACCCAGGCCCCCGCGCCTACCAGAGCGCCCACGCCCGCTCCCACCCAGGCCCCCGCTCCTGCGCCCGCGCCTACCCAGGCGCCCGCTCCGGCCCCGGCTCCCACGGAGGCTCCCGCACCCGCGCCCACCCAGGCGCCGGAGGTGGCCTTTGTTCCGGTGCAGATGGGCACCGGTACCGTGGATTCCGAGACGCCTACCGGGCTGAACATCCGGGCGGAATGGAGCGCCAAAGCCATAAGCCCCACCCAGGTGGAAGTCACCGTAACGGTCTACTGCCTGCACCAGACCCTGTACACCGGCGCCTACAACCCGGTGAACTTCATGGTTGACGGCCAGTACGCCTCCGTCTACGCCAGGCAGATCGAGAGCGACAGCTATGAGTTCCACAGCACAGAGCTGGCCAGCAAGACCTTCACCATCGACCTGGCCCAGGGCGAAAGCAAGACCTTCTGGATCAATGTGGAATGGGAGTACGGCGGCACCTACAGCGGCGTCCTGCTGGATTCCATCGAGTGCGGCAGCAACGTCACGCTGAGACGGTAAGAATTTGAGAGAAAAGTGAATAGAGAAAAGTGAAAAGATATGGTGTCCGCTTCGCGGACGATCATAATCCATCGCCGAAGGCGATACCACAACTATTCACTATTCACTCTTCACTATTCCCTTTCCAAATCCCGGAGGGATTTGGAATTGACGAAACGGCAAGCTCAAGGTACAATGAGCTTGCCGTTTTTATATCCACGAGAGAAAGAGGGATGGCCATGCGGACCCAGGAACAGGTAAATGAAATCGTCCGGCTGCTGCTGGAGGAATACCCGGAGGCCAGCTGCACGCTGGACTACGGCAAGGATTATGAGCTGCTTTTCTCCGTGCGGCTGGCCGCCCAGTGCACCGATGAGCGGGTAAACCAGATCACCCCCGCTCTCTTCGCCCGCTTCCCCACCCTGGAGAGCTTTGCGGAGGCCGATGTGGAGGAGGTGGAGCGCTATGTCCACTCCTGCGGCTTCTTCCGGGCCAAGGCCAGGGATATCGTGGCCTGCGCCCAGATGATCCTGGAAAAGCACAACGGCAAGGTCCCCGCCACCATGGAGGAGCTGACGGCGCTTCCCGGCGTGGGCCGCAAGACCGCGAACCTGATTTTGGGCGACGTGTTCCGGGTGCCCGGCTCGGTGGTGGTGGACACCCACTGCATCCGCCTTTCCAACCGGATGGGTCTGGTGGACGATCTGAAGGATCCCCCGAAGATCGAGGCAGAGCTGCGCAAGCTCCTGCCGCCGGAGCGCTCCTCGGACTTTTGCCACTGCCTGGTGCTCCACGGCAGGGCTGTCTGCGACGCCAGAAAGCCCAACTGCGAGGCCTGCTGCGTGAAGCATCTGTGCCAGCACTTTTCCGGCTAAGGAGTTCACGATGAAACGAGACCGAAATCTGGATCTGATCCGCTGTACAGCGGTGATCCTGGTGCTGTTTCTGCACTTTATCTCCAGCAGCGGCTGGTATGACATGCCAAACGTCGGCTTTGTCCATTGGATCGTGAATCTGCTGCGCGCCCTGTTTATCAACTGCGTGCCGCTGTTCCTGCTGCTCACCGGCTACCTCTGCTGCCGGAAAGAGCTCTCCGCCCGCTATTATCTGGGCCTGGTGCGGATCTATGTGATCTACCTGCTGTCCTGTCTGGCCTGTCTGCTGACCCGCGGACTGCTGGGAGAGAGCATCAGTCTGCGGGACGCGGTAGGCGGGATCTTCAACCACTATGCCAACGACTACAGCTGGTATGTGTCCATGTATACCAGCCTCTTCCTGGTGATTCCCTTTTTGAATCTGGCCTGGAAGGGTCTGGCGACCCAAAAGCGCCGCCTGGTTCTGGTGTGGACCCTGATCTATCTCACCGCTGTGCCGACGCTGCTGAACATGCATCTGCATCTCTATGAGGTCTGGTGGGAGCGGCTCTACCCCGTGACCTATTTCTTCATCGGCGCCTATCTGCGGGAGTACCGCCGCCCTCTCCGACCGGGGCGTCTGGCTCTGGCCCTGGCGCTGGCTCTGGCAGGTGCCGCTACGCTGAATTATTCTGTATGTACCCCCGGGATCTTTGCCTGGATGGATTACAGCTGGTATCACGGATTTGAGACCATGGGCATTTCAGTCCTGATCTTCCTGCTGCTGTTGAATCTGGATCTGAGCCGCTGTCCCCCCTGGCTGGACAAGGGGATCCGGGGCCTGTCCGGTCTGTCCTTCTCTGTCTATCTGTTCTCCAAGGTGACTGACCTGGTGATCTATCATCTGGGGCGCAGTCTGATCCCCGCCGGCGAGGACTGGCTCTTTGCCTACCTTCTCTGTGCCCTGGCAAGCCTCCTGGCCTGCATTCCTCTGGCCTGGCTGGCGGAGGCTCTGGCCCGCCCGCTGACCCGCTGGCTTTCCTCGGCGCTGAGCAGTCTGGCCCGCCGCCTGGCGGCCGCCTGCAAGCGCTTTGCCGGAGCGTAACAACAGAACCCCGCCCGCTTCACGGGAGACCCAAGGCCCTTCAGGCAAGGGGGCCAAAGATGAAAGGAGACCTCATCCGTCATCCGCCTCGCGGGGGATCGGCGGATGCCACCTTCCCCCAAGGGGGAAGGCTACAAGGAAGGAAACCTCATCCGTCATCCGCCTCGCGACGCGAAGCTAGTCCTTTAGGGCGGGGGATCGGCGGATGCCAGCGTCCGCTTTGCGGTGCCCGAAAAATGCATCGGGCTTACGCTTGCCCACCTTGCCGCATTGCCATTCCCGGGCCTGCTTCGCGACGGCCCGCC
>CAMOXK010000119.1 GCA_946629065.1 uncultured Clostridia bacterium
GGCCTACGCCACCGACTCCCGCCCCGTCACCAAGCGGGCGCTGGTCTATCTGCCCTACGGCTATGACGAGGGCGGGCAGTATAACATCCTCTACCTGATGCACGGCACCGGGGACGATGAGAATTACTGGCTGCAGACCCATGGATACAACAAGATCATGCTGGACCGGATGATCGCTGCGGGGGAGATCCAGCCCCTCATCGTGGTGACGCCCACCTTCTATGTGGAGGACGACGGCAAGGACAGCAGCCTGGATATCCTGACCTTCTCCTTCCGGGAGGAGCTGCGGAACGACCTGATGCCCGCGGTGGAGACGAAATACGCCACCTTTGCCGAGACCGCGGATGACACGGGCTTTGCCGCCTCCCGGGAGCACCGGGCTTTCGCGGGCCTTTCCCGGGGCGCCGTCACCACCGCTAACTCCGTTCTCTGCGGCAGCCTGGACTATTTCTCCCGTTTCGGGCTCTTCAGCTCCTTCCGCACCACGGAAGAGCACATCCGGGAGACCATCCAGTCCGAGGAGCAGCTGCCCCTCTCCATCGACTATCTCTATGCCACCACCGGCAACTTTGATTTTGCCACGCCCTACATGGTCCCGGGCTACCGGATGCTCTGCGAGCTGGAGCCCAGGCTGCAGGAGGGCGTGAACACCAGCTTTGACATCTTCCCCATGCGCTATCACGCCATCGGCCACTGGCATCTGTCCCTGTACAACTTCCTGCAGAAGGTCTTTTAAGAGGTGTTTTTTATGGAAAAAGCAAAAAAGAAGCCTGTTCTGCGCTGGGTCCTGCTGGCCCTGCTGCTGATCCTGGCGGTGCTGCTGCTGGTGAACCGCTATACGGTGCGCCAGGTCTGGTGCAATGTGTTTTCCCCCACCCTGAAGCTGGAGGAGCCCAGCGACTGGGACCGCATCCGGTGCTATGAGCATCTGGCCTACGCCGACGACAGCGAGGCCCAGTATGTGGATCTTTACGTGCCGCCCATGGAAGCGCCTGCGCCGCTGTTTGTGCTGATCCACGGGGGCGGCTTCGCCTTCAACGACGCCCAGTCCCGCCAGGCCCAGTTCATGTATCACTATTTTGCCGACCATGGCTTCGCCTGCGCCAGCGTGAACTATCGCCTCTCCACCGAGGCGGCCTACCCCGCCGCGGTCTGCGATGTGAAGGCTGCCGTGCGCTTCCTCTGCCGTAACGCGGCGGAGTACGGCATTGACGCGGAACGCATCGCAGTCTGGGGCGAATCGGCGGGCGGCTATCTGGCCTGCATGACGGCCCTCTCCGCCCCGGAGGCCTTCTCCGATACGCTCTGCATCGGGGAGACGGAGGACGCGCGCTTCGAGATGCCCGCCTTTGACGCCCTGGTGGACTACTACGGCTGCATCGACTTTGTCTCCCAGCGGGGCAATTTTGCCGAGGAGGGTCTTGTCACCTGGATCCCAACCCTGGCAAACGGCTGGGCCAATGAGGTCCTTGGCGACTACGGCAGCCTGGAGGAGCTCTGGCTGCGGAAGAATTATGCCGACTGGGGCGACGCGGAGAAGATCGGGGCCAGCCCCCTCCAGCGGGCCATGCGGCAGGAGAACGGAAACCCGGGCCTGCGAACCCTGCTCATTCATGGGGACGCGGACATCACCGTTTCCCAGCTGCAGTCGGTGGAGCTCTATGAGGCCCTGAAGGCCAACGGCGAGGACGTGACGCTCCGGCTGGTGCCTGGCTGCAAGCACGCCGACGACCGGCTCTACACCAACAAGCTGCTGGGCGAGGTGGAGCTCTTCCTGTGGGATTCCTTTGGGAAATGAAGCTGGCAGCCCGGCACTGACGCGGATGCCCCTCTCGGTTACGTCGGCGCACCCCCTTCAGTCAGCTTCGCTGACAGCTCCCCCGGAGGGGGAGCCAAGGGGAGCGGCATCTGCTGCGAGGGTGGCGAGGGCGTATCCCCCCGCCCCAGCGTGCCGCCGAGCAATGCTCGGCGCTACGGGCCCCCCCTTTTAGGCAAGGGGGGCTAAGGCGGGGAGCCAAGGGCGACACCTCATCCGTCATCCGCCTTGCGACGCGAAGCTAGTCCTTTAGGGCGGGGGACGGCGGATGCCACCTTCCCCTCGAGGGGAAGGCTTTGGACGGGCGGCTTCGAAGCAGAACTGCTTGCGGGAAGCGGGAAGCTGTGATATACTGCGCGGGACACTTGCCGGCGGCTTACAGGCGCGGCAGAGCAAAAGAGAAGAAGGAGCGGAAGAGACGAGATGGAGCACTATGACGTGCTGATCGTGGGCGCGGGACTTTACGGCGCCACCGTGGCCCAGTGCCTGCGGGAAAAAGGAAAAAGTGCCCTGGTGATCGACAAGCGCGATCACATCGGCGGCAATGTCTATACCCAGGAGATCGAGGGGATCCAGGTCCATAAATACGGCGCCCACATCTTCCATACCAACAACAAGGCGGTGTGGGACTATGTGAACCGCTTTGCGGAATTCAACCGCTACACCAATTCCCCGGTGGCAAACTACAAGGGCGAGCTCTACTCCCTGCCCTTCAACATGTACACCTTCAACAAGCTCTGGGGCGTGGTGACACCCCAGGAGGCGGAGGAAAAGATCCGCAGTCAGCGGGAGGACGCCGGGATCACCGAACCCAAAAACCTGGAGGAGCAGGCCATTTCCCTGGTGGGGACGGACGTGTATGAAAAGCTGGTGAAGGGCTACACCGAAAAGCAGTGGGGCCGCCCCTGCACAGAGCTGCCCGCCTTCATTATCCGCAGGCTCCCGGTGCGCTTCACCTTTGACAACAACTACTTCAACGCCCGCTTCCAGGGCATTCCCGTGGGGGGCTACACCGCCATGGTGGAGAAGATGCTCTCCGGCACCGAGATCCGGTTGGGGGTGGATTACCTGGAGGATCGGGAGAAATGGAACGCCCTGGCGGATACGGTGGTCTACACCGGGCCCATCGACCGCTATTTTGACTACTGCTTCGGCCCGCTGGAATACCGCAGCGTCCGCTTCGAGACCGAGGTGCTGAAGACTCCCAACTTCCAGGGCAACGCCGTGGTGAACTACACCGACCGGGAGACCCCCTACACCCGCATCATTGAGCACAAGCACTTTGAATTCGGCACCCAGCCGAGGACCGTGATCTCCCGGGAGTACAGCTCCGAGTGGAAGCTGGGGGACGAGCCCTATTACCCGGTGAACGACGAAAAAAACAAGAGCCTGTACGAGCAGTACAGAGCCCTTGCGGAGAAGGAAGCGCATGTGATCTTCGGCGGGAGACTGGGGGAGTACAAGTACTACGACATGGACGCGGTGATCGAGCGCGCCCTGGACTTTGCAGGATAAGAAGAAAGCTCTGCACGCCACGCTGCAGGTGGCGCTTCACGCGTCAAGAGAAGGATGGTACACGAAGCGCCGCATGGGAAGCCTTGAAATGAAGAGAAAGAAATGGCGAATTCGTACTGGCTGCGAATTCGCCATTTCTTTCAGATTGAGAAAAGACGCTGCTGCCGGGCGGGGACAAGCCGCCGCCCCTACGGCGGAGACGGAGTGCGGCGCTCGTGTCCGCGGCGATGTGGAAGACCTGCCATGCGCCGGGGGCGAGATCCTTCGTCGGCTGCGCCTCCTCAGGATGACGGGATCGGGTTTTGTCTACAGTCAAAAACGGGAGCCGTTTTGGAAACGGCTCCCGCTTTGCAGAAAGGGCTCAGCAGAGCTGGTGGAAGAGGGCGCTGTCGCTTTCCCGGGCGCAGAGATAGAAGGTGACGGCGGCTTCCTCGTCGGAGAGGGGAATGCGGATGCGGTTCACCGTGTCCCGGAAGCGAAACACCGTGATACTACTTTCAAATAAGAAGCTTTAAAAAGGATTGCGAGACTTCAATTGCGCCAGACGAGGCGAAGGCCGCAGAGCATAATGGAGATATATGTTCAAGGGCTTCAACGAAGTATGGCACAATTCTGGCCACAAGCTATTTGAAAGTAGTATGAAAAGGGGCTGTCACCGTTCTCCGCCCGGGGACAGTGACAGCCCTGTCCTTTGCGTAAACTGTCGGGATTCTGTCGTAACCGGGAATTTACAAACCCGGAAATCTATTTTATAATACAATCAGCTGAATTTTTACGCGAATAAAAAGGAGGAAGAGGCAAGTTGAAACATCAGGATCTGATCTCCCAGATGACGCTGGAGGA
>CAMOXK010000120.1 GCA_946629065.1 uncultured Clostridia bacterium
ATCAGAACGCATATTTTCTCGGGATTCGCTCTTGCCGATTGAATCATCGTTTACCCAGGTTTTCGCCCTGCTGAACGGGGCGAGCCTGGATCGCGGAGCCTCGAAAGCCCGCTGCTTCGACGGCGCCTGTCCCGACGGGGGGCGGGTGAAGATTCACGGAGAACTGACGGAAGACTGATATCGGAACATACAGGAGGAACGAACCATGAGCAAGCATGCGGATCTGGGAACCATGATCCTCGGCGCCCTGGAGGGGCGCTATCCCCTGGAAAAGCAGGACATCGGCGCGGACGCCCGTCTCAGCAAAAGCGGCATGGTCTTTGAGACCGAGTCCTACGCGGTAAAAGGCCTGGGGCACCTGTGCGTGCTGCGGATGAAGGCCTTTCTGGGTCTCATGAAGATGGAGACGGTGGTCCTGGCCGTAAAAGAAAAGGACCTGCCTCTCTTCAATCTGGACTGGGTCAGCGCCGCCGGGAAGGAAACGCTGATCGCCGAGCTCTATGACACTCAGCTCCAGCCCATGCCGGAGAAGGCCATGGGGCGCTTCCAGGCGCTGAAGGACCGGGACGGGGACCTGCCCAAGCGGGAAAAGAAGCCCCACTGGTATGACGCGGTCCTCTACCCCTGCTCCTATGACCACGCGGGCCGGGGGCTGAGCCTGCGCTTCAACGCCGCGGCAGAGGGCTATGTGAAGGAGTTTCTGGCCCAGGCAGAGCAGGCGCACGCCTGCGACGCCGGGGAAAAGGGCAAAAAGATCCGCTCCTTTGCCGAGACGCTGGTAAAAGAGGGCGGTCCCGCCGTGGATACCATGACAAAGCTCTTCGGGCCCGAAACGGCCCGCCGGATCATTCTCCGGCACATGTATGGCACGGAGGACTGACGCGCTGCTTCTGCTTGCGCTGGCGGCCCTGTGCCTGCTCTGCGCCTGCGGCTGCGCAGCGCCCGCGCCTTCCCCGCTCCCCACGCCGGAGCCGCTTCCCGCGGTGACGCCGGAGCCGACCCCCGCGCCCAGTCCTCCGCCCACGGAATGGACGGTGACCGGCGAGAGTGCGGAGGAGATCCTGGCCCTGGGGTCGATCCCCGGCCTGCGCCGGATCGACGCCGGGCACAGCACGGAATACGCGGCGCTCCTGGAGCTGCGCAGACTTTTGCCGGACTGCGAGATCCGCTGGACCGTTCCCCTGCAGGGCGCGGAATATCCCGATGATACCGAGGCGCTTTCTCTCTCGTCCACGGAAGGGCTGGAGGCGGCCATGGCGGGGCTGCCGGAATTGAAAACCGTGGAGCTGTACGACTGCACGCCGGAGTTCGAGCTGATGGATCGTCTCTACATGAACTATCCGGAGGTGGACTTTCTCTGGAGCTTCACCTTTGGGCAGGAAGGCCGCCGGCAATGGACCGTTTCCAGCGACTGCAGCTGTTTTTCCTCTCTCTGGACCGGGGAAGAAGCCTACCGCTACACGGAGGAAGACTACTATCCCCTGCTGCGCTTCTGCCGCCATCTCCGGGCCCTGGACCTGGGCCACAGCGACATTGGGGACCTGATGCTGATCGGCGAGCTCACCGAGCTGCAGGTGCTGATCCTGGCGGACAATCCCCGCATCACGGACATCTCCCCCCTGGGGAAGCTCCACGATCTCATGTATCTGGAGCTTTTCCTGTGCTGCGACATCGAAGATTTCTCCTGTCTCTTCTCCATGCCGAAGATGATGGACCTGAACCTCTCCTACTGCCGAAATCTGGAGGATGTGCGCTTCATCGACGCCATGCCGGATTTTCGCAGCGGCTGGTTTCGCAACAGCAAGGTGACCTGGGCCATGGTCAAGCCCTACCTGGACAGCCGGGGGCCGGAGCTTCGCTTCGTGGTAGGCTATCCGGAGGATCTGTCCTCCATCGCCTTCGGCTGGCGGGACACTGAGCGCAGCCGTGCCATCCGGAAGGCCTTTCTCCACTGGAAAGAGGTGGAGGACTTCCGCTCCTGGGACGATGTGGTCTACCGAAATGAATAAAAACCGTGGTGAGAATCCGCAGATCTGCGAATTCTCACCACGGTTTCTTTATTGGATTCGCCCCGGAACTGGAAGGAGCATATGTGCAGCGCCCCAGCCTTCTCCTTGAGGAGAAGGTGTCTTGCCCCGATCTCACGCAAGGGGCAAGACGGATGAGGTGGACGGGCCGTACACTGGCCGGAGCGATCTGGGGATCGCTCCCTGCGCGCTGGCAGATTCATTTTCCCGCGCAGGGCAGGATGCCCTCATCCCGCCGTGTTCCTTTTCCACAATGAGGCGGACGGCCAATGGCCGTCCGCCAATTTACAAGCAATCCTTTGTCCCGGCTCAATACTCGTCGAAGTACGCCTCGTCCCGGATCCAGAAGGCATAGAGAACCAGGTCCTCCGCCGTCCCGGTCTTGGCGACCTGTTTGCCGTCTGCATCCAGGATCTGTTCACCGGTCCCATTCGGGCCGGTGAAATAGCCTTGAAACAGGAAGCCCTGCAGCTCGGGCGGCGCGACGCGCTCCCCGATCTCTCCGTTCAGAGCGCTGACGCTGCGATCCGGCAGCAGCTCCTCCCCCTCCGTGAGTTCTTCGGTGCCGTCGCTGAAATACGCAAGCCCTTCCACCAGATCATACATGCCGACCCGGCCGTCACGAAGACGCAGGCAGGGCAGATAATCCCGCACAGGCTTGTCCTCCTGCCAGATGCGGCAGGCGTAGATCCGGAGGTCGTACTCTCCCACGATGTCATGCGTCCCGGCGATCTCCATGTCCATATGCTGGCGGGAGAAGAGGAAGAGGTGCTGTTCGCAGGGTTCCTCAAAGGCATAGAGGGTCCGGCCGTTTGCCACGTCCGGGTACCGGTAATCTCCCGGTCGTATCCAGGCCACGGTCCGCAGAGCCGGGTCCTCAGTCTGGCTGTAATGCACACCGGTGGCGGTGTAAAAATGGGCGGGATTTCCCTGTCCCATGTGGTAGCCCACTTCCATGTACATGTGATTGTCCCGGTTGAAGCAGCCGAAGAACCAGGTATCCTTCACCTTGAAGCCGCTGGTGCACGCAAAGTCCAGGTAAAAGCGGGTGTTGTTGGTGGGCGAAATACCGGTATCGATATAGGTCTGGGCGTCCAGAGTGGAGTTGGTGCAGGCGGCATAGTCCAGAAGCGCATAGTCCTCCGGCAGCAGATCGTCCCGCAGCCGGATCTCCGTCTCCACCTCCGGCGTTGGCTCCGGCTTAGGTTCTTCCGTGGGTGCCGGGCTGCTCTTTGCTTCGGGCCAGGGCGTGACCTCCGCCGTGGATACCTGTACTCCCTCCACGCGGTTCTTTTCCCCAGCGGCTCCGCAGGCGGCAAGGCCCAGCACCAGCAGACAAAGCGCCAGAACCATCAGGATCTTTTTCATAAGACTCTCCCCTTTGCTTTTTCTTCACCGGTAATCATAGGCACATTTTCCCCGTTTGTCAATGCCTCTCCCCCTCCGGGCTCTTTTCAAATCGCTGCCGCTGTGCTATGATAAAGCAGTCACATCGGCAGCAAGGAAAGGAGGGATTCTCTTATGACACAGCAGTCTGTATTCCCGGAGCGCTTTCGGATCCTGAACGGCAGCGCATTGAAAGTGCTGGCCATGGTGGCCATGCTGGTGGACCATTCCGCCATCTGCTTTCGTCCGCTGCTGAAGCGCTATCTCTTCACCCTTTTTGATATCCGCTTCACGCCCTATGTGCTGCTGCGCGGCTTCGGGCGCATCGCTTTTCCCATCTTCTGTTTCCTGCTGGCGGAGGGCTTTCGCCACACCCGGAGCAAAAAGCGCTATGCCCTGAATCTCTTCCTCTTTGCGCTGATTTCCGAGATCCCCTATGATCTCTTCAACTGCGGCGCCCTCCCCTATGAGCGGCAGAACGTGTTTTTCACCCTGCTGCTTGGCTTTCTGGGGATCTGGTGTCTGAGCAAGTTCCGGGAAATGCCCCTGGGCAGTTCCCTGCTGCTGATCGGCCTGGCGGTCGTCGCGGCGAAGCTCAACGCGGATTACGGCTGGAAGGGCTTTCTGCTGATCCTGCTGCTGTATCTGCTGGCCCAGCAGCCCATGGTCCAGGCTTTTGCGGGCATCACGCTCCTGGGCTGGCCCGCGGGGGTAGCCTGCGCCTTTCCCTTCCTGAACCT
>CAMOXK010000121.1 GCA_946629065.1 uncultured Clostridia bacterium
GCCGCAGCGGCCTGGTGCTGGACGATCCGGAGCTGCTGGAGGCCTGGGAAAAGGGTGAGGACAAGCGCTACATCCCGGTGAAATTCTCCAAGCGCAAGGACAGCTCTGACTCTCTGGCAAGTCTGGAGCGCATGGGCACGCTGGCCCGCCACCTGAAAAAGACATTGACGGATATGGCGAAAGAGCTCCACCGGGGCAGCATCGCCGCCGATCCCTATTACCGCAGCCAGCAGGAGACCGCCTGTCTGCGCTGCGACTATCTGGAAGCCTGCTTCTTCACCGACGGGGAGGACGGCGAGAGCTGTCGCTTCCTGCCCAAGCTCAGCGACGGCAAGGTCTGGGAGCTGATGGAAAAGGAGGGAGACCATGCCTGAATTCAAAGCCACCCCTGCCCAGCAGGCCGCGGTAGAACGCCGTGGCAGCGCGCTGCTGGTCTCCGCCGGCGCCGGCAGCGGCAAGACCCGGGTCCTGACCGAGCGGCTGATGCGTTCTATCACCGACCCGGAGCGGCCCGTGGATCTGGACCGCTTCCTGGTCATCACCTATACCCGGGCGGCGGCAGGAGAACTGCGCAGCCGCATCATGAAGGAGCTGGCCACGGCTCTGGCCGCCGATCCCGCGAACCGCCGCCTCCGGCGGCAGAGCGCCCTGCTCCACCGGGCCCAGATCGGCACCATCCACTCCTTCTGCGCCGCCTTTCTCCGCCAGCACAGTCACGAGGCCCAGATCGGGCCGGACTTTGCCGTGCTGGACGAACAGCGGGCCGGGGGCATGATGGCCCGGGCCCTGGAAAAGGTGCTGGACGCCTGGTATGACGCGCCGGAAAAGCACCCGGGCTTTCTGGAGCTGGCGGACACCGTGGGCGCCGGCAGAGACGACAAGCGTCTGGAGGAGCTGGTGCTGGAGCTCTACGGGAAGATGCAGAGCCACGCCCGCCCCTCCCTCTGGGCCCAGAATCAGATCCGCGCCCTGGAGGAGCCCGCCGAGGACGCGGGGGACAGCGCCTGGGGCCGTGAGATCCTGGGCTTTGCCAAAGAGACCGCCGCCTTCTGGGCAGCTGAATTTGAGCGGATGCTGGGCCTCATCGACACCGAGCCCCTCATCGCCAAGGCCTGGCAGGAGGGCTACACCCAGACCGCCGACGCCCTGGACGCCTTTTGCCGCGCCCTGGACCAGGGCTGGGAGGCGGCAAGGGCCTGTCTCCCCATTCCCTTCAAGGTGGGCACCCTGCGGAAATCCCCGGACCAGGAACTCAGCGACAGTCTGAAAGCCCGGCGGGAGCTCTGCAAGGCGGACATGGAAAAGCTCAAAAAGCTCTTTGCCCAGTCCTCCGAGGAGCTGCTGCGGGACCGTGCTCTCACGGCTCCCGCCATGAAGGCCCTGCTGCTGTTGGAGGAGGACTTTGACAAGACCTTCACCGCCGCCAAGCGCCGGGCCAATCTCCTGGACTACGCGGACCTGGAGCACCTCTGCGCGGCCCTTCTGCTGGAGGAGGACGGCTCTCCCTCGAAGCTTGCCCTGCAGGCGCGGGAGAGCTGGGAGGAGATTCTGGTGGACGAATACCAGGACGTGAGCCGGGTGCAGGACGACATTTTCCGCGCCCTCAGCCGGGACGGGTCCAACCTCTTCCTGGTGGGCGACGTGAAGCAGTCCATCTACCGTTTCCGCCTGGCGGACCCGGGGATCTTTACGGAAAAATACCGCGCTTTTCAGCCGGAGGAGACCGCCGCTCCGGGTGAAGCAAAGCGCATCCTGCTGCGGGAAAACTTCCGCTCCCGGAAGGAGGTACTGGATGCGGCCAACGCCGTGTTCTCCCGCTGCATGTCCCGGGCGCTGGGGGAGCTGGATTATGACGAGGAAGCCGCCCTGCGCTACGGCTCCCTGGAATACAGCGGCAGCGTCCCCGTGCCGGAGCTGAGCCTGCTGCCCCTGGAAAAGGACGAGGGCGAGGAGGAGGCTCCGGACAAGCAGGCCCTGGAAGCCGAGCTTGTGGCGGGGCAGATCCGCCGCCTCATGGCCCAGGGCATCCTGGTGAACGACCGGGAGGGCCCCCGCCCTCTGGATTACGGCGACATCGCCATCCTGCTGCGCAGCGCCAACAGCGTGGGCCCCATCTACCGGCGGGAGCTGATCCGCCAGGGCATTCCCGTGGGCTTCGGCCAGGGGGACGGCTTCTTCCGCTCCATTGAGATCTCCACGGTGCTGTCTATGCTGGCGGTGCTGGACAATCCCCATCAGGACATACCCCTGATCGCCGTGCTGCGCTCCCCCGCCCTGGGCTTCGACGCGGACACTCTCTCCGCCATCCGGTCCGCCGCCCCCAAAGCGGACTTCTATACCGCTCTGAGCCTCTGGTCCCGGGAGAACGACCGGGGGCGGGCTTTCCTGGAGAAGCTGGAGCGGCTGCGGGCCATCGCGCCGGATCTGCGGGCCGCGGAGCTGGTGGAGCTCCTCCTGGAGGAGCTGGATCTGCTGGCGCTCTGCAGCGCCATGCGGGACGGCAATCAGCGCCGGGCCCGGCTCATGGAGCTCTCCGAGCTCTCCGAGCGCTTTGAAAAGACAGGCTACCGGGGTCTGCACCGTTTCGTGCTCTGGCTGCGGAAGCTGGCAGAGAAGGGGCAGGAGCCATCCCTGGGGGCGGAAAACCCCTCGGCGGTGCACATCCTCTCCATCCACAAGTCCAAGGGCCTGGAGTTTCCGGTGGTGTTCCTGGCGGACCTGTCCCACAGCTTCAACCGCCGGGATCTGCAGCGCCGGGTGCTGATCCACCCGGAGCTGGGCCTGGGGCCCAAGGTCACGGACCTGCAGCGGCGGGTGGAATACCCCGGCCTTGCCCGCAGCGCCGTGTCCCTGCGCCTGGAGCGGGAAATGCTGTCGGAGGAGCTGAGGCTGCTCTATGTGGGCATGACCCGGGCCAGGGAGCGGCTCTTCCTCAGCGCTGTCAGCAAGGACCCGGAGGCGCTGCTGGAAAAGGCCGCCGCCATGGCGGATACTCCCATCTCCCCAGTGCTGCTCTCCCGGGCCCAGAATCCGGCCCTCTGGCTTCTGGCCGCGGCTCTGGCCGACGGGCAGCAGCATTTAAAGGTCACAGTCGCCGCGCCCGAGGCGCTGGAGGCCCAGGAGGCCCAGCTTCCCATCACCGCGCCGGACCCGGAGGCGGAGGAGGCGCTGCGCCGGAATCTCTCCTTTGTCTATCCCCACCGGGAGGCGGAGGCCCTGCCCTCCAAGGTCACCGCCACGGAGCTGAAGGATCACGGCGAGCAGGACGAAGAGGCCCTGAGTCTGGCGCCCAGGACTTCCCGCCCCTTCCGCCTGCCGGATCTGAGTGGAGAGCGGCCTCTCACCGCCACGGAGAAGGGCACCGCCACTCATCTGGTGCTGCAGGTGATGGACTTCGGCAAGGCCGGAAGCCGGGATGAGATCGAAGCGGAGATCCAAAGGCTCCTGCGGGAAGGCTTCCTCTCCGAGCGGGAAGCCAAGGCCGTAGACGCCAAAGCCATCGCCGGGCTCTTTGCCTCCCCGCTGGGAAAGCGCATGCTGTCGGCCCCCCGGATGGAGCGGGAATTCCACTTTTCCCTGCTCTGCGAGGCGGGGGACTTCTTCCCCGGCGCCCAGGGAGAGCAGGTGCTGCTCCAGGGCGTGGTGGACTGCTTTCTGGAGGACGGGGAGGGCATCACCGTCATCGACTACAAGACCGACCGGGTCAAGAACCGGACGGAGGCCCTGGCCCGGGCCAAAGCCTACACCGGCCAGCTCCGGGCCTACGCCGAAGCTCTGCGGCGCATCTGCGGAAAGCCCGTGAAGGAGTGCCTGCTCTACTTCCTCCAGGCCGGCGAAACCGTCCCCGTGGCGTTTTGACGAGAGGAGGAAGGACATGGCATTTCTGATCCGGGCTTATACCGCGGAACGAATCGACGATGTGCTCCGCTTTGAGCGGGAGCTGCGGCAGGAGGAGAGCAACTGGGGCTGGGAAATCGACGAGAACTATGCGGCCAAGGTACGCGCGAGCTTTTCAGACCCCGCCTTTGCCGATTCTATCTCTCTTCTTGCCTATGAGGGCGAGCGGGTGCTGGGCCGCATCGACTGCGCCATGATCAAGAGCCATTTCGACGGCT
>CAMOXK010000122.1 GCA_946629065.1 uncultured Clostridia bacterium
TGGCCACGATCCTGGAGGGCCTGCCCACGGACTGCTCCGTGTGCTCCCTCAAGGGGATTTGCGACGAGGTGGAAGGCATGAAGGAGCTGCACTTCGGCGTGGGCGCCGGCGGCGCGGAAAAGGGGCACAGTCACTGATCCCGAAACAAAAGAAAAAACTGGAACACTGAAAAGTGTTCCAGTTTTTTGTTGATCGAAGTGGATCAAAAGCCTTCCCCGCGCACGGGGGAAAAGAGTCCTCGCGCTGCCTGTGGCAGAAAAAGCGAGGGCTCTTTTTCCGCAGCGGTCGAAAAACACGAGGAAAAGCGTAAGCCCGAAGTGTTTTTCGGGCACCGCAAGGTGGATAGGGGGACCGCTTGCGCCGGATGAGGTCCCAGCGACGCGGATTAAGAATCCAGTTGTGCCGGGTCAGGTGGGCCGGGGAACCGTCCCCTGTTCCATTTCCCCTGTCCCATTCGCAATAAAAAACTGGAGCACTTCACGGTGTTCCAGTTTTTTTATTGCTTGAAGCGGATCAGCCCCAGCTGCGGCCAAAGGCTGCGCCGCCGATGATGTTGCCGTCCTCCGCCTTGTTGACGCCCAGGCTGCCGCCGGGGCTCAGCTGGACCAGGTAAGAGAAGGCGCCGTCCTCCAGACGGAAGCAATCGTCGTCCAGCGCCGCGAAGAGCTCGGGTCCGGTCTCGTTCTGCTCGTCCAGAAGGATGCGGAGCACCGCGCCATCCGTGCTCAGACTAACCTTGCAGATGATGGTGTAGTATTTTTCGTGGATGCCGCCGATGGAGCCGACCAGGGAGGGATCGCCGTTGAGAAAATACCAGGTGCCGTCCACCGCCAGGCAGCGGTCCACCCGCTCCAGCCAGAGCTCCTTATCCTCAAAGGGCTTGTCCCAGGCCTCCAGCCAGTCCCGGGCTTCCTCCAGCTGGCCGGCCTCGCAGAGCTCGAAGAAAGCATCGCTCTGATCCACCAGCTCCGGAAGCTGGGCGGCCAGCTCCTTGCTGTCCTTGTAATCGCCCAGGGGTTCCAGCAGGGAAGCCAGCGCATCCGGCAGGGGAAGCAGCGTGCTGTCCTCTTCCGCGGCGGTGAAGACCACGGGATCCTGGCCGAAAAGCTCCTCCAGCTCCCGCAGGCCCGTCTGGCCCAGCTTCAGCAGCCGCTCCCGGGGGATGGACACCAGACTTTCCGTCTTGGAATCGCTGCTGAGGGAGGCGGTGATGCCCCGGACGCTGTTATCCTCCACATAGTGGTAAAGGCCGAGAGCCTTCTGATAGAGTGCCTCGTTTGCAAGGTCGGCACTGTCCTTGTAGTCGGCCAGGGCCAGGAAGGCCTCCCTGGCTTCGCTGTAGCGCCGCTGGCTCAAAAGCTCTTGCGCGGCGGCGTAATCTTCCTGCAGAACTGCCTCGTTCAGCAGAACGAGCTGTTCCCGGCACGCAGCGGCGCGGTCTGAGCTGTCCTCATACGCGCCAAGCGCCTCAAAGGCCTCGGCGGCGGAGAGATAGAGCGCATAGTCATCCGGGTCTGCCTCGGCTTTGGCCTGGAGGGCCAGGGCTTCTTCATAGGCGGCCTGCAGCGCGGCGTCAGCGGGATCTTCGGTGACTGCCGCGGCAGCGACGGCAGGCATCTCGGCCGTGTCGGCCTTGGTGGAGCCGCCATGCAGCCGGGGGATCAGCACCAGGGCCAGGATCCCCAGCAGCACAAGAGCCGCGGCGCCGATGGCAAAGCCGCGTATCCGGGGCGGCAGCTTCTCCGGCAGGAAGGGCTGCGCGCGGTACTCCTCTTCCTCCGCGTCCTCGGTGGGAGGCAGGTCCGCTCCCTTGCCCAGCAGCGCGCTGCGCTTGCGGCGGCAGCGGTGGCAGCGGCCCTCGGTATTGGCGTTGACGGCGCCGCAGGCACAAAACCACAGTTCCTCCGTGTCTAGGGGATAGAAGCCGCAGTCCTCCCCAAAGCGGCGCTGGAAGCGGTAGACCTCTTCCGCGCTTACAAAGTGGTCCTCCAGGCTGTACTGCTCGGGCAGCGGCTCCCAGGGCGCCTTTTCTGCCCAGACTTCCCCGTCGGCAAAGCTGACCTGCAGGATCCTTGCGGTGAAGGCAGCGGCATCGGAAGAGGGGAGCACGATGGCGATGTCCCGTCCGCAGACATCCTCCCGCCGCAGGTCCAAGTCCTGGTAGCGGTGCTCCACCAGCTTGCCCAGAGGCAGACCCTGGGCGTCCAGCATCTGCACCACCGCCCGGATGACCTTGACCGGCCGATCCTGGATGCTGCGGAAGCAGAGCTGACAGAGCAGCGTGCCGCTCTCCTGCTCCTGCAGGAGGGCGCCGGACTCGATGAGGACCGGCGCGTGAGAGGCGTAGAGCCGGTGCTCCAGAGAAAATAGCTTTTTATATCGTGCGCTCATGGTGTTCCCCCAAATCGAGAGTCATGAATGGCGATGTTATGTAACCCTGTTCTTTCAGTATAGCATGCTCTTCCGGGAAACGCAACGAAAACAGTCGGAATTTTCAACAAAAAATGAGCGGAACTTTTGGAGAAAAGGGAGAAAAGAGAGAGCGGCGACAGAAAAAGGGCTTCTTGCCGAATTGCGCGGCCTTGCCCTTGAACCTTTATGCAATTGGTGGTACAATATACAAAATACGCACAGGAGGAACACAATCATGCTTGCAATTGCCAGCGACCACGGCGGATTTGCATTGAAGCAGGCGATCATGGCCCATCTGGAAAAGCGGGGCATCGCCTATCACGATTACGGCACCTATACAGAAGCCAGCTGCGATTATCCGGATTTCGGAAAGAAGGCGGCCCTGGCGGTGGCTTCCGGGGAATGCGACCGGGGCATCGTCATCTGCGGCACCGGCATCGGCATCTCCATCACGGCCAACAAAATCCCCGGCATCCGCTGCGCCCTGTGCACGGACTGCTTCTGCGCCGAAGCCACCCGGCAGCACAACGACGCCAACATGCTGGCCCTGGGCGGCCGCGTGGTGGGGGAGGGCCTGGCCCTGAAGATCGTGGACACCTTCCTGGACACCCCCTTTTCCAACGACGAACGGCACATCCGCAGGATCGGCAAGATTGAGGGCTGAAAAAGCGCGGCGGTTTTCCGCAGGGAAAAAGACCCCAATATGAGGTAGAGAACAGTGGCAAAAAATCGGGAATTTTATAGAGGCCAGAAAAAGCGGCGCAATTACGCGCTGATCCCCTTTGTGGTGGGACTGGCGCTGATCACGCTGATCGTGGTGGCCTTCTACGGCCTGCAGAAGTACGTGGTCATCACCAAGGACGGCGTGCAGGTGGTGCTGCCAGGTCAGGAGGCGGAGACGCCCCTGGACGTGGACGGCGAGGAGATCCGGGAGTTTGAGACCGTG
The DNA here is from genome assembly GCA_946629065.1 of uncultured Clostridia bacterium. Lineage (GTDB taxonomy): Bacteria > Bacillota > Clostridia > Oscillospirales > Oscillospiraceae > Limivicinus. The sequence continues at coordinate 3,359 of CAMOXK010000122.1, forward strand.
GCGACGGACCTGGTCTTTGACGAGCCGGACTACTCCCGCATCACCGCCCGGGCGGGACGGCAGGCCAAGCCCATGCGGGCCATTTACATCGCGGCAGAGGACGTGAACCGGGACAATCTCCTGAAGCGTGCCGAGCAGCTCAACAGCGGCAACGCCCTGATCCTGGAGATGAAGCCCCGCTCCGGCTATCTGCTGTGGGTGTCCAACACGGATCTGGCCCTGGCCTATTCGCTGAGCGTGCAGAACGAGCTGACCGCCAATATGGCCGGCATGCTCCAGGAACTGAGAGACTACGGCGCGGAGCAGGACAAGGAGATCTGGCTGGCCGCCCAGATCAGCTGCTGCGTGGACGGCTTGCTGGCTGCCCGCACCACCAGCTTCGCCCTGCGCACGGAGACGGGCTCGGACTATGTGGACGACACGGGATACTGGCTGGACCCCTACAACGCGGATCTCAGACGCTATATCATTGACCTCATCAACGAGCTCTACGCCATCGGCTTTGACGAGGTGATCCTCTCGGACGTGTGCCACCCGGTGCCGGAGACGAAAAACGGCGAGGCGCCCATGACCTTCCTCTACACCCGGGAGATGTCCGCCGACCCCAGCCCCATCAACGCCATCTGCGGCTTTGCCCTCTATGTGGCAAACCAGATGGATGAGCGGGAGGATGGAAAGCTGCTGTCCATCTATCTGGACACGGCCCGCTCCCTGGTGCGCTATGACGAGGGCACCGG
>CAMOXK010000123.1 GCA_946629065.1 uncultured Clostridia bacterium
TACCAGTCCGTTGACGGCACCTACAAGACCGTCGATATGGGCGACTACTTCCTCATGCCTCTGGTCATCAACTGGTACGGCACCACTCCCAACGAGTTCACCGACCTGCTGCAGACCGGCCTGAAGGAGAACGCCAATGTTGCTGCCGCCGGCATGGTGGTGTACAACACCCTGGGCGACTTCGCCCCGATGCTTGACGAGCTGTACCAGCAGGCTGTTTACGGCTACTACGCCGGCAGCCCCATGTACTGCGCCTTCAACTTCGCCACCGGCTTCAACAGCGCTGCGTACGACTACTCCTGGAACATGACCATTGATCCGGCCATGTACGACGACTACTCTGCCTACTACATCAAGGACTACGCCGACATTATGTGGCTGGCCTAATCCCTGAGCGGGTCTTCGGACCCTAACAAGAAGCACATTTCCGCATCCGGCGACGCAAGCCGTCGGATGCGGATTTGTTCCCATCATCTGCTTTTGGCCGCGATCTGCGGCCTGTCTCATATCTGCCATCCATAGCGTTTTCTGCGCCTTTCTGTTCGCCGCGATCTTTTAGCTGTGCATCTCCCACAATGCTGAGCGGCCGAGAGGGCCGCTTCCCGCCCTTGGGGCGGGGGGATCCAAAAAACCAAGTACTGCGTCCGCGTACGCACAAAGGAGAATCCCATGGGAAGATATATCGTAAAAAGACTGGTCTATATGATCTTTGTCTTCATTCTCTTGACGTTTCTGCTTTTCCTGCTCTATCAGTTGATGCCCGCCAACCGCGCCTATACCGACGCCAGGACGGAGCTGGCCGGTCTGAAGAATACCCTCAGCGCCGCCGAGCAGGACACAAAGTTTCAGGAATTATATTTGAAGTACCAGCGCCGTTACGGTACGGATACCAGCAATAAGCTGATCCTGTACCTCCGCTGGCTGGGCCTCTATCCCTTCTATGACGGCAAGTGCAACGGCATTTTCCAGGGCAACTTCGGCTTCTCTTATCAGCACAATGCCGCTGTTGTGAAGGTCGTGGGGCCTGCGATCCGCAACTCCATGCTCATCGGTCTCATTTCGGAGATCTGCGTCTTGGGCGTTACGATCCCGCTGGGCATCAAGTGCGCTGTGAAAAAGAACAGCCGCTTTGACCGCGGGACCCAGGTCTTCACGCTGATCGGCTTCTCCACGCCAAGCTTCATCATTTACATCCTGTTCATCGTGTTCTTCTGCTCGATCCTGGGCTGGTTCCCGGTCTCCGGCATGAAGACCCCAGGCAGCACGGCTACCGGCTGGGCCAACGTGAAGGATGTGCTGCACCACGTGGCGCTGCCCTGCATCTGTCTGACCTTCGGCTCCCTCGCGTCCATCATGCGTATCACCCGTGCCTCCATGATCGATGCCCTGAGCCTGGACTGCATCCGTACCGCCCGCGCCAAGGGCCTGCGGGAGAAGGTCGTCATCTACTCCCACGCCTGGCGCAACGCTCTGGTGCCCCTGGTGTCCATCTTCGTGGGCGGCTTCTTCGGCATCATCTCCGGCGCCATGATCATGGAGACCATGTTCGGCTTCAAGGGCATGGGTCTTCTGTACCTCAACGCCGTGAGAACCGCCGACTATGACCTCATCATGTTCATGCAGGTCATCTATACCTTTATCGGCCTGTTCAGCAACCTGGTGTCCGACCTCTGCTATGGTCTCGTGGATCCGCGTGTCCGGATCAGCAAGTGAGGTGTGAGTAGCGATGAAAGAAAATAGGGAAAACATCTTCCATAAGCTCGGCCGCTGGGTCACCCGTATGTTCATGGGTCCGACCTATGAGGATCGGATGTATCGCAAGAACAAAAAGGCCGAGGAGAACAAGGACGGGGAGAAGAAGCCCGACGATTCCGAGCTGATCGTCAGCCCCGGCCGTCAGGTCCTCCAGCGTTTCTTTGAGCGGAAATTCGCCGTGGTCTCCGTGGTGGTCGTGCTGGTCATGTTCTGCGTCGTCTTCATCGGACCGCTCTTCATGCCCAAGTACTATGACGCCTATACTGAGACCACCCAGAAGGATCTGCCTCCCACCATGTCGTTCATGAGGGTCCCCAAAGAGCTGCAGAACGACATCAAGATGATCGACAACTACGGCAGCTTCACCGTAGGCCTGTCCAATTCCGGCAAGGTCTACGTCTGGGGCATCACCCGCATCGGCGCTACCGGCCTTGACGTCAAGCACATCCCAGAAGAGGTGCAGAACGCCAAGATCGAGTGGGTCTCCGCCGGTATCGACCACATCATCGCCATTGATGAAAACGGCAAGTTCTACGGCTGGGGCAGCAACCAGTTCGGCCAGTACGCTGTGAACGAAAAGGTGCTCTCCAACCCCAACCTGGCCCCTGTGCCTGACGAGGTGCTGGACGGGGTGGATCCCGACCAGATCCAGAAGGTCACCAGCGGCTACCAGGCCAGCGCCATCCTGATGCAGGACGGCACCCTCTACATCTGGGGCAACAAGCAGGCCTACTCCAACATCGACTCCTTCATCGGCAAGACGAATATGGAGGACGTGGACTTTACGCTGAACTATGTCATCGGTCTCACCAAGGACCGCAACAGCGTTTATTGCGGCGTCCGCGGCCTGTATAACACCGCCCGTGCCTCCATCGGCGAAAAGGGCGTGAAGATGACCGAGTTCCTGGACGGCCGCAAGATCGAGAGCGTCACGGCTACCACCAAAAGCATCTGCTGCCTGCTGGACGACGGCTCCATCGCCCTTGTTGGCGACTTCCCCACGGATACCACCCAGGTCCCCGTCCTCTCTGACGGAGAGTACTACACCGAGATCCAGGGCGGCGCCTATCACTTCACCGCCTGCACCAACCTGGGCCACGTCTACAGCTGGGGCGGCGACCACTTCTACCAGGCGGAAGCCCCCACCGGCAAGATCACCAACGCCGCCAAGGTCTACACCGGCTCCTTCCAGAGCTATGCGGTGGATGAAAACGACAAGCTGCTGGGCAAGTGGGGCCTGAAGGGCTACCTCTTCGGCACCGACGACGCCGGCGCTGATATCGCCTCCCGCGTTGTGGCCGGCGGCCGCGTCACCATGACGGTCGGCGCCATCGCCGTTATCATCGAGATCCTGATCGGCGTCACCATCGGTCTGATCTCCGGTTATGCCGGCGGCTGGGTGGACATCCTGCTGATGCGTATCGCCGAGGTGTTCTACTCCATCCCGCTTTATCCCTTCATGCTGATCCTCTCCTCTCTGCTGGCGCAGGCATCCCTGACCCAGGACCAGAGGCTCTTGATGATCATGGTGATCCTGGGCGTTCTGGGCTGGCCCGGATTTGCCTACATCACCCGTGCCCAGATCCTGGTGGCCCGCGAGAGCGAGTATGTCACCGCCGCCCAGGCCATGGGCGTCAAGGAGGGGCGGATCGCCTTCAAGCACATCCTGCCCAACATCATCTCCGTTATCCTGGTCAACATCGTGCTGTCCTTTGCAGCCTCCATGCAGACGGAGACCTCCCTGTCCTTCCTGGGCTTCGGCGTCATGTACCCGCAGCCGAGCTGGGGCAATATGCTGACCCGCGCCAGCAACGCCACCGCGGCCATCAACTTCTGGTGGCAGTGGCTGTTCACCTCAATCATCCTTGTGTTTACTGCGGTTTGTATCAACACCATCGGTGACACGATCCGCGACGTGATGGACCCCAAGTCCTCCAATGATAAGTAAGGGGGGAATGTGTAATGCCGTTACTTGAAGTAAAAGATCTGCACACATTCTTTAGGACCAAGAAGGGCATCGTCAAAGCGGTCAACGGCGTGTCCTATTCGCTGGAAGCGGGCAAGACCATCGGCATCGTCGGTGAGTCCGGCTCCGGCAAGTCCGTGTCCGCCATGAGTATCCTGCAGCTGCTGGACGGCAACGGATACATCGACAGCGGCGAGATCCTCCTGGACGGGCAGGATCTTACCAAGTTCTCCGTCAAGCAGATGAACCACATCCGCGGCAACGAGATCTCCGTCATCTTCCAGGAGCCCATGACCTCCCTGAACCCCGT
>CAMOXK010000124.1 GCA_946629065.1 uncultured Clostridia bacterium
CAGGCCCACTTCGTGCGCAACATGTTCATCAAGCCCACCGCCGAGGAGCTGGAGAATTTCGAGCCTGACTTCGTGGTGTACACCGCCTCCAAGGCCAAGTGCACCAATTACAAGGAGCTGGGCCTGAACAGCGAGACCGTGGTGGCCTTCAACGTCACCAGCCGGGAGCAGGTCATCATCAACACCTGGTACGGCGGCGAGATGAAGAAGGGCATGTTCTCCATGATGAACTACTACCTGCCCCTCAAGGGCATGGCCGCCATGCACTGCTCCGCCAACACCGACATGAACGGCGAGAACACCGCCATCTTCTTCGGCCTCTCCGGCACCGGCAAGACCACCCTGTCCACCGACCCCAAGCGTCTGCTCATCGGCGATGACGAGCACGGCTGGGACGACAACGGCGTCTTCAACTTCGAGGGCGGCTGCTACGCCAAGGTCATCAATCTGGACAAGGACTCCGAGCCCGACATTTACAATGCCATCAAGCGCAACGCCCTGCTGGAGAACGTGACCGTGGACGAAAACGGCAAGATCGACTTCGCCGACAAGTCCGTCACCGAGAACACCCGCGTCTCCTACCCCATCGAGCACATCGAGAAGATCGTGAAGAACGTGCGCCCCGTGTGCTCCGGCCCGGACGCCAAGAACGTGATCTTCCTCTCCGCCGACGCCTTCGGCGTGCTGCCTCCCGTGTCCATCCTGACTCCGGAGCAGACCAAGTACTACTTCCTCTCCGGCTTCACCGCCAAGCTGGCGGGCACCGAGCGCGGCATCACCGAGCCCACCCCCACCTTCTCCGCCTGCTTCGGCCAGGCCTTCCTGGAGCTGCACCCCACCAAGTACGCGGAAGAGCTGGTGAAGAAGATGGAAAAGAGCGGCGCCAAGGCCTTCCTGGTGAACACCGGCTGGAACGGCACCGGCAAGCGCATCTCCATCAAGGACACCCGCGGCATCATCGACGCCATCCTCAGCGGCGCCATCCTGGAGGCTCCCACCAAGTCCATCCCCTACTTCAACTTTGAAGTGCCCACCGCTCTGCCCGGTGTGGACCCCGCCATCCTGGATCCTCGCGACACCTATGCCGATCCCGCTGTGTGGGAAGAGAAGGCAAAGGACCTCTCCGGCCGCTTCATCAAGAACTTCGTCAAGTACGAGAGCAACGAGGCCGGCAAGGCCCTGGTCGCCGCCGGCCCCCAGCTGTGATGTGAGTTTTTCGTTTTCAGTTTTGAGTCATAGCAAAAAAGATCCTCCGGATTTCTCCGGAGGATCTTTTTTTGCGTTCAGCTCAGGCAACCAGCCACTTGTACTTCTCCACGCTGTAGAGAGGCACGAAAGGCAGCAGGATGGGAACGGTCTTGACAAACTTCTGGTAGTCGGGATCCTTGCCGTAGCGCTTGTTCTGGCGGACCTCCAGACGGCGGGCTCCGGAGAACATGACGAAGATGATGCCGCAGTAGCCCAGGGCGCAGACCAGCCACTGCCAGCCCTTCACCGCGCCGATGCCGGAGAGCAGCACGCCGGTCCAGAAGATCATTTCGCCCAGGTAGTTGGGGCAGCGGACGATGCGGAAGAGGCCGGTGTCCACCCAGCGCTTGGGATTGACCTTCTTGGCCTTGTTCTTCTGGATGTCGGCGGCGGACTCCAGGGTGATGCCGCAGACCATGATGATGGCGCCGATGAAGACCCAGGCATTGTCGGTGACGCCGGCGGGGGCGTTGAACATGCGGTAGAACACGGGAGAGACCTGGGTGGCGTAGAGCAGGGCGCAGGTGATCCAGATGGCCAGCTTCACACCCATGGGAACGGTCTTGCCGTCCTTGATCTCGCCCACCATGTTTTTCTTATAGGAACTGCTCTTCAGCTCCCGGTAGGCCAGATAGCCGCCCAGGCGGCAGCCGTAGAGGAAGAAGATCACACAGCAGAGGATGGTGCCGGGAGTGAGGGTGGCGTGGAAAAGAATGAGCATCAGGATGCCGGCGGCGGCAATGGAGAAGCCGTAGCCCAGGGAGATGAACCAGACATAGTTTTTGAAGCCGATGGAGCTGACCACCATGGCCAGTGCGAAAAGGAGCCAGAAGAACCAGGCAGGATACATGATACGTTACCTTCTTTCAAAAATTTTTTGATCACAATTCGAATTCCCGCAGGCCCGCCTTATGCAGACCCAGGACGCCCCAGAGGAGCAGGGCCTGGCCCAGGGTGTTGACCCCCTGTTCCAGCCAGTTGGCGGCGGCGGTGCTGCTGTCCCGGGAGCCCAGATAGCCCATGGCCATATAAACCACGAAACACAGAACGAAAATGGGGATCAGGCCCTTTTTCTTCATCTTTGCCGCCAGGATCCCCAGGCAGGAGCAGATGGCCCCCAGGCCCAGCACCATCATCGAGATGAAGACGACGCTGCCGCTGAAGACAGGAGGCGCCGCCACAGCCAGGGCGGCCTTTCTCCGGTTGTTGAGCATCAGGATGATGCCGAGGCCAGCCAGCAGAAAGCCCAGGGACTGGGTGGGCAGGAACATGGTGTTCAGCACATGGAAATCACAGAGGCCTGCGGCATAGAGGGTCTTCCACAGGGCCTTCAGCAGGCCCGCGATGAGGATGTTGATGGTACCTGCGGCAAAGCAGGCGAAGGCATACTTGGGCATCTTGTTATAGAGATCCCGCTGCATCAAGACCATGCTGACGGCGAACAGGATCACCGGAATGAAATCCACAAGTCCCATCAAAACCGTGAATTCATACGTCATGGTCTTTTCCTCCTCAGCCCTTGCCCTTTTCCTTGGAGCGCTTGTCGTTGATGATCTTCATTTCCTTCTCGGTGATCTCGGTGACGCCGTGCTCCTTGGCCCAGGCCACGCAGCCCTTCAGCACCGTGGGCAGGAAGATGCGGGGCACGTTCAGGATGACCTGCAGGGCATCGTCGGTGAAGTGCACGTCGGGATCGGTGCGGTCAGCGGCGTAGCGCACGGAGGACAGGGTGGCGTTGCGGATGGGCAGCAGTTCCGGGATGGGATGCGGGGTCCGGGCGAACCAGAAGTTCTTGCTGTCCCGGTAACCGTGGCAGATCAGAGCGTTGGGCCAGAGGCGGCCCTTCACGCCGTCAATGATGTTCTGGTGATATTTGGGCTTCATGAGCATCTTGTCGATGCGCAGGATGAAGTGGGCGCCGTACTGGGTGGTGATGCCGTTGAAGTTCCGGTACGGGGGCGGATAGCAGCCGTCCACCAGCTTCCTGCCGATATCCTCCTCCGCGTTCTCCAGATCGCTCATCCAGGTGCATTCCATGACCTGGTAGGCCTCCGCCACCACCTTGGGCCGCGGGGTGGAGGGATCCTCCGGGATGCAGAGGCCGTCCTCCAGGGTGAAGCCGAAGTTCTTCATCTTCTCCGCCGGGGTGTCGCCGGGCCAGCCCTGGGCCACGATCTTCTTGTGATAGCCACTGCCCTCGGGCATGAAGTTCAGCGCAACGGTCTTGCGCCCGGCCAGCAGATGCTGGGCGGTGTTGGAGGAGTTGCGGGCCTCCAGCACCATGGCATAGTAGCCCTTGCCGGCGATGTAGTAGGGGAAGCACAGGGAGTAGGAGCCGACTGAGGTGCTGCCGTCCTCCGCCAGGGTGGAGATCATGACGGTGGGCATGGGGAAATAGGAGCTGGTCTGGTAGAAGTTGTCTACGATGCGAAGGTCTTTGAAGCTGCTCATGGACGTTCCTCTCTTTCCAAATATATTCTATTTTTCATTCACTTTAAGATGCCGCTTTCCTGCGGGCGTAAAGCAGGAAGAACAGGACCAGGAAGACTTCCCCGAACATGGTGATGAGGAAGTTCAGGTCCAGATTGCCCGTGGCAGGACCCAGGGCCGCAAAGGCAAACATCAGCACCCCCGCCAGGAGCAGCAGCGGCGTCTTCTGCTTGATCCAGGCGGCGATACCGGCCAGGATCACGGGGATGATGGTGCCGAAGGCCAGCAGCATGCTCACGCCACGTG
>CAMOXK010000125.1 GCA_946629065.1 uncultured Clostridia bacterium
CTGGGCGATCTGCGCGGCAACGACTATATGGTCTGGGACCAGGAGATGGAGCACGGCTACGCCGAGGAGACTTACTCCGACGTGCCGCTGCTGATCCCCTTCCTCAGCCCGGGCAGCGACCGCTGCGTGATCCTCTGCCCCGGCGGAGCCTATCTGACCAAGTCCATGGACAGCGAGGGTCAGGAGGTGGCGGAATTCCTCAACGCGGCGGGCATCAGCGCCTTCGTCCTCTGGTACCGCAGCTATCCCTACCGGGCGCCGCTGATGTACCTGGACGCCCAGCGGGCCGTGCGCTATGTGCGCTTCCACGCGGCGGAATACGGCCTCGATGCCCATAAGATCGGTCTGGCCGGCTTCTCCGCCGGCGGCAATCTGGCCGGCGTGGAGGCCCTGTGCTTCCGGGACGAGCCGGTGGCCTGGCCCGGCTATACGCCGGACGAGATCGACGCGGTGGACGGCAGACCCGACGCCCTGGGGCTGATCTATCCCGCCGTGTCCATGCACGGGGACAAGATCACCGCGGTCATCGGCGGCCGGGACCTCTATGAGGACCCGGAGCGGCGGGAAGCCTTTGCCGACCGCTATGACCTGCGCACCCATGTGCAATCGGGCGACGCACCCGCCTTCCTCTGCGCCTGTGCCGACGACTTTGTGGTGCCGCCTCCCTTCCTGGTGGAGCTGCAGCAGAGCTATGCGAAGGCCGGCGTCTCCTGCGAGCTGCACCTCTTCCCCTATGGCGGCCACGGCTTCGGCGCCTGCATTCCGCGCCAGGTCGGCCCCTTCGCACCGCCGGATATGACGGCCTGCCGCCAGTGGAAGGAGCTCTTCTGCACCTGGGTCAACGGCGTGTTTGACGGAAAACTGAACGGATAAAAACGGAGGGAGTAACATGAAAGCTGCATACATTCCTGTCGGCTCCGGCGGACACATCCTGTCCAGCCTGCCCATGATCACCGAACTTGTGAAAAAAGGCGTGGAGGTGGACTACTACGCCCCCGAATCCCAGCGCGCCCAGGTGGAGATGACCGGGGCGAGACTGTGCGTCTTCCCCGAGGTGCAGGAGCGCTACTCTGGCCCCTACATGGGCAAGGAGGAATTTCTGGCGGTCATCCCGCTGGTCTTCCTGGGCATGGCTAAAGAGGCCATCGACGCCATCATGGAGGGCCTTACGGAAAACCGCCCCGACGTGATCATCGCCGACGAGATGGCGGTGGCAGGGCGTCTGGCGGCCTGGAAGCTGGGCATCCCCCTGATCATGATGTTCACCAGCTACGCCCCGGGCAAGGACTTCTCCATCTTCCGCACCTGGCCGGAGTTCCCGGATTCCCCCGCCCGCAAGGCGGCGCTGGAGATGGCCGAGGAGTTCCAGAAGGAATACGGCGGACCGCTGCTGACCCCCGGCGAGATCTTTGAGGCCACCGCCGACTTCAACATCTCCACCCTGACACGGGAGTTCCAGCCCGGCGGCGAGAGCTTTGGCGACCGCTTCTTCTTTGCCGGGGCGCAGATCGCTCCCCGGGCGGGCGACGGCAGCTGGCAGCCGCCGAAGAACGGCAAGCCCCTGCTCTATACCTCTCTGGGCAGCCTCTTCAACAACTGGCCGGAGTTTTACAAGATGCTCTTCCCCGTGGTGAAGGATCTTGACATCAACGTCCTCTGCTCCCTGGGCAAGAGCATCAAGCCAGAGGATCTGGGCGAGATTCCCGCCAACGTCACCACCATGGCCTTTACCCCCCAGCTGGAGGTGCTGCGGCACACCAGCTTCTTCCTCACCCACGCGGGCGTCGGCAGCGTGATGGAAGCGCTGTATAACGGCGTACCCATGATGTGCATCCCGCAAATGGATGAGCAGATCTTCACTGCCCACCGTATGGAGGAGCTTGGTATCACCAGCGGCGTGCTGCTCAAGGAGCAGGTCACCGAGGAGAGCCTGCGCAAGGTCCTGACCGAGCTGATCGAGAATCCCGCCTACGGCGAGAAGGCCCGGGCAATGGGCGAGCAGATGCACCGGGAGGGCGGCTGCGACAAGGCGGCCCAGGCGGTCATCGACTACGTGAACAAGCTTTAAAATAAGAGAAGAGACCGAACCGGGAGAGCGCTTGCGCTCTCCCGATTGAGGAATACGGAGGGAAAACCCCATGAAGATTTTGTTTGTAAGCAGCGAGTGTGCCCCCTTCTCCAAATCCGGAGGCCTGGCGGACGTGGCCTTCTCTCTGCCGCCCGCGCTGCAGGCGGAGGGGAATGAGATCGCGGTGATCACACCGCTCTACCGCTGCGTCAAAGAGCGCTTCGGCGCCGAGCTGCGCTGCGTCAAAGAGAGCTGCGTCAGCCTCAACGGCAGATGGTATCCCTGCGCCCTCTGGCAGGGAGAGAACCACGGCGTGCCCGTGTGGTTTGTAGAGAACGACCCCTTCTTCGACCGGCCAAGGCTCTACGGCTATGACGACGACAAGCTGCGCTTCGCCTGGTTCTGCCGGGCGGTGATCGATCTGCTGGACCAGCTGGACTTCTTCCCGGAGATCCTGCACTGCAACGACTGGGAGACCGCGCTTGCCATCATTTATCTGAAGAACGAGACCGCCTACCGGGAGGAGCTGAAGAAGGTCAAGAGCGTTTACACCATCCACAACATCGCCTACCAGGGCCAGTTCGGCGCAAACGAGCTCAAGGACACCTTCGGCCTGCCCTGGGGCTGGTATGACGGCGGCCTGGGCTACATCTACGAAGGGCGCCGGGACGTGAACCTGATGAAAGGGGCCATGCTGATGGCGGACGCAGTGTCCACCGTCTCGCCCACCTACGCCAGAGAGCTGCACTATCCCGCCTTCGGCTGCGGACTGCAGGGCGTGGCGGACCTGGTGGACAGCAAGCTGCGCGGCATCCTCAACGGCATTGACATGGACCACTATGACCCGCGTCTGGACAGGCGCCTGCCCTTCGCCTTCTCGGCGGAGGATATGAGCGGTAAGGCTCTTTGCAAGGCGGCGCTGCAGAAGAAGTTCGGTTTGGATGAGGAGCCGCGCTTTCCGATCCTGTGCTCGGTCGCGAGACTCGTGGAACAGAAGGGAATCGAGCTGATCCGGGAGATCCTGCCCAAGCTCATGGAGCTTGGCGTGCAGGTGATCATCTTCGGACAGGGCGACGCCCATTATGTGGAATACTTTGAGCAGTGCTGCCGGCGCTGGCCGGGCCAGCTCGGCTTTTCCGACCAATATACCGAGCAGGTGGCCAGCGAGGTCTTTGCGGGCGCAGACTTCTATCTGATGCCCTCCCGCTTTGAGCCCTGCGGCCTGAGCCAGATGATGGCCATGCGCTACGGCACAATCCCCATCGTCCACGAGACCGGCGGCCTCAAGGATTCCGTCCGGCCCTACAGCGACTTTGACGGCGTCGGCGACGGCTTCTCCTTCTCCAATTATCAGGGAAAGGATCTGCTGCTGGCCATCATGAGCGCGCTGCGGGTCTACTTCTGCGACGAGGAGACCTTCTTCCTGCTGCGCCGGCGCTGCATGGAGAAGGACTTCTCCTGGAAGCGCAGCGCGGAACGCTACCAGCGCATGTACGCGGAGATCTTCGACGGGGAGAGGGGAAGCGCCATCACCTTCGAGGAGGCCTTTGCCGAGCTGAAGAAAGCCTACGTGGAACTGGACGCGGAGAACCGGGAGCGCTTCCACGGCATCTTTACCGCGGACTATCAGCGGGTGGTGCAGATCCATGTGACCGGGCGGACAGAGGGCGTCTTGTATGTGCGCTTTTCCAACGAGGAACGGGAGCCCTTCCGGATGGAGCCCTATTCCTACGACGGGGCCGACGCCTACGTGACCGCGAACTTCGACCACCTGCTGGCTATGGCAAAGGGCGAGCTGAGCTTTGACAAACTCTTCCTCAGCGGTCAGATCCGGGTGGACGGCAACCTGTCCAAGGGCACCGAGATCCGAAACCTTCTCTGCAGGCGGGAATGAGATGAAAACAAACGAGATCAA
>CAMOXK010000126.1 GCA_946629065.1 uncultured Clostridia bacterium
CCGGCAGGCCGGGAGAGGGGGAATAGCTCAGCACCGGCTGGTGAAAGCTGCGCAGACGCTCAAAAAAACTATCCGGGGTGGGAAGATCCGGCTGGCCGATGTTCAGGCGGTAAATGTGAAGGCCCCGCTCCTCCGCTCCTTCCGCCAGAGCGGCGAACTTGCGCATGGGAGAAAGGCTGCATTTTTCGATTTTGGACGAGAACTTCATCAGAAGCTCCTCCTTCCGTGGCTGCTGTATTTGGTTGATTATATCACAAAAGTCCCCAGACTGCAATCCTTTCCAAAGGATCCTTGACGCACCGGGGGAAAGCAGGGGCCAAAGGGCAAGAGTGTTGAAGCCTTCGCCCTTTACAGAATCAAGTGTGTTGTAGTATTATTGTTTAAAAATGCTAACCGCCTGACCGCGCCGCTCAAAACGGCGGCAGAAGGGCTGTATGGCAGTGAAAGAATACAGGAGAAGTATTGTTCATGAAAATTCTGGCCATTGGTGCACATCTGGATGATATCGAGATCGCCTGCGGAGGGACCCTGGCAAAAGCGATCGACGCGGGACATGAGGTAAGAGCGCTCATCATGAGCAAATCCGGCTATACCAACAAGGAGGGCGCGGTCCAGCGTTCCGACGAAACCGCCGTGAAGGAGGGCCTGAAAGCGCTGCATACTCTGGGGGTCCGGGACATTGAGATCCTGGATTTTCCCACCAAGGACATTCCCTTCCGGTCCGACGTGGTGAACGCCATCGACCTGCGCATGGCGTCCTATGACCCGGATGTGGTCTTTACCCACCATCCCTTTGACACCCACCAGGCCCACGAGGGTGTTTCCAAGGCCAGCATCGCGGCGGCCAGGAGAAAGAACACCGTTTTCTTCTATGAGCCCATCACGCCGTCCGGCCGCTCCTATGTTTCCTTTAAGCCCACGCTGTACGTAGACATCAGCAAGACCATAAGCAAGAAGATCGCTTCTCTGAAATGCCACGCCAGCGAGTACAACAAATTCGGCGCGGAGAACTGGATCGAAGGCGTGCGCTGCCACTGCGGCTTCCGCGGCTATGAGATCGGGAAGAAATACGCGGAGGCCTTTGAGATCCTCCGCCTGGAAATGAATTTTGATGAGGGGACTGGCTTGTGATGCACTTGACCAGGGAGCGTCTTGACGCGCTTACGGAACGCTTCGGATGCCCGCTGTATCTGTTTGAGGAGGCGGCGTTTCTGGAAAACGCACGCCGCCTGGAACAGGCGATGCAGTCTTATTATGGGAAATACCGGATCGCTTATTCCTTCAAAACCAACTACACCCCGTACATCTGCCGGTCTGTTCAAGAGATCGGCGCCTATGCCGAGGTCGTTTCCGGCATGGAATACGAGCTTGCAAAGCGGATCGGCTTTTCCGACGGGGAGATCCTCTTCAACGGTCCCTGCAAGGGCGAGGCCGGGGAAGCGGCCTTTCTCAGCGGCAGCATGCTCCAGGTGGACAGTCTGGACGAGCTGGCGCGGCTCTGCGCGCTTGCCGGGGAGCACCCGGCGCAGCAGTTTCGGATCGGGCTTCGGGTGAACATCGATGTGGGTCAGGGCTTCGTCTCCCGCTTCGGTCTGGATGAAGCGGGTCTTGCACAGGCCTTTCGGATGGTTTCCCCGGTGCCGAATCTGACGGTGATCGGGCTCCATTGTCACATCAGCCGCTGCCGCAGCCAGGCAGCCTGGCGGGCCAGGATGGAGACGATGCTTGCCCTGGCCGACCGGTTTTTTGACGGTCCCCCCGCTTACCTGAACCTGGGCAGCGGCATGTTCGGCAGCATGGAGCCTGCTCTGGCCTCCCAGTTTGACCACGTGCCGGACTATGAGGACTACGCCCTTGCCACCGCGGCTCTGATGACGGAGCATTACCGGGGTCAGGAAGGCCCCTGGCTGATCACCGAACCGGGAACGACCCTGGTCAGCCGCTATGTGGACTGCATCTCCCGGGTGCAGGCCATCAAAACGGTGCGGGGACGGCATTTTGCCGTGCTGGACACCGGTATCCACGTGCTGGGAGAGACCTGTACCCTCAAGCAGCTTCCCGTTCGGGTGGTCTCCGGCGGCAGGCCGCAGCAGCGGTACGACGCCATCGACCTGACGGGCTATACCTGCCTGGAGCAGGATGTGATGTTCCGGGCCTTTTCCGGGCAGCTTGCGGTGGGGGATTATGTGATTTTCGGCAATGTGGGAGGCTATTCCAATGTGCTGAAGCCGCCCTTTATCCAGCCGAACTGCGCCATGGCGGCCCACACGGATCGGGATGACTATGTCCTGATGAAGCGGGCCGAAACCGGAGAGGATCTGCTCCGGACCTATGTTTTTTGAATGGGATGAGGCATATGAAAAGCTGCAATGTATTGATCACCGCCGCGGGGAATGTTTACATGCCGGGCACCATGGCCTGCCTGAAGCAAAACGGTGAGCGGGAGATCCGTCTCGTCGGCGCGGACATGAGCGCGGACCCCACGATACTGCAGATGTGCGACGCGGCCTACCCGGTCCCCCGGGGGGACGACCCCGCCTATGTGGACGCGCTGCTTGACATCTGCAAAAAAGAGAAGATCGACGTCCTGCTTCCCATCATGTCGGTGGAATTGAACGCCCTGGCCGAGAACCGGGACCGCTTTGCCGCGGTGGGCACCAGGGTTTCGGTGTCCGAGCCCGCCGCGCTTGCCATCGCAAACGACAAGAAGCGGCTGCTGGATGCTTTGCGCGGGCAGGGCCTTCCCTGCGCGGACTATGCCTCGGTCGGGAGCGTGGAGGAGCTGCGGGAAAAGGCAGCGCTGCTGGGCTACCCGGAAAAGCGCGTGTGCGTCAAGGCCGCCAGGGGCAGCGGCAGCAGGGGCTTCCGCATCCTGGACGCCAGGGCATCCCGCTTTGACCTGTTCCTGCACGAAAAGCCCAGCGCCGGCGTCCTCCGGCTGGAGGAGCTTGCCGCGATCCTGGAGGAGGCGGATGTTTTTCCGGAGCTGCTGGTCATGGAATACCTCCCCGGTGCGGAGTATTCGGTGGATCTCCTGGCGGATCAGGGCAAAACCCTGGTGGGCTGCTGCCGGAAAAGCCTGCGGATGGAAAACAGCATCATGCTTGATGCACAGATCGTGGACGCGCCTGAGGTGCTGGCACTTTGCTCCCGGGTGACGGAGCAGCTGGGTCTGGATGGCAACATCGGCTTCGACCTGCGCCTGCGCGCGGACGGGACGCCGCTGATCCTGGAGTGCAATCCCCGGATCACGGCAGGGATCCCGTATTTTGCCCTGGCCGGCGTCAACCTGCCCTACCTCTGCGTCAAGCACCTGCTTGGCGAGGAACTGCCGCCCTGCCAGCTGCGATACGGCACGGTCGTGAAACGGCGCTGGATGGAAATGGCGGTGTGACAGGGCGCTTTGATCCGGCGGATCACGGGGACGCTTGGGGACGCATGTCCTGATGCATCGCCAAGCGGGTGCACAAGAAAACACGCAACACGGCACTCTCCGGGCAGAAGCCTGCGGGGTGCCGTGTTTCGCTCTTCACTTTTCCCTCTTCCCTTTTCTTGCAAGCGGCGGCGGGATTTGCTACAATGAAGAAAAACATCCCCGGCCGGATCTCCCGGTCGGGCAGAGAGAAAGGGAGGCGCCGGGATGCTGCGCTTCATCATCGGAAAGGCCGGGACCGGCAAGACAGCGGCCATCTATCAGGAGCTGCGCCGGGCCGTGGAAAACCGGGAAAAGAACCATATGCTCTTAGTGCCGGAGCAGTACAGCCACGAGGCGGAGCGGGAGCTCTGCCGCATCTGCGGGGACAGCCTCTCCCTCACGGCGGAGGTGTTCAGCTTCACGGGCCTTGCCCGCCGCGTGGCCCAGCTTCACGGCGGCCTGGCCGCTCCCATGCTGGACAAGG
>CAMOXK010000127.1 GCA_946629065.1 uncultured Clostridia bacterium
ATGATATGGAAATCTCCGGCGAAAACGGCTAAAAAAGTCCGAATTCGCCGGAGATTCCTGTTTTATTTCGCTCTTTCCGCCGGGACGTCGAGGACGCCGTCCCCTACAAGCCAGTGATTAAGCCGATCCTTTATCATCCGACTTTTTCACAGCCCTTTTCAGTCGATGCGGATGCGGCGGATGAGCAGGGCCGCCACGATGCCGATGACGACGCCGGCAACGGTGCCGCTGAAGAGCAGTACCGGCAGATAGTAGATGACGTTGGAGCCCATGAGGGCCCAGGCCATCAGGATCTGGCCGATGTTGTGCAGCACCCCGCCCGTGACGCTGACGGCAACGCAGCTGAACTGGGGGATCCGCCGCAGGAGGATCATGCCCAGAAGGCTCAGGGCCGCGCCGGCGGCGGAGTACAGCAGGCTCGCCACATGGCCGAAGAGCAGGCTCACCAGCAGAACCCGCAGCAGGGAGATGCCGGCAGCCTCCTTCCAGCCCAGCTTATACAGGGCAAAGATCACCGCCAGGTTCGCCAAGCCCAGCTTCACCCCCGGGATGCCCGGGGAGGGGATCTGGCTTTCCACATAGGAGAGGATCATGGCCAGCGCGATGCACATGGCCATGACCGTGATTTTTTTGGTTTTCATGCGTTGCTGTCCTTATCCTACCACCAGGTCGATGCCGTTACTTTCTCCGCCCTCCACCGTGACGGTGAGGCGGTTTGGCAGACAGGTGATGACCTGGCCGGTGTAGTGGATCTTGCCCTGCTTGACGCAGATATGGTCCGGGCAGTTGGCATCGGAGAGCCAGGCCTGCCCGTTTTCGATGACCAGAATGTTGCTGCCCCCGTTCAGGGAGAAGGTGCCGCTGAGGGAAAGGGAGTGGCGCTCCACCTCCACACCGTCCACGCGCACCACCACCTGGCCCCCCTCCTGGCGCCCGTGATTGAGCGCCAGATAGAGGACGCCGGAGAGCAGCAGCAGGGCCGCGATCAGCACCAGGTCCCAGCGCAGCTTTCCTTTTGCTTTCACTTGAACTGGAAGGCGGTGAGGGCAAGGGCCACGATGGCGGCGGCCAGGATCTGCAGGGGGAAGCCCCGGAAGGCCTTGGGCGCCTGGTCATGCTCCAGCTTCTCCTGGACCCCGGTGAGGAGGAACAGGCCGAAGAGGAAGCCCAGGCCGATGCCCAGGGAGCGCAGCAGCACCTCGCCGAGGCTCTCCGCCTCCTGAAGCTTCAGGGCGGCGGCCAGCACCGCGCTGTTCAGGGCGATCACCGGAAACCAGACGCCAAGCTTCTTGCCGCAGAGAAGCTGCAGCAGGTACACCAGCACCAGGATCACGGTGACGGCAGTCAGGATCAGCCAGTAGCCGGGGATGGTCTCCCGCAGGAGCCAGAGGATCAGGGAGGAGAGCACCGTGACCACCGTGACCGCAAGGCCCAGGGTCAGGAGCTTCTCACCCTTCTTGGAAAAGCCCAGCAGGGGCGTCAGGCCAAGGCCCGCGCTCAGGGCGTAGTTGTTCACCAGGACAAAGCCCAGAACCAGCAGAATGCTTTCTTTCATGCTTCCGCCTCCTTCTCCTCACAGGGGATGCCCACAGCGGCGCAGGTGTTCTCTCCCGCTTCTTCCCGACCCGGGAAGAGCTTGTTGAAGAGGGCCAGCAGGATGCTGTACACCACAAGGCCGCCGGGGACCTGCAGCAGCATGGGGATCTTATAGTCCTTCAAGGCCTCGATGGGGCTGCCGGCAAGGCTGGCCGCGCCGAAGATCTCCCGGATACCGGCCAGCAGCAGCACGAACACCGCAAAGCAGAAGCCGTTTTCCAGGGCGCTCAGCAGACCCTTGCCCAGACCGAAGTCCGCGGCGTCCTCACCGGAGCCGAAGAGCAGCAGGTCCACCGCCAGGATGGCCAGATAGAAGCCCAGCATTTCAAAGAGGCTCGGCAGCAGCGCCTGGAGCAGCAGCTGCGCCATGGAGGCAAAGCCCGCCACCACCAGGGTAACAGCGGCAAGTTTTGCTTCCTGCGGGATGAGCTTGCGCACAAGGCCCAGCACCAGGGCCGAGCACAGCAGCACGCCCATCACGGCGATGCTCATGCCGAGGGCGGCGCGCACGTCGGTGCTGGCAGCCAGCGCCGGGGCCGTGCCCAGAAACAGCAGCATCACAGGATTGCGAAACAGCTCTTTACGTTCTTTCATGTGCTCACCCCCTGTTTCCCGTCAGAAGCGCGAAGGCTTCAAACACATCTCTTGTGGCGGTCTCCATGGCGTCGGAGCTCATGGTGGCGCCGGCGATGAGGGTATCCTCAACAGTAAAGCTCTCCGCCGTCATGCCGACGAAGTTCTCCTTGTAGGCCTTCTCGTCCAGGGTGTAGTCGCTGAAATACTCGGAGTGGAGGATCAGCTCGGACACGCGGAAGGCGCTGATGGCGCCGGTCTCGTCCAGGACGTAGTAGACCTGCATCACTTCGTTGGAGTAGCCGTAGGGATTCGCGGCGAAGGCATAGAGGGTGCCCTCCTCGGTCTCCACGGTCCAGGCGCCGGTGATGCAGTTGGCAAGGCCGGGGATCTCCACGGCCACAGGCTCAGCGCCCTCGGGCAGCACGCGGCCAAGGGCCTTGAGCTGGGAGGAGGAATTGTCCTCCAGATTCTCATTCGTCAGGCTCTGCAGCTCCTCGATGAGGGCGGCGTCGGCGCTCTCGGTGACGTTCTCGCCCGCGGGATCATAGAGGCTCACCCCGCCAAGGGGCGTGCAAACGGCCAGAAGCTTCTGTCCCTTGTCCACGAACCAGGCGCAGCCGCTGCCGTTGAGGGCCTTGAAGCCGCCGGTCACACTGCCGGAGGCGGCAAGCTCCTCGCCCTGGACGGCGCCGGCCTTGTTCACAAGGCCCGGGAACACCAGAGGCAGCAGCTCGTTCAGCAGCTGATCCTCGCCCTTCTCGGCGGCGGCGAAGAGGCCGTTGTCGATGAGGGTGTTGAAGCCGTCGTTCACGGCGTTCTTGATGGCGGAGGAGGAGAAGGTGACGCCGGCCACCAGCTGCACCTCAGCCAGGGTAGAATCCTGACCTTCAAAGCTGGGCAGGAAGTCCTCGCTCAGCTCCTTGGTCTCGCCGGTGCTGTCCACGCTGAGGGAGACGATGCGTCCCTCATAGTCCACGATCAGGGTCAGCTCGATGGGCAGCTCCTTGGTGTAGCCCTGGAAGGTGGCAAGGCTCAGGGTATAGACCTGCTTGCTCTCGTCGGCATAGACCTTCTGCACGGTGTCCGCCGTGACCTCCAGGGTGGAATCGGCAGGATTCTCCCGGTCATAGAGCAGGACGGAGTCGCCCAGCTTTTCCTTCTCGGCTGCAAGTCTGGCCTCCTCGGCCAGGCGCTCATTTTCCGCCACGATGGGAGCGGTATAGGCGTTGACGCCCAGGACGCCCGCGGCCATCACGGCCAGCAGCAGCGCCAGGCACAGAACGCTCAGCAGTACTTTCTTCATATCAGACACCTCCCAGAGGCTTTCTCCGGGTCCACTTTTCCAGCCAGGGGGCCAGAATGTTCATGCACAGGATGGAGTAGGACACGCCCTCCGGCAGTGCGCAGAACCAGCGGATCACGAAGGTGATGATACCGCAGCCCAGAGCAAAGAGCATCCGGGCTCTCAGGGTGATGGGGGTGGTGGTGTAGTCGGTGGCCATGAACACGGCGCCAAGCACCAGGCCGCCGGCCAGGACCTCATACACGGCGGTGTTGAAGCCGCCGAACACAAGGCTCAGGAGGAACACGGTGCCCACAAAGATCACCGGGATCTCCCAGCGGATGACCTTGCGAAGCAGTAAGTAGGCAAAGCCGATCAGCAGGGCCAGGATGCAGGTCTCGCCGATGGCGCCGCCCCGCTGGCCCAGGAAC
>CAMOXK010000128.1 GCA_946629065.1 uncultured Clostridia bacterium
CCCCCGCCATCATGCCAAGCAGGTCCGAGACGGCCAGGCCGATGCGCTGGTCGCCATAATCGATGGCCATGATTCGGATACGCAGTCACGCTCCTTTCTTGCCTCCCCCTCCGGGGGAGGTGTCGAGCGAAGCGAGACGGAAGGGGGGTGTTCGTCAATGTACAGCCCCTATCGGCGCTTCGCGCCACTTCCCCATGAGGGGGAAACAGGTAAAACTAATTGAGTCCAAAGCAGGCGCGGACAGCGCCGGCCATGTAGAGGGAGCCTACCGAGCAGGCCATGCCGTCCTCCCCGGCCTGTTCCCGGGCGGCGTCCACCCCCAGGGGGATGGTCTCGCAGACGGTGACGGGCTTGCCGAAGCGGGAAAGATGCTCCGCCAATTTCTCAGCCTGCAGGGCGCGGGGACTGTCCGGCGTAACGCAGACCCAAGCGTCCGCCGCCTCGTTGAGGATCTCGAACAGAGCGGGATAATCCTTGTCCGCAAGCACGCCCACCAGCAGCACCCGGCGCTGGGAGGGGAAATAGCGGAGGAGGTTGTCCCGCACGGTCTGAGCGCACTGGGGATTGTGGCCCCCGTCCACGATGAAGGGCGGCTCCTCGCTGACAAGCTCAAAGCGGGCGGGCCAGACGGTGGCGTAAAGCCCGTGCTCCACGGCCTCGCGGTCCAGCACCCAGCCACGGCGGCGGAGGATCTCCACGGCCTCCAGGACCACGGCGGCGTTGCGCAGCTGGTGGTCCCCCAACAGGGCCAGGGCATAGGGCTCGCCCCGATAGAGGAAGGTCTGCCCCTCCAGGCTGTCAAACTCCGGCTGCAGCTGGGAAAAGTCCGCAAGGCGCAGGCTTGTCCCGGTCTCCCGGGCCTTCTCCTGCAGAACGCGGATCACGCTCTCCCCCTGGTCGTAGACCGCGGCCTCGCAGCCGGGCTTGAAGATGCCCGCCTTTTCCGCGGCGATCTTCTCCAGGGTGTCCCCCAGGATCTCGGTGTGATCCAGGCCGATGTTCATGATGACGGCGGCCTCCGGGGCGTCGATGACGTTGGTGGCGTCCAGCCTGCCGCCAAGCCCTACCTCCAGCACCACGATGTCGCAGTGCTGCTGCTTGAACCAGAGGAAGGCTGCGGCGGTCATCAGCTCAAACTCCGTGGGGTGATCCTCCATGGCGTCGGCATGGGGCCGGAGGGCGGTGACCACATCGGCCAGATCCTCGTCGGAGATGGGCTCGCCGTTTACCTGCATGCGCTCGTTGAAGCGGAAAAGATACGGGGAGGTATAGAGCCCCGTGCGATAGCCGGCGGCTCTGAGGATGCTTGCCAGCATGGCCGCGCAGCTGCCCTTGCCGTTGGTGCCGGCGATGTGGACGAAGCGCAGGGCATCCTGCGGGCGGCCCAGCCGGTCCAGCAGTTCCCGCACCCGGCTGAGACCGGGCCGGGACCCCATCCAGCGGGTGCCGTTGATATACTCCAATGCCTGGGATACGTTCATGCCTATGGTTTCTCCTTGCTTGTTTCCTTCGGGAAACTTCTTCATGTATATCATAGCATGTTCCCGCCTCACCTGCAAGCGGGAATGCGGAATTCGGAGCGCGGAATTGAGGGTGCGCGGATGCTCCTCCGGCGATCCGGGGATCGCTCCCCGCGTGGAGGGGAAGAGACTCCCTCCGTCATCCGGCGGGCGTGACACGCCGGATGACACCTCCCTCAGGGAGGGAGGCTTCGGGCCGCCGAGGGCGGCGGCCCCTACGACGGGAACGGAACGCCCGCGCAGGGCGCGATGCCTTCATCGCGCCGTTACCCCCTGCGCTGACTTTTCCCTCTTCCTTTTTCACTCTTCCCTCTCCCTTTCTTAGGTAGGGGAGCCTAAGAGGAAAAAGATATCCCCCAGTCAGCCCGACGGCTGACAGCCCCCTTTAGACAAGGGGGCCTAAGCGGAAAAAGACCCCTCAGTCTGCCTGGCGGCAGACAGCTCCCCTTGCACAGGGGAGCCTAAGCGGAACGGGGCGGGCGGGACAACCCCTCAGTCACGGCGCTTGCGTGAGACGCGCCGCGACAGCTCCCCTTGCACAGGGGAGCCTAAGAGGAAAAAGACCCCTCAGTCTGCCTGGCGGCAGACAGCTCCCCTTGCACAGGGGAGTCTAAGAGGAACGGGGCGGGCGGGACAACCCCTCAGTCACGGCGCTTGCGTGAAACGCGCCGCGACAGCTCCCCTTGCACAGGGGAGCCAAAGAGGAAAAAGGCCCCTCAGTCTGCCTAGCGGCAGACAGCTCCCCTTGACAGGGGAGCCAAAGAGGAAAAAGGATTGGAAAAAGCCGGATTTTTCCGCAAAAAAGTGTTGACCCGGGGATTTGCCTGTGCTATACTCTGTTTTACCTGTCGGACGAGAGGTTTCTTTTTGCGCGCTTTTTTCCGCGTGCGGAGGGCCCCGGCGTCCAAACAGGGAGGCAATGCTCACGGATCGTGAGTAAATAAAATAGGAGGTGCCGAACAATGGCTGCAGGCGCAAGAGTAAAGATTACCCTTCGTTGCGACGAATGCAAGCAGAGAAACTACAACACGGTCAAGAACAAAAAGAATACGTCCGACCGTTTGGAGCGGAGCAAATACTGCCCCTTCTGCCGGAAGCATACCAAGCACGTCGAGACCAAGTGACTTCAGAAAGGATGCGTGAAAATGGCTGAAGAAAAGAAAGTGCAGGGCGCTCCTGCAAAGGCCGTCACCGCCGTGAAGAAGGACGACAGCAAGCCCGGCTTCTTTAAGAGAGTCGGCAAGTGGTTCCGCGAGATGAAGAGCGAGCTGAAAAAGGTGGTATGGCCCACCCCGAAGGCTCTCGCCAAGAATACCGCGGTATCCGTTGTGTTCATGCTGGTCTCCGCACTGGTGCTGTGGGGCGCGGATATGATCGCGAGCCTCGCGGTGAACCTGCTGTTCCGGTTTGCGGGTTGAGTGAAATGGCTGAAGAAGCAAAATGGTACGTGGTGCACACGTACTCCGGTTATGAGAACGCCGTTGCCGCGGCTGTGATGAAAGCCGCGGAAAACCGCAAGATGACCGATCTGATCCGGGAAGTGAACATCCCCATGGAAACCGTCACCGAATTCACCGACAACGGTGAGAAGACGGTGGAGCGCAAGGTGTTCCCCGGTTACGTGCTGGTGAAGATGATCCTGACGGACGACAGCTGGCACCTGATCCACAATGTGCGCGGTGCAACGGGCTTCGTGGGCTCCGATGGCAAGGCCATCCCCCTGACGGAGCAGGAAATTTACGATCTGGGCGTGGAACGCCGCGAGATCGTGGTAGGCTATGCCGTGGGCGACGAGGTCAAGGTCATTGACGGGCCTCTGGCCGGCTTCCTCGGCACGGTGGACGAGCTGGAGCCCGAGAAGAACCGGGTCCGCGTCGTCGTTTCCATGTTCGGCCGCGAGACTCCGGTGGATCTGGAGCTCGACCAGGTCGAAGTCATCAAACAATAATAAGAAAGAGGTGCTACCATGGCACAGAAAGTAGTAGGATACGTTAGATTCCAGGTTCCTGCCGGCAAAGCGACTCCGGCGCCCCCCGTCGGCCCCGCTCTGGGCCAGTACGGCGTTAACATCGGTCTGTTCACCAAGGATTTCAACGAGCGCACCAAGGCCGACATGGGCCTGATGATCCCCGTTGTCATCACCGTGTACTCCGACCGCAGCTTCACCTTCGTTTGCAAGACTCCTCCTGCCGCCCTTCTCATCAAGAAGGCCTGCGGCATTGAGACCGCTTCCGGTGTTCCCCAGCGGGACAAGGTTGCCACCATCAGCATGGAAGACGTGCGCAAGATCGCCGAGCAGAAGATGC
>CAMOXK010000129.1 GCA_946629065.1 uncultured Clostridia bacterium
CGCAATTGAAGTCTCGCAATCCTTTTTAAAGCTTCTTATTTGAAAGTAGTATTATCCGCCAGCAGAAAGCGCTCCCGGGGATAGCGCTCCGCCACGCATTTGCGCACCGCCTCCTCGGAGAATCCGCCGTGATAGGGATAGGCGGTGTCGAAGTAGCAAAAGCCCCTGGCAAGGAACAGATCCGCCATCTGCCGGAAGCTCTCCAGGTCAATGTTTTTGGGGTCCTCCGCATCCTTGAGCGGCAGGCGCATGGTGCCGAAGCCCAGCTTTTTGTCCAGACCGATGCTCATGTGCTGTCTCCTTTCTGCCGCCGGGTCACTTTCCGGCAGGCTTGCGGAACATGAAGGCCCGGGTGGCCTGAATGGCGATCTTATAGGGCAGGGGGCGCAGGTCCTTGTCCGCCTCCTGCAGCTTTTCCCGGATGGGGATGGACTGGGGGCAGTGCTGCTCGCACTTGCCGCAGCGGACGCACTGGGAGGCAAAGGCCGGTTCCCGCGTCAGTCCCACGGTCTGGATGAACTGGCTGCGGCCCGCGCTTTTCGATTCGGTGTACATGGTGTTCCAGCAGCGGAAGATGCCCGGAATGTCCACGCCCTTGGGGCAGGGCATGCAGTAGCGGCAGCCGGTGCAGCCCACCCGCTCCTTCTCCAGGATGGCGCGCTTCACCTTTTCCAGGACGGCAAAGTCCGCTTCGGTGAAGGACCTGGCCTGGGCTTCACCGGCCGTGCGGCAGTTGGCCTCCACCATCTCAACGGAGTTCATGCCGGAGAGGACCACGGTGACCTCCGGCTGGTCATAGAGCCAGCGAAGGCCCCATTCGGCGGGGCTCCAGCCCCGTCCGCTCTCCTCCATGGCCTTTCTGGCCGCCTCCGGCAGCATGTTTACAAGCTTGCCGCCCCGGAGAGGCTCCATGATCATCACGGCCATGCCCTTGGCCGCCGCGGCCTGCAGGCCCTTCTTTCCCGCCTGGGCCACCTCGTCCAGGTAGTTATACTGGATCTGGCAGAAGTCCCAGTCGTAGTCTTCCAGGATCTTCAGGAAATTCTCGGTGTTGCCGTGATAGGAATAGCCGATGTTGCGGATGGCGCCGCTCTCCTTCTTCTCCCGGATCCAGTCCAGGATGCCCACCTTCTTGAGCTTTTCCCACATGGCCACGTCCGTGAGATGATGCATCAGGTAGTAGTCCACATGATCCGTGCGCAGGCGGCTCAGCTCCTCGTCAAAATAACGGTCCAAGGCGGCGCGGTTTCCGATGAGGTACTGGGGCAGCTTTGTGGCGATGTTCACCTTGTCCCGGATGCCGTTCCGTTCCAGGATCTGGCCCAGGGCGGCTTCGCTGCCGGGATAGATGTAGGCGGTGTCATAGTAGTTGACCCCGGCCCGGTAGGCGGCCAGCAGCTCCCGCTCCGCCTTTTCCACGTCGATGCCGCTGCCCTTCTTGGTAAAGCGCATGCAGCCGTAGCCCAGAATGCTCAGTTCGTTTCCCTTCCGGTCTTTTCTATATTGCATGGTTTTCCCTCCTGTCCTTTTTCTCCGCAAAAGCCCTCTCTTCTATGATTCAGTATAGAGAGCCGTTTTCCCCTTGTAAAGTTATTTTTCTCATCTGGCCCTCCGGGATGGGCTGATTCTATGCTGCGGCCGTCGGCGATCCCGATGGCCCTTGTAGGATCCGCGTATTTCTGTTAAAATGACTGGTACAGCACGGCAGGACAACCTTGCCGCGATGTTCAAGAGGTGCTTTGTTATGAAAAAACACTTTATCCCGCTCGCCCTGCTCCTGTTGGCGGCCTGCCTCATCGGCTGCGGCGCCGGGGCGGGAGCGGACAAGGCTGGCGCAGAGGACGCGCTCTGCACCTATACGGTCTCCTGCCAAGGGGAAGACGGCGCGGGCATCGCCGGTGTGATGATCAATTTCTGCACCGACAGCGCCTGCACGCCCGTCATTTCCGGCGAGGGCGGCGCCGCCGTCTTCACCGGCGCGCCGGAGGCGTACCACGTCCAGATCGTCAGTATCCCGGCGGGCTGGGAGCCGGAGGGTCCGACGGAATGGACCGCCGAGGCCAAGAGCCAGGACTTTACGATCAGCTTTCGGGAGGCGGGGAAATGAAGAAAAAACAGGCGCTGTGGGCGGCGCTGTTTATCCTGGGTCTTGCGCTGGTGGCCCTGGGCATCCTGAACGGAGGGGCCCGGGACGTGCTGGCCAAGGCCATCCGGATCTGTTCGGAGTGCATCGGCCTTGGCTGAAATGCGGAAAAAGCCCATGACCCGGCGGCTGATCCAGCTCTATTCGGCACTGCTCTATAACGCCCACCTGAAGGGCTTTGCCGAGGGACAGATCTATACAGGGCCGCTGAAAAGTCTGTGCGTCCCGGGGCTCAACTGCTATTCCTGCCCGGGGGCGGTGGCCGCCTGTCCGCTGGGCGCGCTGCAAAACGCGGTGGCCGCCTCGGCGGACCGCCCGGCCTTTTACGTGGTTGGGCTGCTGCTGCTTTTCTCCCTGCTGCTGGGCCGGGTCATCTGCGGCTTTCTGTGCCCCTTCGGGCTTCTGCAGGAGCTGCTGCACAAGATCCCCACCAAAAAGCTGCAAAAAAGTCCTCTGACGAGAAAGCTCAGCCGCCTCAAATACGCGGTGCTGCTGATCTTCGTGCTGGCCATTCCCGCCTGGTACGCTTTTCGCCGGCTGCCCCTGCCCGGCTTCTGCAAATTCATCTGCCCGGCGGGCACGCTGGAGGGGGCGGTCCTGCTGCTTCTCCACCCGGCAAACGGCGCCCTGCGGGCCATGGCCGGAGGCCTCTTCTGGTGGAAATGCGCCATGATGCTGCTGATCCTCACGGCAAGTGTCTTCGTCTTTCGCTGCTTCTGCCGTTTTGTCTGCCCACTTGGCGCCCTCTACGGTCTGATGGCAAAGCTGGCTCTGCTGGGGGTGAAGCTGGACGAGGGCCGCTGCATCGGCTGCGGCACCTGTCTCCGCCGCTGCCCCATGGACATCCGCCGGGTGGGCGACAGTGAATGTGTCCACTGCGGCAGCTGTATAGAGGTCTGCCCGGTGCAGGCCATCTCCTTCCGGGCGGGCAGGATCGTGCTGAGAGGGCCGGAGACGCCTGAAAAGGAGGCGCAGTCATGACGAAAAAAATCCGCCGCCTGCTCTGGGCGGCGGCGCTGCTGCTGCTTGCGGCGGTGCTCCTGTGTGTGAATCTGCCGGAGGCGGCCCCCTCCCCCGGGGCCGGGGTGGGGGATGCGCTGCCAGACTTCAGCGTCCAGTGCGTGGACGGCAACAGCTTTTCCCTCTCCGAACAGCGGGGCAAAATCGTGGTGATCAATCTCTGGGCCACCTGGTGCACGCCCTGCGTCCGGGAGCTGCCGAACTTTGAGCGGCTTTCGCGGGAGCGGGGCAACACGGTGGCCGTGCTGGCGCTGCACACTCCGCCGGTGACTGCGGACGTGGCGGCTTATCTTGCAGACTACTCCTTCACCATGCCCTTTGCCGTGGACGAGGACGGGAGCGTGGCACAGCTTCTGGGCGCCTCCGCCGTCCTGCCCCAGACCATCATCCTCAGCCCCGACGGGGTGGTGACCTACAATCAGGCGGGCTCCCTCAGCTACGAGGAGCTCTGCGCCCTGGCGGACAAGGCCGGATCCGTACCTGGCAGAGCTTGAGAAAGCCTGCGAAGAGATAAAACCGCACCGCTGCAACATATTGAAAAAGCTCCGAAAACGCTTCCTTCCAAGCGATTTTCGGAGCTTTTTACGTGGAGTTTGGCTTAAGTAAACGCTGATTAAATCGTCTGCGGCGCCTCCCGGAAAATATGTGCTCTGATT
>CAMOXK010000130.1 GCA_946629065.1 uncultured Clostridia bacterium
AGCGGTAGTAATCCGCGTTCATGGCCACCACGGCCTTGGTCTGCCGGGCAAGCTCAGTGGCAAAATACTGGCTCCCGGAATCGAAGGTGTCATCCGCCAGCTTCCGGCGGAACTGGGAGGGATCGGCAATCTTCACCTCGGTGAAGGTGCAGCACATGCCGTCCATGTTTTCCTTCCAGAGCAGGACCAGGATGCTGTCGTCCAGATAGTACTCGATGTCCCGGCTGTAGATGCCGCGATAGAATTCCACGGAGGGATCGAAGGCGACCTCCTCGTCCGGGCCCAGAAGGCCCCGGTCCCGGGCATTCTGAATGACCTCCAGGAGCTTTTCCGGCTCGTCCATGCTGACGACGCCATAGCAGCTCTCATCCGGCGCAGGTCCGGCGTTGGCGTCCTCGGGGATGGTGTAGTGCACCGGCTCGGGAGTGGGTTCCGGCGTGGGCTCCGGGGTGGGTTCCGGGGTCGGTTCCTGCGTGGGCTCCGGGGTGGGTTCCGGCGTGGGTGCCTCTGTGGGCGCGGGGCTCGCGGTCACGGGGCTCTCCTTCGGGGCCGCAATCACCGTCTGTGTGGGACGAAGGGCAAAATAATCCAGGGCCTGCCTGCCCACCGCCCAGAGGATCGCCAGGGAGAGCAGAAGGCCCAGGAAGGACAGGATGCCCTCCATCACCCGGCGAAAGCCGCTCTTTCCCTGTTCTTTCTGTTGCTGACGCATCCGCTTGTCCTCCCCCGTTTCTGTTTTCTCACGCTTGAAATGCAGCTTGGCTCGACGCAAGGCCATCGGGCGCCGTGTCTTCTGACCCTCATAATAAAAGAACCGGGCGAAAAATGCAAGACCCGCTTCGCGTCTTTTTGACAATGGACAAAAGGCAGACGGCATGCTATAGTGAAGTAAAAAGGCTGTACTTTCATCCGTAAGGAGGAAGCGCTATGAAAAAGATTCTTATTCTGCTGCTGATCCTGTGCATGGCTCTGGGACTTTGCGCCTGCGGTGACGCCGTGGAGCCGCCCGTCCAGGAATCTGCCGGGCCGGAACCCACGGTCACCGTAGAAATGCCTGTGGACGCTCCCGCGGCGGAAACCGCGGTCCCGGAGGCGTCTGCTACGGAAGACTCTGCCATCGTTCCGGTTCTGGCGCCCGCTCCGGACTACAGCGCCTGGTGGGGCGGGAAGTGGTACGGCTGGGCCGTCTTTACCCAGGCCAGAGGCAGATTCCGGGAGCAGCAGGACGACAGCTGGGATGTGGTGGCCCAGATCGATGTGGACGGAAGCGAAGGGAGCATCCGTATTTTTGACATCACAAGTCAGGAGGAGCCGGAGCTCAGCGCCGACGTGCGCTTTGCCCAGGGTCTCACCGAGCACGGAAAGATGATCTGCCGCTACGGCAGCTTCATCGACATTGCTTACGGCAGCAACACCTGGTCCTGCGATCCAGGCGAGGGGCCGGAGAGCAGGCTGGAGCACACCATCGCCTTCAGCTTTACATATTCCGATGCGGAAAACAGCGAGGATTCCGTGCTGGTCTACTATATTCTGCGTCCCTGGGGCATGCGCTGGGACGATGTGCGGGAGGCGGACACCTCGGACATGCTCTACGAGGACATGATGCCCCAGCACTATGAGGACTGGTACCTGCCGCAGCTGGGCTAAGCGCTCCCCGGCGAGGATCGGAAACATGGATGAAAAGGATCGGCTTTGTGGCCGATCCTTTTCTTGATTCTTGCGGCATATCATGGTAAACTGAATCAATAATTGCCCGTATGGCAGATCAAACAGCCGATGGGCCGGGAGGAAAGACAGATGAAAAAACCTGTTTGGAGCAAAACCTTTTCGGGACGCTTCCAGCGCCATGAGCAGGAGCTGAAGGAGCTGTTCTCCGCGCTTTACCGCAACGACGAGCTGGCATACGAAAACTTTGCGGATATGCTGTACAGCGCCTGGCAGGAGCGTTCCACCGCCCTGCGCAGGATGGACGCCAGGCGGGAGAAGGACCCCTCCTGGTACAAGGGCCACAACCTGGTTGGCATGCTGATGTACGTGAAGGCCTTTGCCGGCACGCTGCAGGGCGTGCGGGAAAAGCTGGACTATGTGCAGGAGTGCGGCGTGAACTATCTGCACCTGATGCCTCTGCTGGAAAGCCCCGAGGGGCGCAGCGACGGCGGCTACGCCGTGGCCGATTTCCGGAAGGTCCAGCCGGAGCTTGGCACCATGGAGGATCTGGCCGCTCTGGCGCAGGACTGCCACAAGCGGGGCATCTCCGTCTGCCTGGACTTTGTGATGAACCACACCAGTGAGGACCACGAGTGGGCCAGGAGAGCCAGGGCGGGCGAACGGGCCTTCCAGGAGCGCTACTTTTTCTTTGACAACTGGGAGATCCCCTTCCGCTTCGAAAAAGACGTGCCCCAGGTCTTCCCCACCACGGCTCCGGGCAACTTCACCTGGTGCCAGGAGGCCGGCAAGGTGGTCATGACCACCTTCTACCCCTATCAGTGGGACCTGAACTACAGAAACCCTGTGGTCTTCAACGACATGACCGCCAATATGCTCTATCTCTGCAACCAGGGCGTGGACATCATTCGCCTGGACGCGGTGCCCTATATCTGGAAAGCGCTGGGCACCAACTGCCGCAATCTCCCCCAGGTGCACACCCTGGTGCGCATCATGCGCATTGCCTGTGAGATCGTGTGTCCGGGGACCCTGCTGCTGGGCGAAGTGGTGATGGAGCCCAGCAAGGTGGTGCCCTACTTCGGCAGCGTGGACAAGCCCGAATGCCACCTGCTTTACAACGTGACCACCATGGCCAGCACCTGGCACACCGTGGCCACCAGAGACGTGCGCCTTCTGCGCCACCAGCTGGAGCAGGTCTTTGCCCTGCCCAAGGAATACGGCTTCCTCAACTATCTGCGCTGCCATGACGACATCGGCTGGGGTCTGGATTATGACTTCCTGCGCTGGTTCGGCGTGGACGAGGTGGCCCACAAGAAATTCCTGAACGACTATCTCACCGGCGCGTGGGAGGGCAGCCCCGCCCGGGGTGAGCTGTACAACAACGACCCCACGCTGGGAGACGCCCGCCTCTGCGGCACCACCGCCTCTCTCTGCGGGGTGGAGGCCGCCCGAAAGCTGGGCAGTGAGAGACTTCTGGACTGGGCACTGCGGGTGGACGAGATGCTGCACGCCTACATGTTCACCCTCAGTGGCATCCCCGTGCTCTACAGCGGGGATGAGATCGCAAGAGAAAACGACTATACCTACCACGACGATCCCCTGAAGGCGGACGACAGCCGCTATCTTCACCGGGGCGACATGGACTGGGCCGCCGCCGAGAAGCGGAACGATCCCACAACGCCGGAGGGACGACTCTTCGGCGCCATCCGCAGACTGGAGGCCATCCGGGCCAAGCACCGGGTCTTTGACGGGGCGGCGGACACCTGGATCGTGAACACCGGAAGCGACCAGGTGCTGGGCATCGGCCGTTACTACCGGGGCGAAAAGCTGATCGCTCTCTTCAACTTTGGGGAGAGAGATGCCCGCACCAATCTCAACGAGCTGGGCGAATACACCGACCTGATCAGCAGAGAAGCGGTGGACAAGCGCGCCGTGGACACCCCCATCGGCGGCTTCCGCTGGCTGCTCTGTGACTTCAGCGAGGAGAGCAAGAAAAAATAACACGGCATAGATTCGCCTCACACTCTGCTGAGCGTGCCGGTAAGCGAATCGACGCAAAGATGGCCTGCTGCAAACTGCAGCAGGCCATCTCAGACTGTAGACAAACCTATGCGGCAACGCTTGGAC
>CAMOXK010000131.1 GCA_946629065.1 uncultured Clostridia bacterium
GCGTCATCGCCCGCAAGAGCGTGTCCGTGCCCATGCAGACCGGCATCAAGGCCATCGACGCCCTGATCCCCATCGGCCGGGGCCAGCGCGAGCTCATCATCGGCGACCGGCAGACCGGCAAGACCGCTATCGCCCTGGACACGATCCTGAACCAGAAGGGGAAGGACATGATCTGCATTT
This sequence comes from uncultured Clostridia bacterium, assembly GCA_946629065.1. Taxonomy (GTDB): domain Bacteria; phylum Bacillota; class Clostridia; order Oscillospirales; family Oscillospiraceae; genus Limivicinus. The sequence continues at coordinate 181 of CAMOXK010000131.1, forward strand.
ACGTGGCCATCGGGCAGAAGGAATCCACCGTGGCGGGCTTTGTGGAAAAGCTGCGCCAGGGCGGCGCGATGGACTACACCATCGTGGTGTCCGCCAGCGCTTCGGAATCGGCGCCCATGCTCTACATCGCGCCCTATGCCGGCGCCGCTATGGGCGAATACTTCATGTACAAGGGCAGGGACGTGCTCATCGTCTATGATGATCTGTCCAAGCAGGCCGTGGCCTACCGGGAGATCTCCCTGCTGCTGCACCGGCCCCCCGGACGGGAGGCCTATCCCGGCGACGTGTTCTATCTCCATTCCCGTCTGCTGGAGCGGGCTGCCCGCCTCAGCGACGAGGAGGGCGGCGGCAGCATGACCGCCCTGCCCATCATCGAGACCCAGGCGGGGGACATCTCCGCCTATATCCCCACCAACGTCATCTCCATCACCGACGGCCAGATCTTCCTGGAGACGGATCTGTTCAACTCCGGCGTCCGGCCCGCGGTGAACGTGGGCCTTTCGGTGAGCCGTGTGGGCGGCTCGGCCCAGCTTGGGGCCATGAAGCAGGTGGCGGGCAGACTCCGCATGGAGCTGGCCCAATACCGGGAGCTGGCCGCCTTTGCCCAGTTCGGCAGCGACCTGGACAAGGCCACCCAGGCCACCCTGCACCGGGGCGATCGGATGACCGAGCTTTTGAAGCAGCCCCAGTACGCCCCCATGGAGGCCAGCGACCAGGTGATCAGCATCTTCGCCGTCAGCGAGGGCTTTGCCGATTCCCTGGAGCTGAAGGATGTGGCCCGCTTCGAGGCGGAGCTGCTGCCCTTCGTGCGCCAGAAGTGGCCCCAGCTGGAGGGCGAGATCCTCTCCGGACGCAAGCTCACCAAGGAGGAGCTGCAGCGCCTGCGGGAGATCATCGCGGAGTTCAAGGAAAGCTTTTGAGGAAGTGAATAGTGAAGAGTGAATAGGGAATAGTTGTGGTATCACGCCTGCGGCGTGATGAATTTAGAATCGTCCGCGCAGCGGACACCATACCTCTTCACTTTTCACTCTTCTTTCTTCTCTCCTTCTCGAAGATCCCCCAGTCACCGCCTGCGGCGGTGACAGCCCCCTTTAGGCAAGGGGGCCAAAGAGGAAGTGATTGTATTGGCCAATCTGCGCGCGATCCGCATGCGCATCAAAAGTGTGGAGAGCACCCGGCAGATCACCAAGTCCATGAAAATGGTGGCGGCGGCAAAGCTGCGCAAGACCCAGACTGCCGCCTCCCGCCTGCGCAGCTTCGCGGAGAAGAGCCGGGAGATCCTGCTCTCTCTGGGAGGCGGGGCCGCCGCGGGGAAAAGCCCCTATCTCCGGCCCGCGTCGGAGGAGGGAAAGCTCTGCTATGTGCTCATCGTGGGCAACCGCGGCCTCTGCGGCACCTACAACCACAGCCTGCTGCGCTATTTTGAGCAGCTCCGGGCCGAGGAAAAGCGGGAGAGCCTGCTCTATGTGGCGGGCCGCTGGGGCCGGGATCTGATCGGCGGCGTGGACAAACGCCTGGAGATCAGCGACGCCCCCACCGCCCAGGAGGCCCAGAGCCTGACGGAGGAACTGAAACAGCTCTACGCCTCGGGCGAGGTGAGCGAGGTGCGCCTGGTGTACCAGCATTTTCGCTCGGTGCTGCAGCAGAGCCCCTGCGTGACGACCCTGCTGCCCCTGCAGCTTCCCGAGGGCGGGGAGGACCGGGATGTGATCTGCGAACCGGACGAGGAGAGCGTACTGGAACGGCTGCTGGAGCTGACCCTGGTGAACCAGGTCCACTCCGCCCTGCTGGAGGCCCGCACCGGCGAGCATGCCGCCCGCATGACCGCCATGACCTCCGCCTCGGACAACACCGAGGAGCTGATCCAGGAGCTGACCCTGGAGCTGAACCACGCACGCCAGGCCGCCATCACCACGGAGATCTCCGAGATCGTGGGCGGCGCCGCGGCGTTATAAAGCCCATTCCGCTTGACCTCCCCTGAGCAAGGGGAGGTGTCATCCGGCGGTCCCCGCGAGTCGGATGACGGAGGGGTTGTATATTCAGCTCTGATAGAGAGATGTGAGCGAACTGAACGACCCCTCAGTCAGCTTCGCTGACAGACCCAAGACCCCTTACGCAGGGGAGCTTATAAGGAACAGACAGACGGGACAAGCCCTCAGTCATCCGCCTTGCGTGAGACGGCGGCTGACAGCTCCCCTTGCACAATAAGGAGGAACTATGGAAAATGCGATCGTAAAACGAGTGATCGGCCCGGTGGTGGACGTGCATTTCCCCTACGGAAACCTGCCGGAGCTGTATAACGCCATCGAGGTGCGCCTGCCGGGACGGAAGGTGACCCTGGAGGTGGTGCAGCAGATCGGCGGGGGAGACGTCAGGTGCATCGCCCTGTCCTCCACCGACGGCATCTCCCGGGGCATGGAGGCCTTTGACACCGGCGCCCCCATCACCGTGCCCGTGGGCGAGCAGACCCTGGGCCGCATGTTCAACGTGACAGGCGACCCCATCGACGGGAAAGGCCCCGTGGAGGGGGCGGAGCGGCTGCCCATCCACCGGAAGGCTCCCGGCTTTACGGAAATCCTGCCGGCTACCGAGCTGCTGGAGACTGGCATCAAGGTGGTGGACCTGCTGGCCCCCTACGCAAGAGGCGGCAAGATCGGCCTCTTCGGCGGCGCAGGGGTGGGCAAGACCGTGCTCATCATGGAGCTCATCCGCAACATCGCCTATGAGCACGGCGGCTACTCCGTCTTTGCCGGCGTGGGCGAGCGCAGCCGCGAGGGCAACGACCTCTGGCACGAGATGAACGAGAGCGGCGTCATCAACAAGACCGCCCTGGTCTTCGGCCAGATGAACGAGCCCCCCGGAGCCAGACTCCGGGTGCCCCTGTCGGGCCTGACCATCGCGGAGAACTTCCGTGACCGCAGCGGCCAGGACGTGCTGCTTTTCATCGACAATATCTTCCGCTTCACCCAGGCGGGCTCCGAGGTCTCGGCCCTGTTGGGCCGCATGCCCTCCGCCGTGGGCTATCAGCCTACTCTCGCCACCGAGATGGGCGATCTGCAGGAGCGCATCACCTCCACGAAAAACGGCTCGGTCACCTCGGTGCAGGCCATCTATGTGCCCGCCGACGACCTGACCGACCCGGCCCCCGCCACGGCCTTCGCCCACCTGGACGCCACCACGGTGCTGTCCCGCTCCATCGCGGAGCTGGGCATCTACCCGGCGGTGGACCCGCTGGAGTCCTCCTCCCGGATCCTGGAGCCGGGGGTGCTGGGCAAGGAGCATTACGAGACCGCCCGGGCCGTGCAGCAGGTGCTGGAGAAATACCGCCAGCTGCAGGACATCATCGCCGTGCTGGGCATGGACGAGCTGGGCGCGGAGGACCGGGCCACCGTGAACCGGGCCCGGCGCATCCAGCGCTTTCTCTCCCAGCCCTTCCACGTGGCGGAAAACTTCACCGGCATGGAGGGCCGTTATGTGCCCCTCAAGGAGACCATCAAGGGCTTCCAGGCCATCCTGGGCGGCGAGGTGGACGACCTGCCCGAGCAGGCCTTCCTCATGTGCGGCAGCCTTGACGAAGTGATCGCGAAACGGGGGAGCTACTGATGGACGG
>CAMOXK010000132.1 GCA_946629065.1 uncultured Clostridia bacterium
TTGAGAGCATCCCGGAGGAGCTGTACAAGGCCGCCAAGGTGGACGGCACCTCCGACCTCAAGTACCTTTTGAAGGTGATGCTGCCCATCTCCCGGCCCACCATCGTGACCATCATCATCCTGAAGGTCATCGAGTGCTGGAACTCCTATGTGTGGCCCCGTCTCATCACCACAAAGCCCCAGTTCTTCCTGGTGTCCAACGGCATCCAGAACATCCGGGAAAGCGGCGCCGGGCGGGATAACGTGCCCGCCATGATGGCCGCCGTGGTGGTGGTCTCCGTGCCGCTGATCGTGCTGTTCCTGCTGTTTCGGGACAAGATCATGGCCGGCGTTTCGAGAGGAGGCACCAAGGGATGAAAAAGCTGCTTTCCGTTTTGCTGCTGCTCTCCATGGTTTTCAGCTGCCTGCTTCTCGCTGGCTGCCACGGGACCCTGGTATCTCCGGAAGACCTGGGCAGCGAAGAGGTCTCCCCCTCGGAGAACGCCTTTGACGTGCCGGAGCATTTTGACGAGAGCAAAAAGATCGAGATCGACTTCTGGGCCAAGAACGACAGCAACAAGACCCAGGTGGCCATCTACCGGCAGGCCATCGAGGATTTTGAAGCGCTCTACCCCAATGTGACGGTGAACCTGCGTCTCTACACCGACTACGGCCGGATCTACAACGACGTGATCACCAACATCCCCACCCGCACCACGCCCAATGTCTGCGTCACCTATCCCGACCACATTGCCACCTACATGACCGGCAAGAACGTGGTGGTCTCCCTGGAGGAGCTGGCCGCGGATCCCAACTACGGTCTGGGCGGGAGCGAGCTGAAGTTCGACTCCCCCGCGAAGGAGGAGATCGTGCCCCAGTTCTATGACGAGTGCCACATCGGCGGCGTGCTCTACGCCCTGCCCTTCATGCGCTCCACCGAGGCCTGCTATGTGAACAAGACCTTTGTGGAAAAGCTGGGCTTCGAGCTGCCGGAGATGCTGACCTGGGACTTCGTGTGGCAGGTCAGTGAGGCCGCTCTGGAGAAGGACAGCGCCGGCCGCTTCCTGGTGAACGGACAGGAGAAGATGATCCCCTTCATCTACAAGTCCACGGACAACATGATGATCCAGATGCTGCGCCAGAAAGGCGCGGGCTACTCCACGGAAGACGGCGAGGTGCTGCTCTTCAACGAGACCACCAAGGAGCTGCTGCTGGAGATCGCCCAGCATGCCCGCAGCCGCGCCTTCTCCACCTTCAAGATCTCCAGCTATCCCGCCAACTGGCTGAATGCCGGCCAGTGCATCTTCGCGGTGGACTCTACCGCCGGCGCCACCTGGATCGGCACCGACGCGCCCCTGCTGGACATCCCCCCCGAGCAGCTGGTGGAGTTTGAGACCGCAGTGCTGCCCATCCCCCAGTTTGATCCGGCCAATCCCAAAATGATCTCCCAGGGTCCCAGCGTCTGCCTCTTCTACAAGGACGATCCCCAGGAAGTGCTGGCCTCCTGGCTCTTCACCCAGTTTCTGCTCACAAACGACACCCAGATCGCCTATTCCGAGACCGAGGGCTACGTCCCCGTGACGCTGAAGGCCCAGCAGGACCCGGTGTATCAGGAATACCTCTCCCGCTCCGGGGAGGACAACCAGCAGCACTACCGCATCAAGATCGAGGCAGCCCAGCTTTTGATGGCGAACACCGCCAATACCTTCACCACCCCGGTGTTTCAGGGCTCCACCTCCGTACGGGACGCAGCGGGCCTGCTGATCGAGACCGTGACCAAGAACGAGCGGCGCAAACAGCCGGTGGACGAAAAATCTCTGGATCAGCTGCGTACCGAGGCCTGCTCCCTCTATCAGCTGAACCCCTCCGCCCCCGGCTGGACCGCCCAGGCGGACGCCGCAGCGGACAGCGCGGCAAACTCCGGCAGCGCGGAGCAGGGGCCCCTGCCCCTGGCCTCCCGGGTGCTGCTGGGAACGCTGGCGGCAGTCTGGGTGCTGATCGGCCTGGTTTACGGTTACAGCGCGTTAAAAAGAAGACGGGAACGTAATAAAAAGTTCACTTGATTTCCGGGCATAATCCGCTATAATAAGGCTGTCCCGGGGGGATTCGGCCCTCCGAGAGAACACACAATGAAAACAAGGAGAATGAAAAAATGAAAAAGATCGTTGCTCTGCTCCTGGCTCTCTGCATGGTCTTTGCTCTCTGCGCCTGCGGCGAGACCAAGCCTGCCGAGCCCAAGGCCGAAGAGGCTGCCCCTGCGGAAGAAGTCGTAGTGGAAGAGACCCCCGCCGAGGAGGCTGCTCCTGCTGAGGAAGCTGCTCCCGCCGAGGAAGCCCCTGCTGTGATGAGCTATGAAGAGTTCGCCGCCGCCGAGGTTGACGCCCCTGTTGTGGTGGAGACCTATGTGCAGGATCACGAGTCCTGGTGGGACGGCAAGGTTTCCGTCCATGCCCAGTCCCCCGACGGTGCCTACTACATCTATGAGATGGCCTGCTCCGAGGAAGACGCCGCCAAGCTCCTTCCCGGCACCAAGATCCGCGTCAGCGGCTTCAAGGGCGAGTGGTCCGGCGAAGTGGAGATCATGGACCCCACCTTTGAGTTTGTGGAAGGCGACAGCTGGCTGGCCGAGCCCGTGGATCTGAGCGCTCTCATGGGCAGCGAAGATCTGGCCCAGTACATGAACCAGCGCTTCTCCGTCAAGGACGGCGTCATTGCCGACAAGGGCGATGGCAAGGCCTTCTTCTATGGCTGGGACAACTCCGGTGAGGACGGCAACAGCGACCTGTACTTCGACGTGGAACTGGACGGCGCTGTGTACACCTTCGTGGTGCGCAGATACCTGACCGCCCCCGGCAGCGACGTGTACGAGGCTGTCAAGGCCCTGCAGGTCGGCGATACCGTGGACATCGAGGGCTTCCTGTACTGGTACGAGGGACCCCAGCCCCACATCACCGGCATCGGCGTGAAGGCCAACTGATTTGTATCGTTAACGCAAAAAGCTCCCTGCTTCGGCAGGGAGTTTTTTTCGCGCTGTGATCTCTGCTCACAAGTTGCCCGGACGGCTTCCCCCGCCCAGGGAGCGATCCCCTGATCGCTCCGTCCGTCCCCCGTTGGCTCCCTCCCCGAGGGAGCTGCCCCAGTGCGCGACGCGAAGCTAGTCCTTTAGGGCACACTGGGGCTGAGGGAGTCTCCTCCCCCGTTCCCCGCACTGTCATGGCTTCGCGGAGGTGAAACCGGAGTCGAAGGATCCCGCCCCCCGGGGCAAGGCGATCCCCCTCATAGGGAACGATCCCCTGATCGCTCCGCTCCTATCGTAGGGACGAGCATTGCTCGTCCGCCCGATTTCCCGCCCAGGTGATCCAGAGGCGGACGACCGATGGTCGTCCCTACGCATAATCAGACGCCAGCTCGTCACATTTTTCTTGCGGTGCCGGAGATTTGATGGTAGACTGGGCCTAATACGGAACCTTTTGCCTATGAAAACGTCATAGAAGAAGAAAGGAGGGGTTCCCATGGCGAAGAAGAACAAAGTCCCCAAGAAAGAGTATCTCTGGCAGGAGCGGAAGCGGAACTTCCTGGGTCTGCCCTGGACCTTCACCAAATACCGCATGGACCAGGACCGGCTCTATATCTCCACCGGGTTTCTGAACATCACCGAGGACGAGGTGCGGCTTTACCGCATCACCGACGTGACCCTCAAGCGCAGCTTCTGGCAGAGGCTGTTCGGCATGGGCACCATTCACTGCGACAGCTCGGACGTGACCCAGCAGTGCTTTGAGATCCGCAACATCAAGC
>CAMOXK010000133.1 GCA_946629065.1 uncultured Clostridia bacterium
GCGCAGCCGATGGTCCAGTAGGCGATGCTGTTGAGGCCGGGAGCGGTCCAGTAGGGGCCGTCGGCATACATGGGCGTGCGGGCCACCAGGGCCAGCGCCGCACCGGAGAGCATGACGAAGAGGCTGCCGATGACGAGGCGCAGACGGTTTTCCTTGTCAAAGAGGCCGAAAATCAGCCCGAAGAGGCCGGCCACGGCAAAGGCGCAGCCCGCATAGAACAGGATCATGACCGTTTCGCTGCCTGCGCCGCCATCCATCAGAGGGCTGAAGAAGATGGCGGGCAGCAGGATCAGGCCCAGCACCAGGGCCAGAGCGCCGAAGCGGCCGCCGCCTCCGCGGACGGAGGGCGTGGGCTCCAGGGCGCCGGTACGCGCCTTGCTCAGGCCGGGGATCTCAATGAGCAGGGAGGCCAGGGACACGATCAGCAGCACGAAGCCCAGCAGGGCCAGGCACTCGCTGCCTTCCTTCAGCAGCCAGATCTGGTCGTTGGGGTCGATGAAGTTCAGATCCTGGGAATAATCCTTGAAGGCTTCCTTATAGAAATACAGGGCGTGGGCGGTGGTGGTGACGGAGAAGTGGTTCCAGGGGTGGGTCTGGGCCGGCTCAAAGATAATGCGCATGCCGCCGTCAGACGTGGGGTACCAGGTGTTGGGCTCGGCGGAATCGGTGCGCTGGAGGAAAGCCAGGCCGTCGGGCGTGGAGACAAAGTCCTTGTGGCGCACAGTGCCGCCGGTGACGGCGGGATCGTTGAAGAAGAACTCATCATACTGGGCCGCGACCTTGCCCATGGTACGGCCGCCGCCCAGGGCGTCCGCCGCGGCGACATCCACACCGAAGAAGCCAGTGTACAGGAAGTCGGAGCCCTCGGTGAGACCACAGTAGATCTTGCGGATGCCGGTGGCCGCTGCCTCCTGCTCGTCCATGGCCAGGGCCATGGTGCTGCCGAAGCCGCCCATGGAGTGGCCGGTGACGCCGATGATGCCGTTGCCGGCCTCATCCTTCAGGACGTAGGGCTGCTCATACATATAGGCCACGGCGTCGTGCATGGAGTTGATCCAGAAGGGCGCCCAGATCTCCATGAAGCTGGTGCCGGTATAGACCTTGTTGTCCAGGTCGGAGTGGCCGTGGTCATACTGGTCCAGGGCCAGGACCACCAGGCCCCGGCGGCTCAGCTCGATGGCGTTGGCGTCCTGCATCTCGGCGGAGTTCAGGTAGCCGTGGGTGACGATGACAGTGGGACGGGGATTTTCCGCGGAGGCCCCCTTGGGCATGTAAAGCAGACCGCTGAGGGTGCCGTTGGGCGCCTCAAAGGAGATGCGGGTGACCGTGACGCTGCCGTTGCTGCTGTTGTACATGCCTGCCAGGATGCTGCCCGCCAGGATCAGGACCAAAGCGATGCACAGCACGACCACGCTGCGTTTCTTGGTTTTCATGCATTTTCCTCCTATCTGATCTTTTCCGATGCTTCCGTTGGAAACGTTGGCCTTATTATACTGCACGCTTTTTGATTGTGCAACAGGTTCTTGTGAGAAACAGAGAATTTACTCCTTCCCATTTGGTGATATTTGGTGCACAATGACAATGGGCGTGTTGCAAAAAACGGATGCCTCATGGGAAAGGCGCTCAACGTTATCTCGTAGGGGCGCTTCATGAAGCGCCCGGCGTTCCCGGGTAGCATAACACGGAAGGGTCAGGCGAATTCGCAGTTTTTACGAACTTGCCTGACCCTATCCGTTTTTTATTCTTCCTGCCATGCGGGCGCTTCGTGAAGCGCCCCTACGGTCAGGGGATGGCTTTTTGCTTTTTCGTCTCCTGCCAGTGGTCGTTAGTCATTTGCAGCAGCTCCCATGCCGCCCTTTTCCTCGTCCTTATTCCTGCTCCATGGCGAAGAGCTCCTGGGCGATGGCGCCCACCTTCTCCTCCAGGTCCGCGGGCAGCTCCTCCTGCTCCTGCTCGGGCTCGGGCTGGATCTCCCGGACCGGGGCGGACGGCTCCGCCTCCCCATCCAGGCTGCAGAGGAAGGCCTGCCACTGGGCGTTCAGGGCATCCACGCTGGCAAGGTGCAGCTGCTTCATCCGGTCGAAGGCGGCCTCCACCCGGCGGGCCGCGTTCTCCTCCTGGGCACGGCTTCGGGCCAGCAGCTGCTCACTCTCCCGGCGGGTCTCGGCCATCAGGGCCTGGCTGCGCTTCTCCGCCTCGGCGGTGATGGCGTCTGCCCGGACCCGGGCCTTATCCACGATATCCTGATACACGCTCTGGGCGCTGAGCAGGGCATCCCCCAGCTCCACCCGGCGGTCGTTGTGCTGCTCAAGCTCCCGGCGCAGGCGCTCGTTTTCCTCGTTCAGTTCCTCCGCCCGGCGGCGAATCTCCTCGAACACCGCCTGCACTTCGGCGGCGTTATAGTATTTCTTTTTCACCACTTCGATATAGATCGAGTCAAAATACGCAGCATCCAGAGCCATCTGTTTTCTCCTTTCGGCCTCGCTTGTTTGGTCACATTATAGCAGAAGCCCCGGGCCGAATCAATCATGTGCCCGAACTTTTTCCCGCTTGCGCGGCCCTTTCGACTGTGATAGTATGGCTACCGAAAAATGCTGAAAGGAGTATCCCGCCATGTCCGAGCGCCTTGGGAAAAAGCGCATCTTCGCCTGGTCTCTGCTGCCGGCGGTGCTGAGCCTGGCCTGGCCCACCATGCTGGAGCAGCTGCTGCAGACCGCGGTACAGTACATCGACACGGCCATGGTGGGCTCTCTCGGAACCCAGGCCACCGCCGCCGTGGGCTCCACCGCCACGGTAGGCTGGCTGGTAGGCAGCAGCACCGCCGCCTTCGGCGTGGGCTTTCTGGCCTACATCTCCCAGGCTCTGGGAGCCGGGGACGAGGCCAGGGCCAAAAAAGCCGCTGGCCAGTCGGTGCTGGCGGTGCTGGTGGTGGGCCTCTTCTTCACGGCCGTGACCCTCTCCCTCAGCCCACTGGTACCGGTGTGGATGCAGGTGGACCCGGCCATCCGGGCCCTGGCCTCCCGCTATTTCTTCATCCTCTATCTGCCCATGCTGCCCCGCACCGCCTCGGTGATCTTCGGCACGGTGCTGCGGGCCGCCGGGGACACCCGGACCCCCATGCGGGTGGGCCTTGTGGTAAACGCCCTGAACGTGATCCTGAACTTCCTGCTCATCTATCCCAGCCGGACCCTCTCCCTTTTCGGCCTGGCCCTGCCCATGTGGGGCGCGGGCTGGGGCGTGGTTGGCGCGGCTGCGGCCAGCGCCATCGCCTTTGCTTTCGGCGGCATCGCCATCACCCTGGCGCTCTATCGCCACAAGCGCATCTCGCCCAGGGGCCAGAGCCTCCTGCCGGACAGGACGGTGCTGCGGCCCTGCCTGCGGGTGGCCTTTCCCAACATGCTGCAGCGCTTCGGAACATCCCTGGGCTACGTGGCCTTTGCCGCCATGATCAACGCCCTGGGTGAGATCTCCACCGCCGCCCACACCGTGGCCAACACCGTGGAGTCCGCCTTCTATATTCCCGGCTATGGCATGCAGGCAGCGGCCGCCACCCTGACGGGGAACTGCCTGGGCGCCGGGGACGAAAACAAGCGCCGGGACCTGGCACGGCTCATCATCCTGCTGGAGGTGGGGCTGATGCTCCTCTCCGGCTCCCTGCTCTTTGCCTTTGCCCCGGCCATGGCCGGCATCTTCTCCAAGGACCCGGCGGTGATCGCCCTGGGCAGCACGGTGCTGCGGATGGTGGCCTGCTCCGAGCCCTTCTA
>CAMOXK010000134.1 GCA_946629065.1 uncultured Clostridia bacterium
CGGTAGTTCCCATTTTTGCGTTTCAAGCTGTCGACACTTTGTCGACAGCTTGAGACCCGGCGGCAAATAGCCGCCGGGTCTGATGATTTGCTTATTGGGATTTGCGTTTCAGATCATGCGCTGTCCGGGTCGGGGACCGCTCGCGATCACACCACGCCCTGGGCCAGCATGGCCTCGGCGATCTTCAGGAAGCCGGCCACATTGGCGCCCAGCATCAGATCGCCCGGCTTGCCGCACTCCACGGAGGCGTCGTAGCAGGCCTTGTAGATGTTCTTCATGATGCCGTGCAGCTTCTCGTCCACTTCATCGAAGCTCCAGCTCATGCGGATGGAGTTCTGGCTCATCTCCAGGCCGGAGGTGGCCACGCCGCCGGCGTTGGAAGCCTTGCCGGGGCTGTAGAGCAGGCCGTTCTTCTGGACTACGGCGATGGCCTCGGGGGTCAGAGGCATGTTGGCGCCTTCGAAGACGGCCATGCAGCCATTGTCCACCAGGGCCTGGGCGCCCTTCTCGTCCATCTCGTTCTGTGAGGCGCAGGGATGGGCAATGTCGCACTTGACATTCCAGATGTCGCGGCAGCCGACATGGTACTCGGAGCCGGGGACCTCATCGGCATAGACGCTGATGCGGGCGCGGCGGCGCTGCTTGATATCGAACAGCTTCTTCAGATCCACGCCGTTGGGATCGTAGATATAACCCTGGGAGTCGGACATGGCGACCACCTTGCCGCCCAGCTGGGTGACCTTCTGGGCGCAGTACTGGGCCACGTTGCCGGAGCCGGAGACCACAACGGTCTTGCCCTCGTAGGTGGTGTTGGCCAGATACTTCAGCGCCTCGGCGGAGAAGTAGCACAGGCCGTAGCCGGTGGCCTGGGTGCGGGCCAGGGAGCCGCCGAAGGTCAGGCCCTTGCCGGTGAGAACGCCGGCAGCGTGCTGATCGACGATGCGCTTGTACTGGCCGAAGAGGAAGCCGATCTCGCGGCCGCCCACGCCGATGTCGCCGGCGGGGGTATCGGTGAACTGGCCGATGTGGCGATACAGCTCGGTCATAAAGCTCTGGCAGAAGCGCATGACTTCGGCGTCGCTCTTGCCCTTGGGGTCAAAGTCGGAGCCGCCCTTGCCGCCGCCCATGGGCAGGGTGGTCAGGGAGTTCTTCAGGCACTGCTCAAAGCCCAGGAACTTGATAACAGAGAGGTTGACGGAGGGATGGAAGCGCAGACCGCCCTTGTAGGGGCCGATGGCGGAGTTGTACTGCACGCGATAGCCGCGGTTGACCTGCACGTTGCCGTTGTCATCCACCCAGGGGACACGGAACTCAATCACGCGCTCGGGCTCCACAAAGCGCTCCAGCAGCGCGTTCTTCTCCCACTCGGGATGCTTGTCGATGACGAGCTCCAGAGATTCAAACACTTCCCGCACAGCCTGCAGAAATTCCGGCTCATGTCCGTCACGCTTCTCGACCTGTGCATAAACCCGTTTCAGATACTCGTTCGTCAGCATAGTGACCTCCTTAGACGTCCTAAATATTTTCCGTACGCGCCCCGGTATCCGGGACCGTTCCGAGCTGAGTATAACACAGTTGTGTGGGCAATTCAAGCGGGATATTTGTGAATTGTCAAAAAGACAGACCTGTGTTATACTGGGTCGAATTGTTAAAAAGCAACAAGAAAGGAAGAGAAACATGATCGAAGAAAAAGTCTTTGGGAAAGCCACGCTCTATACCATCTCGAACGGAGATCTGTCCGTTTCCGTGAGCAGCCGCGGCGCCACGGTGACAAGCATCCGCTATCACGGGCAGGAGACCATCCTGGGCTATGAGAGCGATGAGGACTACCTCCGGGGCACCAGCTATCTGGGTGCCACCGTGGGCCGGGTGGGCAACCGCATCGGCGGCTCCGCCTTCACCCTGAACGGGCAGTGCTATGACCTGGTCCCCAACGAGGGGCCCAACCAGCTCCACGGCGGGCCGGAGGCCTTTGACCGGCAGCTCTGGACGGCGGAGAAGCTCTCCGAGACCGCCCTGCGCTTCTCCCTCTCCTCCCCCGACGGGGAAAACGGCTATCCCGGGAATCTCCGGGCCACGGTGACCTACCGGATCGACGGAGGCACGCTGCGCATCGAGTTTGGCGGAGAGAGCGACAAAGACACCGTCTACGCCCCCACGAACCACATGTATTTTGACCTCTCCGGCAGGGGCGAGGCTCTGGAGGCCAAGCTCTGGCTGGGGTCGGAGGCCTATGTGGAACCCGGCGAGGGGCTGATCCCCACGGGGCGGCTGCTGCCCACGGAGGGAGCCTTCGATTTCCACAGTCTCCGCAAGGTGGCCCGGGAATACGACCACGCCTTCGTGCTGAGCGGAGAGCATGCCTGCCGTCTGGAGGACGGCGGACTGCGCATGGACCTCTATACCGACATGCCGGGCCTCCAGGTCTACACCGGACGCTACCTGAACCCGCCCCACCGGGCCTTCCAGGGTCTGGCCCTGGAGCCGGAGTACCTGCCGGACAGCCCCAACCAGCCCGCCTTCCCCTCCATCACGCTGAAGGCAGGGGAGCCCTTCCTCCGCTGGGCGGAGTACCGCTTTGAGGAAATCTGAAAAAAACATGAAAAAAGCGCTCCGAAGTCGGAGCGCTTTTTTCATGGCGAGTGTCCCCTACAGGATCGCCGTGAACAGCACGAAGATCCAATGGGCGGCAACGCCGGCGGCCAGACCGCCGATGGTGTGGCTCAGGATGGCCTTGCCGATCAGGTCCTTGCAGTGGAGGCTGTCCATCATGGAGGCGTGGGTGCTGAGATAGCCGCTCCAGCACATGCACATGGCGGTGAAGACGGCGATGTCGTTGGGTCCGATGAGCTTCATGCCGATGAGGCTGTCCGTCAGGCTCATAGCGGCGCCCGCTGCGCCCAGGGCGGTGACGGGGACGCCGATGGCCTCCGGCGAAGAGAAGCCGAAGAGAGGTTTGAGCAGAAAGTCGATTTTGGAGGCCAGCATGGGCAGCAGGCGGATGCCCTCATAGGCTTCGCCGGTATAGGTGCCGGCCTCGGAGGGGCCGTTGATGAGCATCATCACCAGGGTGCAGATGACCAGGACCCCCGGCACGATGCTGATGCCCATTTTGACGCCGCTGGCGCCGCCCTCCAGCACCGCCGCCATCAGGCGGCTGCCGATGCCCCCGTCCCGGATGGGGCGGGTGCCCTGGGGCAGCTCCGGCTCCGCCTCGGACGAGGAGGAGAGCTCCGCCTCGTCCCCGAAGAACTTGCGGGTGAAGACCAGCATGATCCGGGTGCTGACGATGCTGCCCGCCACGGCGCCGAGCAGGCCCACGCCTACCGCGCCGCCCAGGCTCTGGCCCATCTTGGGGGAGAGACTGTACATATAGGTGCACACGATAAGGCCCATGCCAAAGGCTGTGCCGATGTTGGTGAGGGCCGGGAACTGATAGCGCTTGAAGTAGTGGCGGAAATGGTGGTCCTCCGCCAGGGCCAGGATGGCCGGGTTATCGGACAGGAAAGTGGTGACCACGCCCAGGGCCGCCGCACCGGGCAGGCCGTATACCGGCTTCATCAGCGGCTGGAGCAGGCGGTTTGCCAGGGAGACAAAGCCAAACTCCGACAGCAGCGCGGACACCGCCCCCATCAGCACGCAGATGGCGGTGATATACAGCACCGTGTCGATCAGCAGCCGGTAAGCCGTGTTCATCATGGTGTTCAGGGCGTTGGCCAGACCCATCTGCACCGCGAAGA
>CAMOXK010000135.1 GCA_946629065.1 uncultured Clostridia bacterium
TCCCGCAAAAACTCCGTCTGGTGCAGATACTCCGGATCCCGCACCCGGGCGATCACATGGGCCGTGCCCAGCTTCCGGGCGGAGATGCCGCAGATCATATTGGTCTCGTCCTGTTCGGTGGCGGCCAGCAGCAGGTCCGCGTGGGCGGCCCCGGCTTCCCGCAGGGTCTCGGGATTGGTGGCGCTGCCCTCCACACAGATCACGTCCTGCTCGTTGGAGACGGACTGGATGGTATCCGGGTCATGATCGATGATGGTGATGTCATGGCCCTCCTGCGCTAAAAGGGCGGCCACGGAAGAGCCCACCTTCCCAGCGCCGGCAATGATGATCTTCATAAGGATCTCTCACTTCTTTCCAAAACTTCTTTACCGAAAAGTATACCATATGCTCCCTGTTTTGTACAGTATTTGTGCACCAAACCTTCTCCCCTGAGAACCAGGTGTCACCCGGCGTATCACGGCCCGCCGAATGACGGATGAGGTGTCGCCTCCCTCTCCGCCG
Organism: uncultured Clostridia bacterium; assembly: GCA_946629065.1. Classification (GTDB taxonomy): domain Bacteria; phylum Bacillota; class Clostridia; order Oscillospirales; family Oscillospiraceae; genus Limivicinus. Next base: position 502 of record CAMOXK010000135.1, read on the forward strand.
TAGGGGCGCATCACGATGCGCCCGCCCAATGCCTCCCTCTTTGAGGGAGGTGACAGCCGCCGATCCCCCGCGAGGCGGCTGACGGAGGGAGTCGTCCCCCGCCTCCGTCGTAGGGGCTGCCGGGGGCGGCAGCCCGCAATGGCCCCCTTGCCTAAAGGGGGCTGTCACCGGAGCCTGCGACGGTGACTGGGGGATACGCTGTCAGAAGCAGAGTCTGAGACGAGCCCGCTTGGCTCGCCCCGCGCAAAAGCACAGGGGAGAGCTGGCGCGGCAGCGCCTGAGAGGGGTTTTCACATGGTCCGCGCAGCCCCTCTCCGTCGCTTCGCGACACCTCTCCCCTGCCTGAAGGCGGGGCGAGGCAAGCGGCGTGTGGACGGCATACAAGCGGCAAGCAGAAGGCTCTCTCCTGCTTGCACGATCCCGGGATCTGCTGTATCATAAAGAAAACAACACAAGGAGGCCAAGACCCATGAAAAGCTGGAGCGGGATCCGGAAAACGCTGGAGCAGGACAGGCTTGCCCCTTCTCTGCAGGGGCGGGTGCGTTACCTTGCCACCCGCTATCGCGGGGCCCACGATGACATGGGCCGGATCGCTCTTCTGATCGACGGTCAGGAGGTCTTTTCCGCGCATCCCTTCCAGGCGCCTTCGGTGGACTGGGCGGGCATAAAGGAGCAGCATCCCGATCTGTCCTGCGAAGAGAGAGCGGAGAAGTACTGGAATCTGTCTTTGGAAGAAGGGATCGGCGACCCAGGCGATTTCTACCGCGCCTTCCGGGAATATGACACACAGGACGTCGCCGCAAGCCTGCAAAGCGAAGATCCATTGGTCCGGGTGCTGGCCGTGATGGACCGCCGGGTAGGAAAACGGCGGCTGGCAGCCCTGCGGGATCGGGGCTTTGCCGACGAGCCGGAATGGGTACAGCGTTTCTACCGTCTCCGCCTGGAAGCGGAGGGCCTGTAAGCTGGCCGCAGGTTGGAACGGAAGTGCTTGCTCAACAGCCAGCAATGCCCCCTGTCGCCCTTGGCTCCCCATCGGGGGAGCTGTCAGCGAAGCTGGCGGAAAGGGTGTGACGGTGACCGGGGAAGACGCCGCCAGAAGCAGACCTGAGCCGAGCCCGCTTGGCTCGCCCCGCGCGACAGCGCAAGGGGAGAGCTGGCGCGCCAGCGCCTGAGAGGGGTTTTCACTTTGCCCGCGCAGCCCCTCTCCGTCGCTTCGCGACACCTCTCCCCTGCCTGAAGGCGGGGCGAGGCAAGCGGCGTGTGGACGCCCAACCCCACTCTTGCGCAGAAGCCCTCTTCGGAGTATAATAAATTGTTATCTACAGAAGAGAGGACTTTCTATGTTTCAAGGCTTTTCCAAGGAGACCGGGGAATTTTTGTGGGAGCTGAGCTTTCACAACGAGCGCCCCTGGTTTCTCGAACATAAAGAGCAGTTTGAGCGCTGCCTGAACCAGCCCTTCAAGGACCTGGCCAAAGAGACCGGCGCCCTGCTGCAGCAGCGCTTTCCCGAGATGGACATTGAGGGCCACGTCTCCCGCATCTACCGGGACGCGCGGCGGCTCTTCGGCCGGGGGCCCTACAAGGACCACCTGTGGTTCACCCTGTGGGACAGCACCGCCGGCAGAGACGGCCCGGCCTTCTGGTTTGAGATCGGCGCCGCTACCTGCAGCTGGGGCCTGGGCTATTTTGACGTTACCCCTGCGGAGATGGAACGCTTCCGCCGCAGCATCGACGCCAACCCCGCCCGCTTCGCCCGCCTGGCGGAGGAGATCGATGGTATGGGCCGTTACCGCGTCTTCGGCGCCACCTACGCCCGCCCCAAGGGCAGCTACGACGAGCCGGTACGCAGCTGGTACGAGCGGAAATATGTAGGGGCCGAGCGGGTCCACGACCTGGAGGGGGACATGTTCACCCCCGCCCTGCCACTGATCCTGGCGGACGCCTTTACAGAGCTGATGCCCATGTACCGCTTCCTGCGGGAGGTGCACCTCTCCGCAAGGAAAGACGGCCTTACCAGAGCGGAAAAGGAGCGAAGCCATGAATAAGCCTGTCACCGTGATCATCCCCGCCTGGAACGCGGAGCGCTATCTGGAGGCCACCCTGGACAGCCTTCTGAATCAGAGCTATCGGAATCTTCGCATCCTGGTGGTGGACGACGGCTCCACCGACTCCACCCCCCGGATCCTGCAGCGCATCCACAAGGCCGATCCCCGGCTTCAATACTGGACTGTGCCCAATGGCGGCCCGGCCAAGGCCCGGAACTTCGCCCTGGAGCACCTGCCGCCGGAGACGGATTATGTGATGTTCCTGGACGCGGACGATCTCCTGCTGGAGGATGCGGTCTCCTACGCTCTGGCGGGCGCAGAGGGGGCGGAGCTGGTGATCTTCGGCTTTGCCATCCGCCAGACGGATGGCACCCTGCTCCCCTACTGCGAGGGGGAGCAGCTGCTGGACCGGCAGGAACTGAGCAAGTCCCTTGCCCGGCTCTACAAGGCCAATCTTTTAAACCAGGTCTGGGCCAAGCTCTTTTCCGCGGAGCTCGTGAAGGACATCCGCTTTCCGGATTATCGCTGGGGCGAGGACCGGCTCTTCCTGTTCCAGGCTCTGGAGCGGGCGGAGAAGCTGAAGATCCTGCCGGAGTGCAAACACCGCTATGTGATGCACGAGGGGGAAAGCCTCATCACCCGGTATTATGACAAGAAGTTCCGCGTATGCTGTGAGGTAGACGAGGCGATGGAGCGTCTCTGCGAAGAGCTTCGGGTCACGGAGCAGGCGGATTTTCGCTACATGTTCGCCAAGAGCGTCTTCTCCTGCATGACCACCCTCTATGCCCGCTCCTGCCGCCTGACAAAAGCGGAAAAGCGCGCAGCGGTCTCCGTCATCGTGAACGACCCCCGGGTGCAGCGCCGCTGCCGCGCCTGCGCAGGAGGCCTGCCCACCAATCTGCTCTGTGCGGTGCTGCGCAGCCGCCTTGTGGGGCTGAATCTATTCGTCTTCCGGCTTGTGGCCTGGTGCGGGGAGCATCTGCCGCGGCTCTTCACCAAGCTTAAGCACAGGAAATAGTTTTTCGTTTCTAGTTTCCGGGTTTCGTTCTGTGGGAAGTCGACGCAAAAAGCTTCACTCTTGCCAAGCCACAGTTTTTGCGCTATAATCGGTTTCACTTTTCTGAAAGGGGGTGGCTGCGGCCATGGACAATCGACCCATCGGCGTGCTGGATTCCGGCCTCGG
>CAMOXK010000136.1 GCA_946629065.1 uncultured Clostridia bacterium
ACGTGCGCAACCGCGCCGCCCTGGACCGGATCTTTGAAAAGCACAAGATCGACTGTGCCATTCACTTTGCCGGGCTCAAGGCCGTGGGGGAATCTGTGATCATGCCCCTGGAGTATTACGACAACAACCTTTTCTCCACCATCACCCTCTGTGAGGCCATGCGGGACCACGGTGTGCACGACATTGTCTTCTCCTCCTCCGCCACGGTCTATTCCGGGGATAACGAAGTCCCTCTGAAGGAAACCAGCCGCACCGGCAACTGCACCAACCCCTATGGCTGGACCAAGTACATGTCGGAGCAGATCCTGCGGGACACCGCCAAGGCGGTGGACGACTTTTCCGTCTCCCTGCTGCGCTACTTCAACCCCATCGGCGCCCACCGCAGCGGGCTCATCGGTGAAGATCCCCGGGGCATCCCCAATAATCTGATGCCCTTCATCTCCCAGGTAGCCGTAGGCCGCCGGGACCATCTGAACATCTTCGGCAACGATTACAACACCCCTGACGGCACCGGCGTGCGGGACTACATTCATGTGGTGGACCTGGCTCGGGGCCATGTGGCCGCCATCAATTACATGCGCAGCCACAGAGGCGAGAACGTGTTTAACCTGGGCACCGGCACCGGCTACAGCGTGCTGGACATGGTGAAGACCTTTGAACGGGTCAACGGCGTCAAGATCCCCTACGAGATCGCCCCCCGCCGTCCCGGTGACCTGGCCACCGTCTACTCCAGTCCGGACAAGAGCGCCCAGCTTCTGGGCTGGAAAGCTCAGTACAATCTGGAGGACATGTGTCGGGACACCTGGGCCTGGCAGAGCAAGAACCCTCTGGGCTACGGGACAAACGAAGAATAAAATACATAATAAAATACTTGGGCTGTGAAAACGAAGGTTTTCACAGCCCAAGTTCTTTATTCTTGTATTATAAGATTTGATCCCGATACCCTATACTATTTCTTTCCCAGGCCCAGCAGATCCGTCACACTGCCCAGCAGATCGCTGCCGCCAAGCAGAGAAAGCAGATCCTGCTTCTCGCCCTTGAGCACCTTCAGTGCCGCATCTTTGGTGTTCTTATCCGCCGCCCGGAACAGCTCCAGCAGCTTCTTTTCCGCCGCCGTCAGCTTGATCTCCTCTTCCTTCTTGGCAGCAGCTGGCTTTTTCGCCGTGCTGGCCGCCGGTTTCTTCGCCGTACTTGTGGTCTTTTTCGCGGTTCCGGTCTTTGCCGCAGAGCTGCCGGACTTGGCAGCGTTCAGCAGAGAGGCCTGGGTCACCCCCGTGGCCTTGGCGATCAGCTTGAGCTGAGTCTGGGTCAGTTCCTTCTCTCCCCGCTCCGCCTTGCTGATGTCCGATGCTGTGACGCCATCCACCTTTTTTGCCAGCTGTTCCTGGGTCAGACCCGCGCCGGTGCGGGCTTCCTTGATCAGTGCTCCGACTTTGTTCGCCATGGCTGCAGCCTCCTGATTCCGGCTACCGGAACGGTCTGTATCCTGCGCTCCGGGTTGCCTTTACTTTACTGTCATGATAGCATCCCTCTCCCGCTTTTGCAAGAAAAAAGCCCGCTCCGCTCAGAAAAAGAGAAAGCGGGCATGTTCAAAGCACCTTTCCTGTGCTATACTGAGGGAAAACGGAAGGGAGGCTTTCCCATGCAGCAGCTCTATACCAAGGCCGGCCGGGAGCTCAACAGTGTCCCCTGGCAGCGCTACCCCCGTCCCCAGCTGGTCCGGGAGGACTGGCTTTGTCTCAACGGCTATTGGGACTTTATCTTCGAGGGGCGGGAACAGCCCGTCCGGGTCCCCTTCTGCCCGGAAAGCCTGCTCTCCGGGGTAGACACGCCGCCCCGGCCCGGCACCGAGCTGCGCTATCGGCGCTTCTTCACCATTCCCCCCTCCTGGAGGGGACGGAAGATCCTGCTGCATTTCGGCGCGGTAATGCGCCGGGCGGTGGCGCTGGTGAACGGGCAGGAAGTCGCAAGACACGAAAACGGCTATCTCCCCTTCAGCGCCGATGTGACCGGCGCTCTGCGAGAGGGGAAAAATGAGCTCACGGTGCTTGTGGTGAACGATCTGGACCGCCGCTATCCCTGGGGCAAGCAGCGGCAGGACCGGGGCGGCATGTGGTACACCCCCTGCTCCGGCATCTGGCAGACCGTGTGGCTGGAGCCTGTGCCGGAGGCCTATGTCCGCGCTCTCTCGATCCGCACCGGGCGGGACTGGGCGGAGATCCGCGCCGACGGCGTTAGCGAGGGCAGTGTCCGTTTTCTCGGGCGGGACTATCCCTTGGAGAGAGGAAGCGTGCGCCTGACCGTCGAGGCGCCGATCCTCTGGTGTCCGGAGAATCCCCATCTCTATCCCTTCACGCTTTCCGCAGGAGAAGACCGGGTGGAATCCTATTTTGCGCTCCGCACCCTCAGCACGGAAACCGTAAACGGCATCCCCCGTCTCTGTCTCAACGGAAAACCCTATTTTTTTCACGGGCTTCTGGACCAGGGCTATTGGAGCGACGGGCTCTACACCCCTGCAAGCCCCACCGCTTTTGCCAGGGACATCAGCACCATGAAGCGTTTGGGCTTCAACACCCTGCGCAAGCACATCAAGATCGAGCCGGAGCAGTTTTACTATGACTGTGACCGTCTTGGCATGATCGTCTTTCAGGACATGGTCAATAACGGCGAGTACGTCTATCTGCGGGAGACCGGCCTGCCAAACCTTGGCTTCCAGCGAAAGGACGACCGAAAGCTGAACCCGGACCCCCTTGCCCGGGAGATTTTCTACGCCGCTATGGACGCCACTGCAGAGCAGCTCTCCAACCACCCCTGCATCTGTCTTTGGACCATTTTCAACGAAGGCTGGGGCCAGTTCAGCGCGGATGCGGCCTACTATCGGCTCCGTTCCCGGGATCCCAGCCGATTTATCGACAGCACCTCCGGCTGGTTTCATCAGACCGCCAGCGATGTGGATTCCCTCCACATCTATTTCCGCAAGCTGAAGCTGGGAACGAAGAAAAAGCCCCAGCTCCTCTCTGAGTTCGGCGGATACAGTCTCTCGGTCCCGGAGCACAGCTTCAATCCGGAGAAGCCCTACGGTTACCGTAAATGCCCGGATCGGGAGAGCTTTGTGCGGGATCTCCGCGCCCTCTACGAGACACAGGTCCTTCCTCTGGTCTCCCGAGGTCTCTGCGGCGCCATATACACCCAGGTCTCCGACGTGGAGGACGAGATCAACGGACTTCTCAGCTTCGACCGGGCAGTGGAAAAAGTCCGCCCCGAGGAGTTTGCGGATCTTGCTCCCCGACTGCAGCAGGCGATGGAGATCGCATTCTGAAATCAAAGTCAATGATTCTCTCTGACCTGTCGATACTGTATATCCATACAATCTTCAATCAGAATTCTCAAAGCACATGTTTACGTGTGGATTTCAATGGTCCAGTTGAGGGCAAACAATAACCAGGCGGTTTTGAAGCCGCCTGGTTATTGTTTTGCTTGCGCTTTGTGGTGATCAAGTTCTCTTAAGCCGCATGAGGCACATGATCTCCACTTCTGCGTTTTGATGATATTGAATGCTCAATTCATGTTCTCAGCATAATCAATCATTAACCAAAATAGTCGTTTGCTGCCATGCTGTAGCGATAAAGCAGCTTTGCAAGATTCACCATGTTCGCATCAGTGCTGTTCTGCTGCCGCCCGTAGGCATAGCCCAGCACGCTGCATTCTGCCGTGAA
>CAMOXK010000137.1 GCA_946629065.1 uncultured Clostridia bacterium
GGCGCAGGATATTCTCGTCCAGGTCGTGGGTGACGATGACGCGGGTGTAGCCGTCCAGCTTCAAAATCGCGTCCAGCACCTCAAAAGAGGTCTCGGCGTCCAGAGAGGCCGTGGCCTCGTCCACAAAGAGGACCGGCGTCTTGCGCAGCAGCGCCCGGGCAATGGAGATCCGCTGCCGCTCGCCGCCGGAGAGACCGGCGCCGTTCTCACCGCAGAGGTAGTCCGCGCCCTTCTCGTCGATGAGCTTTTTCAGCCCGGACAGGCGCACCGCGCGGTCGACCTCTTCCTCCGGAAATTGGGAGAACATGGTGATGTTGTCGCGGATCGTGCTGTTAAAAACGAAAACGTTCTGCTGGATGATGGACACCAGGTCGTAGAGCGAGCCAGCGGAGACGGTTTTGAGCTCCTTTCCGTCATAGAGGATCTGGCCCTGATAGTGCTTCGAGGATGCCATCAGCAGGTTCAGGATCGTGGACTTGCCGCTGCCGGAGCCGCCCACCAGCGCGTAGCAGCCGCCGGCGCGCAGCTCCATGTCAACATCCTGCAGCACCGGCTTTCCCTCTTCGTAGGAAAAGGCAAGATCCCTGACCGAGATCCCCTCGGTGAGCCGCGGCGGGATGGGCTCGCCTTCGTCGGGGACGTTTTGATCCAGCGCCCCGGCCAGCTTGTCGATCAGACCGAAGGAGGCCTTTGCGCCGGCGAAGAAGGCCGGAAAGGCCTGGATCGGTGCCAGCACATAGTTCAGCAGCTGTACGAACACCAACGCGGTACCGGTGGTGATGCCCGCTTTTCCGGCCAGCGCCAGGGCCGCGGCCACAAAGAATACACCGAACTGCAGCATGGCGCCCGCGATTTCGGAGGCGTAAGCCACCGTCACGTTGACGACCGTGCGTTTTTTTGAGGCATCTGCAACGCCTTCGTTGCTTTCGCCATGGACGCGGGAAAGGTTCTTCTCCGCCTTGAAGCTCTTGATGACCGAGAAGCCCGAAAGCGCGTCCTTGAGCATGCCTGTATAGCTTTCCTTTTTGTCGGAAACATTCTTTTCCGCAGCGGCCGCCTTGTTGCCCAGCACAATGGAAACCAGGATCGGCAAAAAAGAGAAGCCGATTGCAATCAGCGTCAGAAGCGGGCTGTACCAGAGCATGAGACCCAGCGCACCGACGAAGGAGACACCGACCGTGATGGTGCTCTGCAGCTTTCCCACAAAGTCTGTTTCGATCGTGTTCACGTCGTTTGAAAGCGCAGAGATATAGAGCGAGGTGTTCTCGCCGGAAAAGGCCTGAATGCCTTTTTCCATCAGCCGTTCAAAGGCGTAGGCGCGATACTGCAGGATCGCCTTAGCGCGGAAGGCGGAAAGGAACTGCCGGTCGAGGATCCACGCGATCCCCAGCAGCGCGAAGCCGACTCCCGCGATGATCAGGAGCGTTCCGAAGCCATATGCGCTGCTGCCGGCAATGAGGTCGGCGACCTCCTTGATGAGCCACGAGATCACAAGCGCCGCCAGGGCCTCCAGAACAGCGGCGATCACGGTCATAGCCAGGTTAAACTTGTTGCTGCGGAACAGCTCCCTGAGAAACGGACGCCGCAGCGCGCGTTTTGTGTCACTTGCTTTCATCTGCTGTGCCCTCCCTCAAAAGCGGTATTTTTCGGTCACACCAGCTGCAGAAGTACGCGTCCTCTCCTTCGCACAACCAGCGCGAGAGCAGCATAAATGGGACAAAAGATTCCTGCTTGTCCAGCATGAAGACCTGCACCGGCGCATCTTCCAGCTCGACCTCGGTTTTCTTGATCACGTGGCAGGTGATCAGCGCGGAAAGCGCCCGCTCCGTGTCCTCCAGCGGCACGCCCGAGGCCTTTGCGATGGCTTTTGCGGAGCGGTAGCTGTATTTCTGAGCGTAGAGTGTGCGCAGGATCTCCAGCGAACCCGGCTGCGCGAGGGCGGAAAACAGACTGCGATACGCTTCGTTTCCTGCAAAGTTTGACGCATAGCCGCCCTCCGGCTCCGGCAGCAGCAAAAACATGGGGCAGTCCTCGGCCGGAATGCCCAGCTGGATCCCCTCGTCCAACACCGTGCAGGCGCGAAGCCAGAGCGTCGAGTCCGTGTGGTTCACGATGTCCGAGGAATAACAGGTTTTCACCGGCAGGCGAAACAGGGCGTCCATCAAGTCCCCGAGGATCTCGCCGTCCACATAATACGGCCGCTGAATGGTGGCGCACAGCAGCCGAAACAGCTCGAACATGCGCTTTTCCTTTGGAAACGCGCCAAGATAGCGCAGCAGCGTACCCGGCATATCCTCCGCTGGCTCGTTTGCGCGCCCGAAGAGCGTGTCGATGGTCACACCCAGACGATCGGCGATGGCGGGCAGCATTTCAGCATCCGGGGTGCCGCCCTTTTCCCATTTGCTGACCGCCTGGCCCGAGACGCAAAGCGCCTTGCCAAGCTGCTCCTGCGTCAGCCCCCGCTCCCGCCGCAGTTTGGCGATCGTATTCCCAAGCTCCATTTTGTGTGTCCCCCAAACGCAATTGCTGGTAGAATTATAGCAAAACGATTGGCTGAATACAATGGAGTCATATTTGCTTTTGCGAAACTACTGGTTGAATTTTGCGGATGACATTAACTTTCCCGTCAAGGTCCATAGGGCAGAGGATCATCCATATGAAAGGAAAGAGAGTGGCCGGGGCATAAAGAAAAACCCCGAAAACCGACAGGCTTTCGGGGGTTTGGTGCGTTTTGAAAGTTCGATCCGCGCTTCGGGAACGGAGGAGCGCGGCGGGCGGAGCGCCCTGCGGGCCGCTTCGCGGGCGCGACTGAAATGGCCTTTTGCTCGCCGCTTGCGCGGCAACCGCAAAAGATGCCGAAAAGCCGCCCGCGGCGCATAAAAAACGGACAGCTCCGAAGAACTGTCCGTTGGTGCTTTGTAGTTTAGCGCTTCGAGAACGGAGGAGCGCGGCGGGCGGCTTTGAGACTGGTTCTTGCTCTTCAAGCTTTTTATCCGAACAGGATCGGCACAAGGAAGAATCCGATCATATTGTTGAGAAAATGCGGGACAAAGCTGATCAGGCAGTTTCCGGTTTTGCGATACAGGATCGCAAAAAGGATCGCATCAATGAAAATAGCGCCCAGGTCCCAGGCAACGATGCCCGCCGGTCCTGCGGCATAGTGCGCCGCGGCAAAGAGCACGGCGCCGGCCACAGCCACCGGCCAGAACGAAAAGCGCTTCATCCCCTTGCCCACAAAGAACGCGCGGTATTCGATCTCTTCTCCGAGTACGGAAACGATCTGGCTGAACAGCAGCAGAGGAAGCTGATCCAGACCCGGCACATCGATCCGTCCCAGCACATGCTCGATATAGGCGCTGTCGAACACCACCTTGCTCAGAAGCATTTCGACGGGGGACAATACAATCATGAAAAGGATCAGGGGAAGCACGCCCGGCTTTTTCAGATCCGGGAAGAAGCGCTTGAAGCTCAGCCCGGATTCGGCATCGGGCGTCTTTTCGATGCCTTCGATGATGAAGAAGCACGCCAGACCCGCGATATGGATCGCCGCGGCGGCGATTATAGAGGCCGTGGCCGCCTTGACCGCGACCGCGATGATCATGACAGCCATGCCGATGAGGGTAATCATTCTGACTTTGTCTTTTTTCATGGATTCGAACATAGACCTGTCTCCTTCTTCTTTCTTTGTCAGTCATCCGCGGAAGACGCCGC
>CAMOXK010000138.1 GCA_946629065.1 uncultured Clostridia bacterium
GATTTGGACGCTCACTTAAGTATTCCTGCGAAAAAGTGCCATCATCAGAACGCATTTTTTCTCGGGATTCGCTCTTGCCGATTGAATCATCGTTTACATAGTCTGAATATCGGAATCCTTCACCGTCCCGGTTTTCCTCTTCCCTTTTGCCAGAAACTCTTTTTTCTCCGGAATCGGGGCTTTTCTTTTTCACTGGAAGCATGTTATAATATTTTTTAACAAACCGTGCGATGCACGCGGGGAGAGAAAGGCCATGACGAAAACAAGATCCCTGGGAAGACGAATCCTGCGCGCGATGATGGCGCTTGTGATCTGCCTGCTCCTTGTTGCGGCAGCCATCTCCGCTTTTGCCATGAAAAAGACCTCTGAGGCCCTGGCCGAATCCAACCAGAACCTGAGCGCGACCATCGAGGGCAAATCCAACGCCACCCTGACAAAGCAGTCCCAGATGCGGATGCTGGAGCTGGTGAAAGGAAAGGCCGAGATCGCGGACAAGATCTTCTTTGAATTCCGGCAGGGCGTTCAGATCGTCGCCGACACCTCCGAACAGATCTATCAGAACCCGGAGCAGTATGGAGCCCGTTCCGTCCCCCTGCCGGATCCAGCAAAGGACGGCACGCTCAGCCTCCAGGTACTCTACTCCGCCTCCGCCGACCCGGAGGATCCCGAGCTTCAGAAGGAGCTGGCCCTTCTCGGCAACGTCCAGGATGTGCTGATCTCCGTGAACGAGAGTCAGGACAATCTGGCCTCCATCTATGTGGCCACGGAATCCGGCTTCATGGTCCAGGCAGACTATATCTCCGCCAGGAAATTTGATGAAAACGGCAATCTGATGCCTCTGGAGGCCAAGGAGCGCCCCTGGTATGAGGGCGCGGTGAGAACCGGGAAGCCCTATTTCACTCCGGTGACCAAGGACGCCCATACCCCGCGGCTCGGCATCATGTGCGGCGTTCCGGTCTACGCGGAAGGCAGGCTGATGGGCGTTGCCGGCGGCGGCATGTATCTGGACGACATGGAAAACCTGGTCCAGAGCGTAAACCTGGGCGACAGCAGCCATGCCTGTATCCTGAACCGGAGCGGACGGGTCCTCTTCTCCACCTTTGACGACGGCCCCCTGGCCGCTGTGACGGACGGGGAGGATCTCCGCCGTTCCACGGACGCGGCCCTCTCCGAAATGGCCCGTTGGGCTGTGGAGGGCGGCTCCGGCGTCACGCGGCTGGTCCTGAACGGCGTTCCCCACTATGCTGCCTTCGCGCCCATGCGGACCGTCGGCTGGTCCATGATCGTCTTCCTTTCCCAGGAAGAGGTGGACGCCCCCACGAATCAGCTGTTGGACAGCATCGAGCTCACCACAGACCGGGCGCTTCAGGACGCGAAGACCTACAGCAGAGACGCCATAGCCCTGCTGATCGGCCTGTTGGTGCTGGCCGTGATCATCGCGCTCATCGTGTCGGTTGCGCTTTCCCGCAAGATCGTGAAGCCCATCCAGCAGCTCACCGAGGAGGTCCGCTCCATGGAGGGCGACAATCTGGACTTCACGCTGGATCTGGACGCCGACGCGGAGACCCAGCTGCTGGCGGATTCCTTCCAGTCCCTGACCCAGCGGATGAAGGAGTACATTGCGGAAAACGCGGCCATCACCGCGGAGCGGGAGCGGATCAGCACGGAGCTGTCCCTCGCCACCAAGATCCAGTCCTCCATGCTGCCCAGCATTTTCCCGCCCTTCCCCAACCGCTCGGACTTTGACATCTATGCCACCATGGAGCCAGCCCGGGAGGTGGGCGGCGACTTCTACGATTTCTTCCTGGTGGACGAGGATCACCTCTGCCTGGTGATCGCGGACGTGTCCGGCAAGGGCGTTCCCGCGGCCCTCTTCATGATGGTCTCCAAGATCATCCTGCAGAGCTGCGCCATGCTGGGCAAATCCCCTGCCGAGATCCTGACAAGGACCAACGAGGCCATCTGCGCCAACAACGAGGAGGAGATGTTCGTCACCGCCTGGGTGGGGATCCTGGAGCTTTCCACCGGCAAGCTCACCGCCGCCAACGCCGGGCATGAATATCCCGCCGTCAAAACCCCGGAGGGCCGTTTCGAGATTTTGAAGGATAAGCACGGCTTTGTAATCGGCGGTATGAGCGGCATGCGCTATCAGGAGTATGAGCTGCAGTTGGAGCCCGGCTCCAAGCTCTTCGTGTATACCGACGGCGTACCCGAGGCCATGGGCGGCGAGTCCGGGGAGGAAATGTTCGGGCTGGAGCGCATGCTGGAGGCCCTGAACGAAAACGCGGAGGCCTCCCCCAGGGAGCTTCTGACGCAGGTTCACAGCAATCTGGAAGCTTTCGTCCGGGATGCCGAGCGCTTTGACGATCTGACCATGCTCTGTATCGATTACAAGAGCAAGCGGCTCCAGGATTGAACGCCCGCCAGCGTTCCGCAAGTGCCTGCCTGGCAGGCGCTTGCACAGTTTACGCTTTTCAAAAGGGTGTACAGTTTTCGCTTTTCAAAAGGGTGCACAGTTTTCGCTTTTCAAAAGGGCGTCTTGTATTTATGCGCGGTTACCTATATAATAGTTTATTAGTCTGAATCAGGCAGAACAAGCATCGTCGGCCCGCGCCTGCGCAACACAGCGTCCGGCAGGGCTGCGAGCCATACGGCATTTTTCTGAATCACACAGGAGGGAACGGAATGCTGAACATCAAAAAGAACATCGAAAACGAAAAAGCCTGCTTCCAGCTGGAGGGTCGGCTGGACACCATCACCTCTCCGGAGCTGGAAAAGCAGCTGCTGGGCTCCCTGGACGGGGTGAAAGACCTGGTGCTGGACTTTGAAGCGCTGGACTATCTATCCTCCGCAGGTCTCCGGGTGCTGCTCTCCACCCAGAAGCGCATGAGCCGCCAGGGCAGTATGAAGCTGGTGCATGTGAATGACACCATCATGGAGATTTTTGAGGTCACTGGTTTCACCGATATTCTGACCATCGAATGAAGGTAATACGAGGTATCAAGATCGGCGGTCTGCAGCAGAAGATCTTCAATCTGATGCTGATCATCATTCTCGCGCTGATCGGAGTCTATGTTGCCGTTTCGGCCTTTCAGCGAAAGAATCTGACAGCCGTTGTGCAGGACGCCAATGAAAGGCAGCAGATCTCCATTGAAGGGGTCTCGGAAGAGACCATGCTTTCTGTCCTGGAATCGTCCATGGCCCGGATGACAGCCCTGCAGGCCTACATTGCCAACGACCTGTTTGCCGATGTGCGCACCGATGTGATGACACTGCAGGCTTTTGCCGCGGAGCTTTTCGCCCATGAGGAGAGTTTTGCCCCCCACCCCTATGCAGAGCCCGACCCCGCAAAGGCCGGCACCGCTACCGTGCAGATGCAGCACGAGGAGGGCGTGGACCCGGCGACCTCCCGGGATCTGGGCCTGGTCGCCAACATGAGTGAAATCATGCTGGCCATGTATGAGCAGTCGGACAAGCTCAGCTCCTGCTTTGTTGCCACCACCGACGGCTGCATCCTCTTTGTGGATGACCGCTCCGACGTATACATTCAGGAGGACGGCTCGGTGGCCTATGCCCCAACGATTCAGGAGCGGCCCTGGTACCGCCAGGCTGTGGAGGCCGGAGACGTCATCTTCACCGGCGTGGAAGCCGACAGCTTCAGCGGCAT
>CAMOXK010000139.1 GCA_946629065.1 uncultured Clostridia bacterium
GGGCGGTCTGGATGCACTGGTTGATGGCGGCGATGAGATCGGTCTCGCCCTTCTTCACGGCGGCCACGTTCCCTTCAAAGTCGCCGTAGATGCTCAGGTCGAAGTTGATGCCGGACATGGCGAAGAGACCGTCCGACTGATCCACATAGTTCTTGGCGGTGGTGCCGTCCAGGGCCACGGCGTCGCATTTGCCGGAGGCCAGGGCCAGAATGGCCTGGTCCAGGCTGGTCACCAGTTCCAGCTCGGTGGCGGCGGACTTTTCCGCGCCGCAGGCGCTCAGAAGCAGCATAGCGCAGAGGATGAGAGCCAGCAGAGAGATCCATTTTGTCTTTTTCATGTTCATAAACTCCTTTTCATGATTCACAGTTGTTTCACAGCTTGCGGTTTTTCGGACGGATCGAGCCCGTCGTCGTCGGATGTCCATGGCGCTCTGCCTCCTCTCTTCTGAAATCATTTCGGTGGGGAACCGCATTTTAGCAATGAAAAAAGCCGTCTCCGGAGAATACTCCAGAGACGACTTACAGTCGCGGTACCACACTGGTTGCCGGAAGAAAAGCTTCCGACCTCTCTTGCCCGTAACGCAGGCGCTGCGATCCCTCCTACTGCGATTCAAAGGGACATCTCCCGGACGCGCTTCCCCGAACCGGTTGCCGCCGCACTCGCACTCTGTTGCGGCTCGCTGATGGACCTTGCCGGGGTTTTCTTCCGTTCCTCGATTTTATGGACGTACTTTATCACGGTAAAACGGCGTTGTCAAAGCTTTTTTCGCGCCGCTCTCATATTTTGGAAGCCTGACCAAGAAAACAGACATGGTTTTCCACAAAAATCTGCAAATCTGACAAGGCTTCCCGGGAAAGCGTGGGACGAAAGGCTGAAGCACGAGGACCAAACTGGGAAACGATAGGTGCAGAAGTCATGATACCGGTCCTGATCCCTTCCTTTCGCATTGTGCAGCGAGCCCGTTTTGCATCAGGCCTTATAGGATTCTTCAATAGAAAACATGAATCATTCCGGCTGGATTTGCGCCAAACTGCGTTGGAGGCCTTGACCATAGATCTCCATGATGCTCTGCGGCCTCCGCCTTGTCTGGCACAAATCCACCTCGATAATCTTTCAAGCATTCTTATTTTGAAGAATCGTATTACCGGCTCCACTGGCGGCCGGCGTTGTCCTGGTAGGTATCGCCCTGGAGCAGCAGCTGGGAGATGGGGACGATGGTGTAGCCCTCCTTCTGCAAAGCCTCGATGATGCCGGGCAGGGCCTCCGGCGTGTGGATGGCGGCGTTATGGAAAAGCACGATGCTGCCGGAGCGTACGTTTTTCAGGACCCGATCCGAGATCTCGGCAGCGGAGATGCCCTTCCAGTCCAGACTGTCCACGTCCCACTGGACTGCGGTCATCCCCATGGACTCCACCGCCTGGATCACGTGGTCGTCATACTCTCCGTAAGGGCAGCGGAAGAGACTGGGACTCACCCCGGTGAGGGCTGCGACCTTCTCGTTGCAGGCGGAGATGTCCGATACGATCTGCTCGGTGGACAGGGAGGAGAAGTGGGCGTGGCTGGAGGAGTGGTTCATCACCTCGTTGCCCGCCTCCGCCAGGGCCTTCACCGAGTCCGGGTAGCGCTCGGCCCAGTCGCCCACCACGAAGAAGGTGGCGTTTACCCCGTAGCGGGAGAGAATGTCGATGAGGTTCTGGGTGTCCTCGTTGCCCCAGGCCGCGTCGAAGGAGAGGGAAATGGTTTTGTCGTCCCGTTCCACGGAGTAGACCGGCAAACTCCGCTGGGAGGCAGAAACGCCAACAATGGCCGGACTGCTGACGCTCCAGAAAATCAGCAGCACGGCCAGCACCATGCCGAGTCCCGAGACAAACCGGCGGTTTTTTCGGAAGAATGTGCGAATATCGATCATGAACAGGCCCCCTTTTGCTTCCAGCCTATGTGGAGCGGTCTGAGAAAATGCCGGAAGAAAAACCGTGCTTTCCGTTGAGCGGCGGGGAGAGATATGCTATACTATTTATATATAGCTTAAAGGAGGAGATCTTATGGCCATCGTTGGCTTTATCGGTACCGGAAACATGGGCGGCGCTTTGGCGAGAGCAGCTGCCAAAAGCGGCCTTGCCTCGGAGCTGTTGCTGGCAAACCGCAGCCCGGAGAAGGCAGAGCTCCTGGCGGCGGAACTGGGGGGCAGACCGGTCTCCAATCAGGAGGCGGCGGAGCGCTCGGACGTGCTGTTCCTTGGGGTGAAGCCCCAGATGCTGGACACGCTCCTGGGGCAGATCGGGGATACGCTGAAGGACCGCAATGAGCGGCAGCTCATCGTCTCCATGATGGCGGGCAAGGATCTCGGGACGCTGCAAAGCCTCCTGGGGGAGGATAAGCCCATTCTCCGCATCATGCCCAATATCCCCGTGTGCGTGGGCGCGGGTGTCACGCTCTACTGCGGCACGGAGACGGTCACCGAGGCGGACAAGCGCTTTTTCCGGGACCTGATGGCGGCCTCAGGCCTGGTGGAGGAGCTGGACGAGCATCTGATGGAGGCGGCTTCCGGCGTCACCGGCTGCGGCCCGGCCTTCGCCGCCATGTTTGTGGAGGCCCTGGCGGACGGGGCGGTTGCCTGCGGCCTGCCGCGGAAACAGGCCATCGCCTATGCCGCCCAGATGCTGGCGGGCTCGGCCCGGATGCTGCTGGCCAGCGGCGAGCACCCGGGCGTTCTCAAGGACCGGGTCTGTTCCCCGGCGGGCAGCACCATCCAGGGCGTGCGCAAGCTGGAGGAGCGCGCCTTCCGCGCCGCCGTGACCGACGCCGTCATCGCCACCTGGGAAAAAGAATTCTGATTTGTTTTTGGCGAAGAGAAAGGCGGAAAGACGATGCTTCATATGGTTCGCGGCTGCCGGGTGCCTGCTCCGGACGCTTTGGAAGAAGGCTTCGAACAAAAGGAAAGGTCCTTTTATGCAAATCTCCATGCCGAACACATTGAGCAGGCCATGCGTGCCTTCCTGCTGCGGCAGAAGGAGGAACTGTTTTTCTTCCTGGAGTTGCCTGCTGCGGAAGATGAGGAGAAAAAGCTGCGGGAGGAATGGAAAAAGCAGAACCGGGAAGGAGACGCTCCGCTTCACCGGGACGTGTATTACTGGGACGGTATTACGCCGGATGCAGCGCTATCCTTGTTGGATGAGCATGGCGAGCTGCTGATCCAGGACGGAATGAGCTTCTTCGGTTTTGGGGTGCGCAGCTTCTCCGCAGAGATCCAGAAGTGGAATTACAATCTGGTGACGCTCTTTGCCAGAGAGCCGGAGCGTTATCGGGACTTTTTTCCGTGCCTGGGGATCCCGGAGCGGGAAGAGCTTACCACCGCCTGGGATACTTTCAGCCCCTCGACACCGGGGGATTGCATTGCCATCCGGGTTGGAGGAAGGAGCGTTTTTGATCTGGCGGAGGAACTCAAACCAAAAGGATTGTACTTTGCCCAGCGGCGGGAAGAAAACTGACAAAGGGCCGGAAAACCCTATTGAGCAATCCGATCCCCTGTGATATAATACCCGGTGGTTTTTGGAAAAGGAGATGTTTGATCGATGAAACTTGGCATCGTGGGACTTCCCAACGTGGGAAAGACGACGCTGTTTAACGCGCTGACCGGCTCCAAGGCGGAGACCGGCA
>CAMOXK010000140.1 GCA_946629065.1 uncultured Clostridia bacterium
GCCATCTGCACCGGCGGCCTCAGCTACCCCAAGACCGGCTCTGACGGCTGGGGCTACCGCATGGCGGCAAAGCTGGGGCACACAGTAACGCCCCTGCGGCCCAGCCTCGTGCCCCTGGAGAGCGACGACGCCTGGTGCGCCGAAATGCAGGGCTTTTCCCTGCGGAACGTGACCCTCTCCGCCTATGAGGACGGAAAGCTCATCTTCCGGGAGCTGGGGGAGATGCTGTTTACCCATTTCGGCGTCTCCGGGCCGCTGGTACTCTCCGCCAGCGCCAAAATGCGGCACATGGACAGCGCGGACTATCGCCTGCTCATCGACCTGAAGCCCGCCCTGGATGAGAAGAAGCTGGAGGCCCGCATCCTGCGGGACATCGAGGAAAACCCCAGGCGCAGCTTCCACAACCTGCTGGGTGGTCTGGCGGGACGCTCCATGGTGCCTGTACTGGAAGAGCTCACCGCCATCCCCGGGGAGCAGCGCTGCACGGATTTTACCCGGGAGCAGCGGCAAAGGCTTATCCAGATCCTGAAGGCCTTCCCGGTGCATGTGAGCGGCACCCGGCCCATCGACGAGGCCATCGTCACCGCGGGCGGCGTCTGCACCCGGGAAGTGGACCCCAGGACCATGGAATCGAAGCTGGTCAAGGGCCTGTATTTTGCGGGCGAGGTGCTGGACCTGGACGCCTATACCGGCGGATTCAACCTGCAGATCGCCTGGTGCACCGGCTTCGTGGCCGGAAACGCGGTGGAAAAGGAAACATAAGGGTATGCCGGAGGGAGCGGAGAAATCCGTCCCCTTTGCTGCGAGGAGAAGCTTTGGGGGTGGCTCCGGAACAGCACGGCGGAGAAGGGCGGAGCAGACCTGTCACCATCGTAGGGGACGGCGCCCTCGACGTCCCGGCGGCAATCGCTCTATCACGAACATGCTTTGGGCGAGTTCGTACCGTGGAATGGTTCGGATTCGCCCAAAGCGTTTTTTTCAACTATCCTATTCTCGCGGGAGGCTGATAGCCTCCCCTACGGCTGATGGCTTCGGAATGTCATCCTGAGGAGGCGAAGACGACGAAGGATCCCGACGGCGGCGGGTGGATCAATCATGACGCGCGGATAACAGAGCATGCTACGGGGATAAGATCCTTCGCGCTGCTCAGGATGACAGGGACGGAAAAGCACAGCGGCCGACCGATGGTCGGCCCTACGTGATGCAGAACGGGAGAACCCTCTTTCAAATCACAAAAGAAGCGGAAAGATCGTCTGATCCCCAACAGGTTTTGTCCTAAGTGGGTCAAAGGAAGCTCTTTTTTTGCCTTTTTGAGCGAAATGTGGTGAAATAGGACCCTTTTTTGCTGGACAGATCCGGATCTTTTTGATACAATAACACGAAAAAGTATCCAGTTTCGGTATTTGCTGCCAAACAAGGAGGAACTTTGATGAGAATAAAAAATCGGCTGTTCAGCTTCTTGCTGGCCTTGATCCTTACCATGAGCCTGCTGCCCCTGGGCACGGCCCGGGCCGAGGAGCCGGCGGGGAGCATTGCGCCTGCCTTGACGCCGGAAGGCGCGGAAGGCCTGACCTGGAGCGATCTGGGGATCGAGCCCGTTGTGCCTGAAAATGATAATGAGGGACAGATCGCCCTTGTGGACGAGACCTCCGGCACCATCCAGCCCATGGCAGAGGGGGACGCCCAGACCCGCCAGGTTTACGGCGAATGCTGTATCATAGAAGAAAACGGAATCTTTTCCTACATCGACGAGGGTGGTACGGTCATCCCAAGCAGCCAGCAGCCCCGGGTGGGGGAGACCTTGAACTTCGAGGTCCAATGCAATTCCGGCTACCGTCTCCAGTGGCTCACTGTGTCCAGAGTGTCGGAGCTTGTGGGGACGGACATCACCGATACCCTGGCCTTCTATGTGGACGACAGCGACGGTGACATTTACTACAGGGCTTGCTTTGCACGGGAGAATACGATTCCCCCGCTGAAGTTTGTCACAATGAACGTGCAGATGCCAGTGCCCGGAGGCAGTTACAGCGGCCTGGTTCCGGCGGATGCCGCGCCCACAGAAAGCTACGCCTCCGCCTTCCGGGTGCTGAGCGCCCGGTGGTATCTCATCACCGACGGGCAGGCCAGCGATCCGGAGAGCTTCCAGCCGGGACTGGACTACGCGGTGGAGATCACCGTGGCCCCCAATGCAGGCTGGCGCTTTTTGGAAAACAGCCCGGGATACTTCTATTTAAGTAATGGAGAATATCTGTCCAGCGCCAATCAAGAGATTTCCGTCTCCTATTTCTCAGACGGTACCCTGGTCATGACCTCCAAGCCCATCACGCTCCCGGCGTCCGAGCCGGGGGATATCGACGGCGACGGCACCATCGGCGCCCAGGATCTGATGCTCCTGCGCAAGTACCTGGTTGGACTCACGATCGAGAGCCGCTTTGATGGGAACGCCGCGGATCTGAACGGCGATGGCGGCATCGACATCCTGGACTTGGTCCGGATGCGGAAAACGCTGGTCTGAGGACAATTCAAAATTCGGAATTGAGAAAGATCCGTAAATTAGGAAAGAACTCTTGGGCGGACACGCGGAAAAGCATGCGGGTCCGCTCAGATTCTGTCCTGTGCCCTGTTGAGCGCGGGCATTGACAGAAGCGGAAAAAGACATTACAATACCGAAGGAATATGAGCGGGAAAACGCCGGATACCGGTGTGAATGCCCGAAAAGGAGAATCAATATGAAGAGCTTTGATGTTGCCATCGACGGGCCCTCTGGGGCGGGGAAGAGCAGCCTGGCACGGCGCTGTGCCGCGGAGCTTGGGCTTTTGTATGTGGACACCGGCGCCATCTACCGGACGGTGGGCCTTGCCGCTCTGCGGCGGGGCGTGGACCGGAAGGACGAGGCGGCCGTTGCCGCAATTCTCCCGGAGTTGGAGATCGGCATGGGCTATGAGGACGGGGAGCAGCGCATGTACCTGAATGGGGAGGACGTCTCCCGGGAGATCCGCATGCCGGAGATCTCCATGTGTGCCTCTGACGTGTCCGCCCACCCGGCGGTGCGGAGTTTCCTGCTGGAGATGCAGCGGAAGCTTGCCAGGGAAAACTGCGTCATCATGGACGGCAGGGATATCGGCACTGTGGTGCTGCCGGAGGCGAAGCTCAAAATCTACCTCACCGCGAGCCCCGAGGCCCGGGCGGACCGTCGGATGAAGGAGCTTGTCGCCAAAGGGGTTGAGCAGCCCTATGAAGAGGTGCTGCGGGACATCATCCTGCGGGATGAGCAGGACATGAACCGAGCGGTGGCCCCCCTGCGCCAGGCCGAGGACGCCGTGCTGGTGGACACCACCGAGATCGATTTTGAAGAGAGCTTCCAGCTCCTCTGCGGCATCATCCGGGAGCGGATGGAGGCGGAGGCATGAAAACGCTCCTGGTGGCGGAGAGCGCTGGCTTTTGCTTCGGCGTGCAGCGCTCAGTGGAGCTGGCGGAAAAGCTCATCGCCCAGGAGGGCAGCTGCGCAAGTCTGGGGCAGCTGATCCACAATGAGGACGTGGTCCGCTCCCTGGAGGAGAAGGGCATGCGCGTGGTGCAGCGCCCGGAGGAGCTGCGGCCCGG
>CAMOXK010000141.1 GCA_946629065.1 uncultured Clostridia bacterium
ACGTGCAGAACTTCATCGACGACAACGACGTGATCACCAATCTGGGCATCGACAATGTGGAGCAGATCCGCAAGGGCGCCGCCATCGCCAAGTCCAATGCCCAGCGGGAGATCGCCATTGCCGAGGCAGCCAACGCCAAGCAGGCCAACGACGCCAAGGTCCAGGCTCAGGAGGAGATCGCCAAGCGCAACAACGACCTGGCCATCCGGCAGGCCCGGCTCCAGAAGGAGGCGGACCAGGAGCGGGCCCAGGCCGAGGCTGCCAAGGGTATCGAGGCGGAGAACCAGCGCAAGCTCAAGGAGGTTGCCGAGACCGACGCCAACATCGCCCGGGCCCAGCGGGAGGCGGAGCTGAAGCAGAAGCAGATCGAGCTGAAGGAATACGAGCTGGACGCCATCGTCCGCAAGCAGGCGGACGCTGACAAGTATCAGGCGCAGCAGGTGGCGGAGGCCAATCTCATCGCCCGCCAGCGCAAGGCCGAGGCCGAGCGCTACGAGCAGGAGCAGGCCGCCCAGGCCCGCATGAAGGCCGCCGAGGCCGAAAAGTTCACCAAGGAGCAGGAGGCCGCGGGCTTCCTGGCGGCGGGTGAGGCGGAGGCCCAGGCCATCCGGGCCAAGAATCTGGCGGAGGCCGACGGTATCCGGGCAAGAGCCCTGGCAGAGGCCGAGGGCATCCGCGCCAAGGCCCTGGCCGAAGCCGAAGGCATCGACAAGAAGGCCGAGGCCATGAGAAAGTACGGCGAAGCCGCCATCATCGAGATGATCGTGGGCGCCCTGCCCGAGATCGCCAAGAACGTGGCGGAGCCTCTCAGCAAGGTGGATAAGATCACCATGTACGGCGAGGGCAACAGCGCCAAGCTCATCGGCGATATCGTCAACGGCACCAGCCAGATCACCGAGGGCATGACCCAGGGCCTGGGCCTGGATCTGCGTGCCATCCTGGCCGGCGCTCTCGGCGGAAAGCTCGCCGCAGGGACTGCCGCGCCGGAGGCGCCTGCCGAGCCTGAAGAGAAGTAAAGCAAAACGAAAGAAAAGAAACAAAAGAGCGCCCCAAAGCGATGCTTTGGGGCGCACATTTTCTGTGACTTTTCTCAGTTCTTGGAGAAGAAGCTGGTCTTGCCGGAGGAATCCTCGGTCCAGTATACGCCAACGACGCCGCTGTCCACATAGGCAAGCTTACCGGTGCCGGCGGTATACTCGATCTCGGAGACGCCGGTCTGGCTGTTTACCACGGTTTTCACCGCGTCAGTGTAGGAGAGGATCCCGGTCTCACTGAACCGGCCGCTGAAGGTCCAGATGATGGTTTCCTCGTCGCTGACGGTCCAGCGCACGGTGACCTGATACTTGCTGGAATTGCCGGTGATCATCATGGTGGCCTGCTGCTCCGCCGTCTCGGTGAAGTTGCCGGTGTAGTCAAATTCGTCGATGATGATTATGGCAGGGGTATCGGTGGGCTCCGGCTCCGCCGTGGGGGCGGGGGCACCCTTCACGGTGATCTTGGCCTTTTCCGTGTCCGTGGCGCCCACATTGTTGCTGAAACGGCAGTAGACAGACCAGCCGTTCAGGCCTGCGGGGATGTTTTTGAGCTTCATGGTGCTGGCGTAGCCGTTGAGGATCTCCAGACCCGGGAATTCCTTCCCGGCGTCCTCATAGTCCAGATCCCGGCTGCCATCGGGGCTGACGAAGTGCCAGACGGCCCAAATGGCGTTTTCATACTTGGCCACGAAGGAGCAGCTGCCGCCCACCTCCACCGTTTCCCCGGTGGGATTTTTGGTGATCCGGGGCCGGTCGCCGGCCACATCCCGGGAGACGGTGACGCTGGCCTTGCCGGTGGTCACGGCGCCGCTGTTGTTGCTGAAGCGGCAGTAGACCCGCCAGCCGTCCAGACTCTGCGGAATGTTCTTGAGCTGCATGGTGCTGGCATAGCCCTTGACGATCTCCATGCTGGGAAACTCCTTTGCGGCCTCCTCGTAATCCAGATCTCGCCTGCCGTCAGGGCTGACAAAATGCCACTCGGCCCAGATGGCGTTTTCGTATTTGGCCACGAAATAGCAGCTGCCGCCCACAGCCACCGTCTCGTCCGTGGGGCTTTTGGTCACCTTGGGGGCCGTGTTGCCCGCCGGCGCTGGCGCAGGTGCGGACGTGGGCCTTGGCGTGGGTGCAGCGGTGGGGATCGGCGCCGTGGTGGGCGCGGTGGTAACCACCGGGATCGACGTTGGCGCCGCGGTTGGCACCGTGGTGGGGGCCGGGGTCGTCACGGGGATCAGGGACTGCGCGGGAGTCGGCGTGATCACCTGCACCGATGGGGTGGACGTGTCCGGTCGAATCTCAATGACCTGGGAAGTGGGGATCACGTTGTCCACCACCTCCGCCTTGCCGCCGCAGCCGCAGAGCAGCAGCGCCGCCAGCAGCAGAAAACCTATGATTCTGATTTGATTGCTGTGTTTCATGTTTCCTCCATTTTCCAAAGAGCAATTATCCGGGCGAGGAACCTTTCTGCTTTTGGATTGTAGCACAGGAGGAGCGCGACAGCAAGGAAGTTAAGGATAATTAAGATTCTGGACCAGTCCGCCTGCCTGCCGCTCCCGCGCAAAAAAGCAGCTCCCGACAGTACGGGAGCTGCTTTGCAAGTTGCGGTTGAGAGGCTTTACTTGGTGCCGAAGATACGGTCGCCGGCGTCGCCCAGGCCGGGGACGATATAGCCGTGGTCGTTCAGATGGTCGTCCAGTGCGGCAACATAGATGTCCACATCGGGGTGATCGGCCTGCATCTTGGCAACGCCCTCGGGAGCGCCGATGATGCTCATGAGCTTGATGTGCTTCACGCCGTCCTGCTTCAGGAAGCTGATGGCAGCGGAGGCGGAACCGCCGGTGGCCAGCATCGGATCCACCACGATCACGTCACGCTCCTCGATATCGGGGGGCATCTTGAAGTAGTACTTCACAGGCTCCAGAGTCTCCGGATCCCGGAACAGGCCGATGTGGCCAACCTTCACGTTGGGCATCATGCTGACCATGCCGTCCACCATGCCGAGGCCGGCACGGAGAATGGGCACCACCGCCAGCTTCTTGCCGGCGATGCGGCGGCACTTGGCCATGGCGACAGGGGTCTCCACGTCGATCTCCTCCAGGGGCAGATCGCGGGTGGCCTCAAAGCACATCAGCATGGCGATCTCCGAGACCAGTTCCCGGAAGACCTTGACGCTGGTGCTCTTGTCGCGCAGGATGGACAGCTTGTGCTGGATCAGGGGATGGTCGAATACGCATACTTTGCTCATGATTGTTTCTCCTTTATTTGAAATTGAAGGACATACGGATTGAGGGAAGAAGAAAGAGTGAAGAGGGAAGAAGGGGCATTATTCTTCGGCTTTCATTCTTTCCTGCCGTTCCCGCTCGGCCTGGCTCAAACGCAGGTACACGGGCAGCAGACTCTGGGAGTCGCCGGGGGTCTTATCAAGGGAGGCCATGCCCACGCCCCAGGCGCTCTGCCAAAGCAGATTTTCCGGCGCCATGCGGAAGGGGAGCCCCTCCTTTTCCAGAAAGCGGGCGGTGAGAGCCGCGCCGTCACCCACCAGGAAGG
>CAMOXK010000142.1 GCA_946629065.1 uncultured Clostridia bacterium
GTCGGTTACTGCCGCATCGCCGGCGACGGCAAGATCACTGCCGGCGTCTACAAATGGAACAACGATACCTCCGCTCCTGAACTCCTCGGTATTACCAACGACATGTCCAAGGCAGTAGACAAGGCTTCCAACGCTCTGAACGAGAAGCTGAAGGAAGTTGTCGCCACTACCCAGGTCAAGCTGACCATCAATGATCCCGAGGCGGTGGACGAGAATGGCAAGCCCATCCGTATGGTCCGCCGCGCCGAAACCAACCTGGGCGACCTGTGCGCCGATGCTTACCGCGCCCAGTCCGGCGCTGATATCGCTTTCGTCAACGGCGGCGGTGTCCGCGTCAACATCGAGGCGGGTGACATCACTCTCAACGACATTCTGAAAGTCCATCCCTTCGGCAATGCCATGTGCGTCATCGAAGTCACCGGCCAGCAGATCCTGGATGCTCTGGAATGGGGCGCCCGCGCAGTTCCCGGCGAGAACGGCGGCTTCCTGCAGGTCTCCGGCCTGACCTATGAGATCCACACCTACATCGATACTCCCTGCAAGCAGGACGAGAATACCCTGTTTGCCGGTATTGAGGGCGAGCGCCGTGTGCAGAATGTCCTTGTGAACGGGAAGCCCATCGATCCCAAAGCCACCTACACCCTGGCCAGCCATGACTACATGCTCCTCAACCAGGGCGACGGCTACTCCATGTTCGGCGGCTGCAAGCTCCTGCAGGATCGTGTGAAGCTGGATAACCAGGTCCTCATCGACTATATCGTCGACACTCTTGGCGGCACCGTCGGCGAGCAGTATGATAACCCCTACGGCGAAGGCCGTATCGTGATCGTGGAACAGAAGCCCTGACCAGTTTCTTCTCTTTGAGCAATAACTGTCCCCTTACCGGAGGCCCGATTCGGGCCTCCGGTTTTTCTATATGCAATCTCTCGCATAGGGGCAAGCTGTGTCGGAATAGGATAGCTCCGGGGTGAGAAAATGATCGAAAGCGCATGGCTTTTGCTGCTGGGCAGCGTGTTGTGGATGCTGCGTGTTGCTCCGGGAGGCAGTTTCCCCAAAACGCTGGGCAAAGAGGAAGAGACGGAATGCCTGCGGCGTTGGGCCGACGGTGATCTGGAGGCAAGAAACCTGCTGGTGGAGCACAATCTTCGCTTGGTGGCGCATATCGTGAAAAAGTATTACGCCCAGGCAGAGGACCTGGAGGATCTGATCTCCATCGGAACGGTGGGCCTTATAAAAGGGGTGAATACCTATCGACCGGAGAAAGGGGTGAAGCTCTCCTCATACATCAGTCGGTGCATCGAAAATGAGATCCTGATGAGCTTTCGCGGCAAACGCAAGAGCGCCGGGGATGTGAGCCTGTCCGACGCGCTGGACGTGGAAGAGGAAGGAGGAGCTCTGTCGTTTCTGGATGTACTCTGCGATACGGAGGATATGACAGAGCGGGTGGAGCAGACGGAGCTTTGCCAGAGCCTGCGAAAGGCGGTGGAAACGGAGCTGAGTCCACGGGAGCGGGAGATCATAAGCCTGCGCTACGGCCTGCAGGGCGGGGAGGCGCTGACCCAGCGCCAGGTGGCGGAGCGCTTTTCTATCAGCCGCAGCTATGTTTCCCGCATCGAAAAACGGACGGTGGAGAAACTCCGAGCGGCCTTGGGGGATGGTGAGAGCTGAGCATGGGCGCCCGGTGACACTGCGGTGGGGGACGGGAACCGCCATAGGACTTGAAAAACAGAGAAAATGGTGGTATAATACCAGCACTTAAGCGGTAGTACGATCAGAGCCGCAGCTTTTTGATCGAGAATCAAGCGGGGGAGGTGACTGCTCTTGAATTGGAAAAAGGTCGGGTGGCTCGTCAGCATGGGGCTGCTTTGCCTTGCGCTGGTTGCCGTTGTGTCCGCCAGGATCGACGCTGCCACCGCTTATCCCGATAACATCGATCCCGATGCTGTTAAAGAAGAGAAGATCGTCCTCAGCACCCCGACGCCCCATCCGATCCAGGATGCCTGGCCTGATATCGACATCACCTTGCCGCAATACGCCATGGTGAACAGTTCCCGGCTGCTGGCCTCCTCCTATGTTCCCGACGTTGCTTTGATCGACGGGACCTGGAACATGATGTTCGATGTCTCCGCCCTTCCTCATCTGGAGGCTATGATGCAGGATCTGCGGGACAATGGCTTTGGCGTGTACGTTGGCGGCGCCTATCGCTCCTACTCCTATCAGAAGCAGCGCTTTGACGGCAAATGCTATAACATTGCGCTGGAGATGGGGATCGAGGGCAAGGAAATCTGGCTGCTGCCGGAGTATCAGCTGGCGGTGGAAGAGGCCAAAAAATATACCATGGAGCCCGGCTCCAGCGAACACCAGCTTGGTCTCGCGGTGGACCTCTACGATAAGCAGTACGTGGCACAGAATTACGATCATATGAACCAGAGATTCTATGAGTATCTGGACTCCATCTGTGCCCATTACGGCTTCATCAAGCGCTATCCCACCCGGAAGCTGCTGCTCACCGGTTGGGACGAACCCTGGCACTACCGTTATGTGGGCGAGGAGGCCGCCACCTTCATCATGAACAACAAGCTCTGTTACGAGGAGTTCTATGCCCACTACGTTCCCGATTTTGAATACTGATCTTTTCTGCGGCCGGTCCTCGGCCGCAGATGCTTTTTTATACGGCAGATTCCAATATCTTGCAAAAAATGCTTGCAATGCCCGCAATATAGTGGTATACTCACACAGTAAGGATTATGGATTTTATGGAGAGTGGGTTGCGGCCCACTCTTTTTTCAGGACTGATCCATAGGAGAGAGTAACATGAGCAAGATCACCGAGCGCGTATTCGACCTGGCAAAGCCGGTCGTGGAGGAGGAAGGCTGCTCCCTGTGGGATGTGGAATACCTACGGGAAGCCGGCACCTGGTACCTTCGTATTTATATCGATAAGGAGGGTGGCGTCTCCATCGACGACTGCGAGCGCATCAGCCGCCGCCTGGACCCCATCCTGGATGAGGCAGACCCCATCCCGGAAAGCTACGTCTTTGAGGTGGGCTCCGCCGGAGCGGACAGAGAGTTGAAACGTCCCTCCGATTTTACGCAGTTCATGGGCGCGGAGATCGAAGTGAAGCTCTATAAGCCTTTGGAGGGAAGCAAATCCTTTGTCGGCAAGCTCACAGGCTACGAAGAGGGGACTGTCGTGCTGGACTGGCGCGGCAAGGAGCTTCGTTTTACACCTGCCCAGATCGCGCAGGTCCGTTTATACGTGTCTTTTTAACAGTTATACAGAAATGTTCAAGCATAGAATGGAGAGTTACAAATGAACGCAGAATTCTTTGAGGCAATCGAGGCCATCGAAAAGGAAAAGGGCATTCCCCGCGGTTATATGTACGATAAGATCAAGCAGGCCATGCTGGCTGCTTTCCGGAAGGACAATCCGGAGTGCGAGGACAATGTGGCCATTGATCTGGATGAAGAGAAGTCCCGCATCGAGATGTATGTCACAAAGACCGTGGTGGACCAGGTGGAGGATCCCAGCCATGAGATCAACCTGGAGGCTGCCAAGAAGATCAGCCGCCGCGCCAA
>CAMOXK010000143.1 GCA_946629065.1 uncultured Clostridia bacterium
CGCAGCTGGGCGTGCACGTGGCCAAGAACTACCTGTTCTGCATCATCACCTGCCCGGTGGGCGCCTATTATCCCGAGGGCTTGAACCCGGTGAAGATCGCGGTGGAAGCCCGCGAGGTCCGCGCGGTCCGCGGCGGCACCGGCTTTACCAAGTGCGGCGGCAACTACGCGGCCTCCCTGCACGCCAGCCATGAGGCGGGCAAGAAGGGCTTCAGCCAGGTGCTGTGGCTGGACGGCGTGGAGCAGAAGTACATCGAAGAAGTGGGCGCCATGAACGTCATGTTCAAGATCAACGGCAAGATCATCACCCCGTCCCTGGAAAAGGGCACCGTGCTGCCCGGCGTCACCCGCCGCACCGCCCTGCAGATCCTGCGCCACTGGGGCTATGAGGTGGAGGAGCGGGACATCTCCATCGACGAGCTCATCGAGGCTGCCGACAACGGCACCCTGGAGGAGGCCTGGGGCACCGGCACCGCCGCCGTCATCTCCCCGATTGGCGAGATCTCCTTTGAGGACAAGGTCCATGTGATCGGCGATTTCAAGATCGGCGAGCTGACCCAGAAGCTCTATGACACGATCACCGCCATCCAGTGGGGCAAGGCGGAGGATCCCTTCGGCTGGATCGTGCCCGTCTGCTGAACGTTTCCAATCAAAAAGAACACCCATCCGGGAGGATGGGTGTTCTTCGACTGTAGGCAAAGGCCAAATGGCCTTTGCCTACAAGGGGATTGCAGCCCGCTGCGAAGCGAAGCTAGTCCTTTAGGGCGCGCACTCGCTTGCGGGGGACGCTCGCACACTTGCGGGCCGAGCGGTGTCTTTTGCCAGGTACACGCCCCGGCAAAAGACGATTTGTATTTTTTCGCGCCTGCGGGCGCGAACTCTGCGAGGCCTTTCCACCCCTTGTCGGCTCGGCCTCAAATGACTTTCAACACCTGCAAAAACACCCATCCGGGAGGATGGGTGTTTTTGCATTTAGTGGCGGCCTCGGGTCCCGGGCCGGCTCCTGGTGCTTGTCACTTTGGCCTTGCCTTTGCGATACTGAACCGCGTGGAGCAGGACCAGCACGCCGAAGGCCGCAATGGCCGCCCAGAGGATGTAGAAGGCGGGCATGAGCCGGGCTCTTCCGCCCTCGATCTGCGCGCCGCCGGTGAAGGTGATCCGGGAGGAGGACTGGGCCTCCTGCTCCGCTTGGGCTGCGGCCTCGGCCGCGGCCTGGGCTTCGGCCCGGGCCTGGGCCTCCTGCCGCTGGGCAAGCTTACCATCCAGCTCCAGGGCATAATTGGCCAGGTATTCGCCGATATCTGCCATGCGCTGCTGGAAATCGTTCACGTTCCGGGTCATCACCGTGACGATGATGGGGTTCGGCGTGTAGACGATGGCGGTGATGTGGTTGTTGGAGTTGCCGTTTCGCTCCTCGAAGGCTCCGTATTTCTGGGCCACCTGATACTTGCCCATGAGGCTCAGGTTCAGGTAGCTGTCCGGCTGGGCGATCAGCAGGTTCTCGATCACATGGGGGAAGCGCTCCTCGCCGCCGGCGCAGAGAGTCTCCATCACCTGGGTGATGAAGCGGGCGGAGTAGTAGCTGTAATCGAAGAAATCCTGATCGTAATAGGCCTGGTCCAGGGAGGCGTACTTCATGCACAGCTTGCTGGCCTTGCCGCCGTTGTCCTCCCCCAGGTAGTTCAGCATGGCGTGGCCGCTGTCGTTGTTGGAGAAGGTCAGGGCCGTGGATTCCAGGTAGCGAAGGGTGCCGCCGCCCAGGTCCGTGTCCTGGTTGATGAGGCCGGAGGCCTCCTTTTCCGCCAGCAGCATGGCCACCGGGACCTTATACATGCTGGCAGAGTACATGAAGGTGTCGCCGTTATAGTACCAGGCGTCTCCGGTGGCGGTGTAGCAGAAGCCAACGGAGAAAAGCTGGTTGCCGCCGCCGATGCCCTGCTGCTTCAGATAGTCCTGGATCCACTGGTCCAGGGCAGCCTCGTCCAGGAGACTTTCCTCCTCCGCCAGGGCCATAGGGGCCAGGGAGAGCAGCAGCACCAGGCACAGCAGCAGGGAAAAGAGCTTTTGAATCTGTTTCATGGGTATGTCCTCGCTGTCGTTATATCTTGTTTCGACATTATAGCAGCTTTTGCCGCCTTTGCCAACAGGGCTTTTCAGCGGCGTCTGCGGACCTTCCTCCGGAATCGGCGGATGCCGTGGATCAGGAGGGAAAGCGCCGCCAGCGCCAGCAGCGTCGGGATGGCGAAGAGCGCCGGAGAAGAGGCCTGCTGCCCTTCAGCCAGAGGGGTCGGCGCGGGACTTGCCTCGCCGCCGGTCTCCGCCGCAAAAGGCGTCGGCTCCGAAGAGGGCACTGACGCGGTCACTTCCGTGGACTCCGGGCTGGGCTCGACCGCCGGTTCCGGTGTGGGTTCCGGTGTGGGCTCCGGCGTTGCGGCGGCCTGCTCCCGCTGAAGGAGCACTTCGTCCAGCTCCAGGGCATAGTCGGCCAGGAAGCCGCCGAAAGCGGCGATGTGGTCCTGGAACATGCCGACGTTGCGGGTCATCACGACCACCACGATGGGGTTGGGGGTAAAAATGATGGCGGCGGCATGATTGTTGTTCGGCCCGTTGTCCTCCTGATAGGCCCCGTATTTCTGGGCAATGGGGAAGCGATCCTTCAGTGTCAGGTTCATATAGCCCTCGGGCTGGGCCTGGAGCATACATTCGATCACATAGGGGAAGCGCTCCTCCCGCCCCTCGCAGAGGGTGCGCATCACCTGAGTCATGAAGCGGGCAGTGTAAAAGCTGCTGCCGTAAAAATCCGGGATAAAATAGCTTTCGTCAAGATCGGTGTAGCGGATGAACTGATCGCTGCACTTGCCCCAGTCGGTGCCGCCCAACATGCGCACCAGCGCGTGGCCGGCGTCGTTGCTGGAGTAGACCAGGGCGCTGAATATCAGGTAGGAGAGAGGGGAGCCCATGCTGGTGTCGTCCTTGCTGAGCTCTCCCGCAGCCACCTTCTCCTCTGCCAGCATGGCCACCGGCACTTTGTAGAGACTTGCCGAGTACATGAACTGGTCGGGGTTATAGTACCAACAGTCCCCCGTGGCGGTGTAGCAGAAGCCCACGGAGAAATCCTGCCAGCTGTTGTCCAGCCCGTTTTCCCGCAGATAGTTCTCGGTCCAGTTGTTCAGATAGTCCTCATCCAGGATGCTCTCCTGTTCGCCTGCCTCCTCCGCCAGCGCGGCGGGATGGGGCAGGAGCAGCAGGACCAGCAGCAGAAGCAGGATCCGGCGCATCGCAGCTTTCATCATGGTGCCCTCTTTTTCTTTCTGTCTTTCCTCATTATAACACGGCAGGACCGTCCTGCCAAGTGCGGCGGAGGAAACCGGGCTCTGCCGGAGGCCCGACGGCGGGGAGAACGCCGATGTAAATTCGAAGAAATTGTTCGAGATAGAGCCTATTATGAATAAATGATCCAGTTTCAAGCTGTCGACAAAGTGTCGACAGCTTGAAACGCAAAAATGGGAACTACC
>CAMOXK010000144.1 GCA_946629065.1 uncultured Clostridia bacterium
AACTCAAAACTTTAGTAAACGATGATTCAATCGGCAAGAGCGAATCCCGAGAAAAAATGCGTTCTGATGATGGCACTTTTTCGCAGGAATTCTTTGTGTATTGCAAGAAAAAGTGACGTAATCAGAGCACATATTTTCCGGGAGGCGCCGCAGACGATTTGATCAGCGTTTACTTTACTCCCAGGTTTTCCAGATCTCGGGGCAGTAACCCACTGTGGCCTGCTTCCCGTTTCGCACCACGGGACTCTGGATCAGCTCCGGGATTTCAAAGAGCTTATCCAGCTTGGCCTCGGTAGTGGCCAGATACTGGAACAGAGGATAGTCCTGGTCGTTCTTGTTCACCAGGTTTTCCAGTCCCACCGCGTTTTTCACGGCGTTCAGCTCGCCCCGGCTCATGCCATAGCGCAGCAGATCAATGTACTGATACTTGATCCGACGCTCCTTGAACCAGCGCTCGGCCTTTTTGGTATCAAAGCATTTGCTTTTGCCAAAGATCTGGATGTTCATATCATACCTCGGAGATCACCGGCAGAATCATGGGACTGCGCTTGGTGGTCTTAAACAGATAACCGGACAGATTGCTCTTTACCCGGGCCTTGATGGTGGTCCAGTCGCGGATGCGCTGGGCTTCGCAGGCTTCCACAGACTCCAGCGTTACTCGTTTGAGTTCTTCCATCATTTCCTCGGCTTCCTTCACGTAGACAAAGCCGCGGGTGATGATCTCGGGATCCGCCAGCAGGCGGTGATCATAGGAAGAATAGGGGAGTACCACGACGATCATGCCGTCCTCGGCAAGCTTCCGCCGGTCCCGCATGACCACGGTGCCCACCTCGCCGATGCCGCCGCTGCCGTCCAGCAGCACCGCGCCGGCGGGGACGGAGTCCTCGCACTTGATGCCTTTCTTGGTGATCTCAATAACGCTGCCGTTTTCGGCCACCACCACGTTCTTCGGTCCAACGCCCATCTCCTTGCCAAGCTCCGCGTGCTTGACCAGCATGCGGTACTCGCCGTGGACGGGGATGAAGTACTTGGGCCGGATCAGGGCCAGCATCATCTTGTGCTCCTCCTGGGAGGCATGGCCGGAAACGTGCAGATCGGTGTGCCGGTCATAGATGACCTCGGCGCCCTTGTGGAACAGCTCGTCAATGACACGGCTGATGGTGTTCTCATTGCCGGGAATGGCGGAGGCGGAAATAATGATCCTGTCTTCGCCGTCCACATGGATCTGCTTGTGCTCGGAAAAGGCCATCCGGTACAGGGCGGACATGGCCTCACCCTGGCTGCCGGTGGAGATGATGACCACCTGGTCCCGGGGAAGCTTGTTCACGCGGTCCAGGTCCACCATCACGTTTTCCGGGATGTTCATGTAGCCAAGCTCGGTGGAAACACGCAGCACATTTTCCATGCTGCGGCCGGTGATGGCGACCTTGCGTTTATACTTTACCGCCACGTCGATGATCTGCTGGAGACGGTGGACGTTGGAGGCAAAGGTGGTGATGATAATTCTCTTCTTGCAGCCGGCGAAGAGCCGCTCGAAGCTGGCGCCAACCTTCCGCTCGGAATCGGAGTGCCCGGGTTTTTCCACATTGGTGGAATCCATCAGCAGGGCCAGGACGCCCTCGTTGCCCAGCTCGCCAAAGCGGGTCAGGTCGATCATGCCGCCGGAAATGGGGGTCACATCGATCTTGTAGTCTCCGGTGTGAATCACGGTGCCGAGAGGAGTCTTGATCGCCAGCGCCACGGAATCGGGAATCGAGTGGTTTACGTGGATAAACTCGATGGTGAAGGCGCCGAGCCGAAATACGCTTCCGGCCTTTTTGGTGAAGATCTGGGAGTTGCGGAGCAGGTCGTGCTCCTCCAATTTCAGCTCCACCAGAGCCGCCGTAAGCGGCGTGGTGTAAATGGGAACGTCCAGCTCCCGCAGCACATAGGGCACGGCGCCGATATGGTCCTCGTGTCCGTGGGTCAGGATAATGCCGCGGATGCGGGAGGCGTTGTTTTTCAGATACGTGATGTCCGGCAAGACCACGTCGATCCCGTACATGTCTTCGTCGGGAAAGCCCATACCGCAGTCCACAACGATGATATCGTTGCCGTACTCCAGCACGGTCATGTTTTTTCCGATCTCACCGAGACCGCCAAGGGGGATGATTTTCAGTTTTTGTACCATTGTAACTCCATTCTTAGGGTAAAATTGCTATGTAGGATAAAGGGGATGAAACAGGATACCCAGGATCGGGGGATCTTATTCACATCTCCGTGCGCCCCTCCAGGGCGCGGTTCAGGGTGGCGTCATCGGCAAACTCCAGGTTGGAGCCCACCGGGATGCCGTAGGCCAGTCGGGTGACCTTCACGTCAAAAGGCTTGAGCAGACGGGAAATGTACATGGCCGTGGCTTCTCCCTCGGTATCGGGGTTCGTGGCCATGATGACCTCCTCCACGTCCTCCTCCGCGACCCGGTGCAGCAGCTCCTTGATGCGGATGTCCTCGGGACCCACATGGCTCATGGGGGAGAGGGCTCCGTGCAGCACGTGATAAGTGCCCTGATACTCGTGGCCCCGCTCAATGCTCAGCACATCCCTGGGCTCGGACACCACGCAGATGGTGCCGTGATCCCGCCGGTCGCTTGCGCAGATGGCGCAGATCTCCCCCTCGGTCAAATTCTGGCAGATGCGGCAGCAATGCACGCTCTTGCGGGCGTCCACCACCGCGTCGGAAAAGGCGAGAGCTTCATCCTCCGGCAGAGACAGGATGTGAAAAGCTAGCCTCTGGGCACTCTTGCGGCCAATGCCGGGGAGCGAGGCAAATTTGTCGATCAGGTTTTCAAGGGAGGCAGGAAAGAAAGACATAGAGCCCTCCAAAGTGATCCGTTAAGTTGGAAAATGAGCTGCGCTCAAAACCCGCGGATGGCGCGGATGGCCGCGGCCCGGTCCGCCTTGCGGAAAACGGCGCTTCCGGCCACCAGCACGTTGGCACCTGCTTCGATGCAGAGCGGGGCGGTTTCGGCGTCCACACCGCCGTCCACCTCAAGCTCGCACTTGAGTCCCCGCTCTTCGATCCAGCCGCGCAGGGTCCGGATCTTGGGCAGCATATCCGCCATGAAGCGCTGGCCGCCAAAGCCGGGCTCCACCGTCATTACAAGCATCAGATCCACCTGATCCAGCCAGGGGAGCGCAGCCTCCGCCGGGGTCCCGGGTTTCAGGGTGATGCCGGTCTTCACGCCCTGGGCGCGGATCTTCTCCAGTGCGGCGGAGATGTTCTCCGGCGTGTCCGCTTCCACATGCACGTTCACCAGATCCGCTCCTGCCTTGCAGAACTGCTCCACATAGCGGACGGGACGGTCCACCATCAGGTGCGCGTCCAGAAACATGTCGGTGGCCTTGCGCAGAGAGGCCAGCACTGGGATCCCCATGGAGATATTGGGAACAAAAGCCCCGTCCATCACGTCAAAATGGACATAGTCCGCACCGGCGGCGCGGATGTCCTCCA
>CAMOXK010000145.1 GCA_946629065.1 uncultured Clostridia bacterium
TCCACGATGCGCTGATTCTTCTTGGCCTCTTTTTCCTTCTTGGTCTGCTCGAAGCGGAACTTGCCGTAGTCCATGATCTTGCAGACGGGAGGGTTGGAGCCCGGAGCGATCTTGACCAGATCCAGTTCCTTCTCTTCCGCGATCCTGAGCGCCTCCGCTGCGGACATAATGCCCAGCTGCTCGCCCTGATCTCCAATCAGGCGGACTTCCTTGTCATTGATCTCTTCGTTGATTTGATGAACAGCGTTTGCGATGGGAAACACCTCCGAAAAATAAAAACGCGGATGCACAGCATCCGCGCATAAAAACACTGGTATTCCCCCGCAGGGGCAATGCTTCTATTGACCACGGCTGGCTCAAAAGGCCGCCGGGTGAGGACGGGGATGCCGTACCTGCTTTGTTTTAGCTTTGATAATATAACAGCTGTTTCTCCCTTTGTCAAGGGCTTTCTTCACATAAATATGCGAATTATTCTTATGTTATGCCAAGGCGGAACGGATGCGCGGGAGGGCCGGAGCCCTCCCGCGAAAAAGGTCTTTGAAATCGCAGTCTTCGCCGCGCCGCTTCTCAAAGGATATGCACGGACTCCGGCTCGAATACCAGGCGGCAGCTTTCGCCCACCTGATAGATGCGCTTGTTCTTGGGATTGTGCTCTTCCAGCTTCACCAGGGTGTTGCCTACCATCACGTGATAGTTCTGGTAGGAGCCCATGAAGCAGCTGAGTACCACCTTGCAGGGCAGGCCCCCCTCGTCGGCCAGGTGCGCTGCCTCGGGCCGCAGCACCAGGGTGTACTCCTCGCCAGGCTTCATGTTCTCCCGGGCGGGGACGGAGAGCTCGCTGCCCTCCACATCCAGCACTGCGCTTCCCTGCTCCAGCCGCTGCAGCTTGCCGCGGAGGAAGTTTGCTTCGCCGATAAAGTCCGCTACAAACTCATTCACCGGGTGATAGTAGATCTCCTGGGGCGTGCCCATCTGGGCGACGACGCCTTTGTTCATAATGATGATGTTGTCGGAGAGGGCCATGGCCTCAGACTGGTCGTGGGTGACGTAGATCGCGGTGATGCCCACCTCCTGCTGGATGCGGCGGATCTCCGTACGCATGGTGACGCGAAGCTTGGCGTCCAGGTTGCTCAGGGGCTCGTCGAAGAGCAGCACCGAAGGCTCGATCACCAGGGCCCGGGCCAGGGCCACGCGCTGCTGCTGGCCGCCGGAGAGCTGGTTGGTCATGCGGCCTTCCATGCCGCTCAGCTCCACCAGGTCCAGGATCTTCATGACCCGCTCCCGGATCTCATCCTTGGGCACCTTGCGCAGCTTCAGACCGTAGGCCACGTTATCGAACACGTTATAATGGGGCAGCAGAGCGTAGCTCTGGAACACCATGGCCGTATCCCGCTTGTTTGGGGTCAACTCATTGATGGGCTCGTCCCCCAGGTAGATCTCTCCCTCATCCGGGCTCTCGAAGCCCGCGATCATACGCAGCGTGGTGGTTTTGCCGCAGCCGGAAGGTCCCAGCAGGGTCACGAAGGAACCGGGCTCGATGGTCAGAGAGGTGTCCTTCACGGCGTAAAAGTCTTTCCCCGTTTTCGGATCCTGATAAATTTTGGAGATATGCTCCAGGCGAACGCCTTTTTTCACTTTTTCCATGACTCAGTCCTCCTTGATCTTTCTGCTGGTGCCGAAGTATTTCATAAAGAGATTCATCAGCAGCACGGCGCCGTAGGTGATGATAATAAGAATGGTGGCAAAGGCGCAGGCCAGGCTGTAGGAGCCCTTTTCCGCGAACTCGTTGATCTGCACGGTGATCAGCAGGAACTGCGGCGTCACCAGCAGGATGATGGCGGAAATGGCAGTGATGCTGCGCACAAAAGCGGTGACAAGGCCGGAGAGGAAGGAGTCTTTGATGAGGGGCAGCGTCACGGTCATAAACACACGAAAGCTGTCCGCGCCCATGTCATAGGCAGATTCCTCGATGGACTTGTCGATCTGCCGCAGGGCGGAGATGCCGCTGCGGGTACCGGTGGGCAGGGAGCGCACCACGAACACGATGATCAGGATGAGTCCCGTGC
Organism: uncultured Clostridia bacterium; assembly: GCA_946629065.1. GTDB lineage: Bacteria > Bacillota > Clostridia > Oscillospirales > Oscillospiraceae > Limivicinus. The sequence continues at coordinate 2,067 of CAMOXK010000145.1, forward strand.
CGTAAATGCCCTGGAGGAAACCGGTATGGAAAATGCCGCCGGAAAAGCCCCGGATGTATCCCACGCCCAGGACCGTGCCGGGCACGGCCATGGCCAGCATGGATACCGCTTCGATAAAGCCCTTTGCCTTGAACTTCCGCTTGACCACAAGGTAAGAGATGATCATGCTCAGCAGTGCCGTGACGGGTGCTGCGATCAGGGAGAGCAGGAAGGAGTCCTTAAAGGCCTTGAATCCGTGGTAACGGCTGAAGACCAGGCCAAACCACTTGCCGGTAAGGGGGAAGAACTTGTAGCCCCAGGTGGGGAAGCAGGCCCCGATGGGCACGCAGATGTACATCAGGATGACGAAGGCCGCGGCCAGTGCACAGAACACCGTCAGCGGGATCTTCACGCTCTTGTCCTCGATGAGCATTCTGGCCCGGGACGCCTTGCCCGTCAGCGTTGCGGCGGTCTTGGCCTCCAGGTAGTATTTCTGCACGGCGAACATCAGCAGCGTGATGCACAGCAGCACCACGGCCATGGCAGCGGCGCCGGCCTTATCATAGGCGCCGGTGATCTGCAGGTAAATGGTGGTAGCCAGGGTATCGTAGGAGCCGCCGATGATCATGGGGTTTGCAAAGTCTGCAATGGATTCGATAAAGGTCACAAGAAAGGCGTTGCCGATGCCGGGCAGGAGCAGAGGCAGCGTAACGTCGGCAAAGACACGCCAGCGGCTGGCGCCCATGTCCCGGGCCGCCTCCTCCAGGGAGGGATCGATATTTTTCAGCAGACCCTTGAGCATCATATAGCAGACCGGGAAGAACGTGAGGGTCTGGACCACCACGATGCCCCAGTAGCCATATACGCTGTTGTCATAGATCCCCAGCAGGAAGCGGGTGACTAGCCCCGCCTTGCCGAAGAGCATGATCATGGAGAGCGACAGCACGAAAGGAGGCGACACCACCGGCAGCATGGAGACCACCTTGAACAGTCCGCCCACGAATCGGTTCATGCGGACGTAGACCTCCACATAGGCAAAGAGCAGGCCGGCCAGGGCCGACAGGATACCCACTACGAAGCCAATCTTCAAGGTGTTGCCGATGGCGCGGGTAAAGTTGGGCATGGCGAAGATTCGCTTGAAAATGCCGAAGCCGAAGCCTCCGTCGCCCACGAAACTGTCCACCAGCAGGATTGCCAGCGGATAGAGGATGAACAAAGTCAGAAATGTGATCAGCACGACGATGGTGGTGACCATGATGGGGTCAGCCATCAACTTTTTCCGGTCCAGCGCCGCACCCTGGCCTCTAGCCATAGGATCCTCTCCTTTCCTCTTTCCCCGAAAGCTTCTAAGTAAACGCTGATCAAATCGTCTGCGGCGCCTCCCGGAAAATATGTGCTC
>CAMOXK010000146.1 GCA_946629065.1 uncultured Clostridia bacterium
TATGGCACAATTCTGGCCGCAAGACTTTAAAGATTTCTATTTGAAAGTAGTATGATGGCCCCCTATCGGCCTTCGGCCACTTCGACCCGCAGAGCCCGCAGCCCCAAAGGGGGAAGAAAGGGCGGACGGCCAATGGCCGTCCCTGCGGCGGGGAAGGGACACCTCATCCGCCCCAGTGTGCGCACTGGGGCACCTTCCCCTCAAGTAAACGCTGATCAAATCGTCTGCGGCGCCTCCCGGAAAATATGTGCTCTGATTTCGTCACTTTTTCTTGCAATACACAAAGTATTCCTGCGAAAAAGTACCATCATCAGAACGCATATTTTCTCGGGATTCGCTCTTGCCGATTTAATCATCGTTTACTCAAGGGGAAGGCTTTGGCGGGCGGATGGGGATGGCTGCTGCGCCATCCGTAGGGACGAGCATTGCTCGTCCGCCTCTGTTCAGGATCGCAGCCCGTTCAGATCTGGCCCTCCTGTTCCAGGTGAAAGCCCGGGTGGGGGATGTTGGCGGCGGCAAAGTCGATGAAGCGGCGCACCGCAAAGGGGGTGTAGTCCCGCTTTGGCAGCAGGAAATAGAAGAGACGGTCCGCGTGCTCGGAATCCAGCTTGAAAAAGCGGAGATGACCGCGCCGGGAGCGGACCAGCCGGTCACTGACAAAGGCTGCGCCCAGACCGTTATCCGCAAGGCGGTAGGAGGTGACCATCTGGGAGATGCTCATTTTGACCTTGGGGTCGAAACCGGCCTCTTTAAACATCTGATTTCCCCGGGAAAAGAGGTTGTTTCCCTCTCGGAGCATGATGAAATCCACGTCCCGGAAATGGCGCAGATCCGTTTTCGGGCAAGTCTCCTCCAGATGGCGCCGGTTCATCACGTCCTCTGCGCTGAGACTGTATCCGTCCAGCTCCGGGGGCAGGGGTGTGTCCCGGTGCACGGCCAGCAGCACATGGTCGTAAAAAGCCGGGCGGTGCTCGAAGTTTTCCACGATCTCCGGCGCACAGCTGAAGGTCAGGTCCAGCTCCCGCCGCTGAAGCCGGGCCTGGAGCTTCACGGCGCTGTCCTCGGAGAGCTCCAGCTGTACCCCGGGATACTGTTTGGTAAAGGAGGCCAGGATCGGCGCCAGGATGTAGCAGTTCAGAAAGTGGGTCCCGCCCAGGCGCAGGGTGCCGGTCTGCAGCCCCCGCAGATCCTCGATCCGCCGGGACAGGTCCTCCTCCAGATAGCGGATGTAGTGCAGCGTGTCGATATAGGCACGCCCGGCCTCGGTGAGGGTCAGGGGACGGCGGCTCCGGTCAAAGATCTCCGCGCCGATGGCGTCCTCCACCCGCTTCACCGCGATGCTCAGGGCAGGCTGGCTCATGTACAGATGCTCCGCCGCGGCGGAAAAGCTGCCATCCTGATACACCTGGTAGATATACTTCATGTCCTGTTCCATGGCTGCCTCCATACTATTTACAAAATTTATATATCCATAAAATACATGAAATTGATTATATAGTATTTTCCTGCTATTGTAAAGATACCAAAAGAGTCTGAACCCATAAAATAATATAGATCGGAGGACAGCCATGAAAGTCAACGCACTGATGATGGATGAAACCGACAATGTTGTGACCTGCGTCACCGAGGTGGCGAAAGGGGAGAACGTGGTCTACCAGAAGGGGAGCGAGCTGCTCACCCTCCGGGCCGAGGAGGACATCCCCTACTGCCACAAGATCGCGCTGACGGATCTGGCCGAGGGCGACGAGGTGCTCAAGTACGGCGAGCTCATCGGCAAGACCAAGCGCCCCATTGCGAAGGGCCATTGGGTGAATCACGAGAACATCTACAGCGTCCCCCGGGACTATGACAGCGAGCTGGTGGAGGACACCGGCGAAGAGGCGGAGGACTTTCAGCCTGTGAAGACCGACGACGGTCTCAGCTTCTGGGGCTACCGCCGCGCGGAGGGCCGCCCCGGCATCCGCAACCATGTGCTGATCCTGCCCAGCTGCGCCTGCGGCAGTGAGAGCTCCCGGATCGTGGCCTCCCAGGTCCGCGGCGCCGTGAACATCGTCTTCAACACCGGCTGCTCGGACGTGGCAGCCAACACCGAGATGAGCCAGAAGGTGCTCACCGGCTTTGCCTGCAACCCCAATGTCTACGGCGTGGTCATCATCGGCCTGGGCTGCGAGACCGTGGGCCATGACAAGCTCCGCGAGAAGATCCAGAAGATGACCTCCAAGCCTGTGGTGTCCTTCGGCATCCAGGACGAGGGCGGCACTCTCAAGACCATCGAAAAGGCCGTGCGCGCGGCCCGGGAGATGGCGGCCGCCGCCGGCATGCAGCAGAAGGAGCTGTTCCCCGTCTCCGAGCTCTTCATGGGCATCGAGTGCGGCGGCTCCGACGCCACCTCCGGCATCGCCTCCAACCCCGCCGTGGGCGAGCTCAGCGACCTGCTGGTGGACCTGGGCGCCACCAGCATGATGAGCGAGAGCATCGAGTGGATCGGCGGCGAGCACGTGGTGGCAAAGCGGGCAGCCACGCCGAAGATCCATAACGAGATCATTGAAGTCTGCCGGGAGTATGAGGAGCACCTGAAGGCCGCCGGGCAGGACTGCCGCGCCGGTCAGCCCACCCCGGGCAACAAGGCCGGCGGCCTCAGCACCCTGGACGAGAAGAGCCTGGGCTGCATCCGCAAGGGCGGCACCCGCCCTGTCGTAGAGGTCCTGGAGCAGGCAGCCCGGCCCACCAAGCGCGGCGCCATCGTCATGGACACCGCGGGCTACGACATTTCCTCCGTCACTTCCATGGTGGCGGGCGGCTGCCAGGTGGTCATCTTCACCACCGGCCGCGGCACCCCCACCGGCAACGCCATCGTCCCCGTGCTGAAGGTCACGGCAAACTCCCGCACCTATCAGCGCATGGAAGACAACATGGATGTGGACCTCTCCGCCATCGTCCGCGGGGAGAAGACCTACAAGGAGATGGGCGCGGAGCTGCTGCAGGCCATCCATGAAGTGGCCAACGGCCGCCTCACCAAGGCCGAGGCCTACGGCTTCTCCGACATCGCGGTAGACCACGTCTGCAGATACGTTTAAAGCCTCGCAGTTCATTCGTAAGCACATGCCTCGCATGTACAAATAAAACCGGAGAAAAAAGAAAGGGAGAAAAAGAGATGTCACACCTTACCATTTGCCTGATCATCTGCGTCCTCACCATGGCAAGCTACATCTGGGGCAAGATCCCCATGGGCCTCACCGCCCTGCTCAGCATGGTCGCCTTTATCCTCACCGGCTGCCTGAAGGCCTCCACCGCCGCCGCCTACTTCGGCAATGCCAACGGCATCATGATCGTGGCCATGTTCATCGTGGCCGCGGGCTTCAACCGCACGCAATTTGTGAAAAACTGCGCTGCCAGCGTCAACAAGATCGCCAAGGGCTCCCTGACCCGCGTGATGCTGGGCT
>CAMOXK010000147.1 GCA_946629065.1 uncultured Clostridia bacterium
GAAGAGGGATAAGGGAGTTTTGAGACAGGAGGATCTGCATGGAACAGAGCATCCATGAACTGGTGGAACGGCAGCGTGCCTTTTTCCGGACAGGGGAGACCCTGCCCGTTTCCTGGCGCCTTGCACAGCTGAAAAAACTGAAGGCCTGTGTCCTCCGCCATCGGGAGGAGATGGAGCGGGCCCTTGCGGAGGATCTGGGCCGCGCTCCGTTGGAGGCGTATTTCTGCGATATCGGCTCTCTCTTGCAGGAGATCAACGAGACCATCCGCTCCCTGCGGCGCTGGGCCAGACCCGAGACTCATTTCAGCGGCCTCCTCTGCTTTCCCAGCGTGCTCACCAAGGTCTATAAAATGCCCTACGGCGTCTCCCTCATCATAAGCCCCTACAACTTTCCCTTCCTGCTCTCCCTGGGAGTGCTCACCGCCGCCATGGCCGGGGGCAACACCGCCGTACTGAAGGCAAGCTCCAAGTCGCCTCGGTGTACAGAGCTTCTGCAGCGCATGATGGCAGAGAGCTTTCCGCCGGAGTATATTGCCGTTGTGGGCGGGGGCCATGACCAGGCGGACCGCTGCCTCGCCGAGCGCTATGACAAGATCTTTTATACCGGATCGCCCCGGGTAGGCGTCCATGTGCTGGAAGCCGCAGCGGGCAATCTCACCTCCACCGCCCTGGAGCTGGGCGGCGAGACCGGCAACTGGTGCGTGGTGCGCAAGGACGCGGACCTGAAGGACGCTGCCCGGAAGATCGCCTTTCTGAAACTCCTGAACAGCGGCCAGGTCTGCATCAACATCAATCAGGTGGCGGTGGCCGAGGAGGTGGCGGAGCCCTTCCTCCGGGAACTGGAGGCTGCCTTCACTTCCCAGATCGGCACGGACGCGCCAAACAATTCCGAATACCCCCGCCTCATCAGCGCCGCGGCCTATGACAACTGCGCTTCGACTGCGGACCGGTATCGGGATCGGGTCCGCTTCGGCGGCTTCGGAGACCGGGAAAAACGCAAATACGCGCCCACCGTTCTCTATCCCATCGACATCGGGGAGGAGATCGTGAACCGAGAGCTCTTCAACCCTCTTCTGCCCGTGGTCCCTTACCCGGACGGGGAAATCGAAACACTTCTGGATACCATTGATTCCCGGGAGCACGGACTGGCCCTCTATCTCTTTACCAAAGATGTTTCCTGGGCCAAGGCTGCCATGCTGCGCCTGCAGTTTGGCGGAGGCGGGATCAACGAGGTGTGCCTGCACATGATGGTGAAGGGTGTGCCCTTCAACGGCGTGGGGCACTCCGGTATGGGTGCTTACCACGGCGAATGGGGCTTCCGGGAGTTTACCCATCCCTCCACCGTACTCATCGGCTCCCATCGCTTCAACCTGCCCCTCCGGGAACACCCCTACCAAGGTGCCTGGAAGCAGAAGCTGGTGGAGTGGTTTGAGCGCTGAGACGGGGAATGCCCCGTTGCCAAGGACAACGCGGCGTGATATAATTTCTATTTAGATTGTAAAAAAGGCAGGTATCTGCAGATGCTTACGAGAGAGAATACCAGACAGATCCGTGTGGGCGGCCTGGCCCTGGGCGGCGGCGCCCCGGTCACGGTCCAGTCCATGTGCAACACCAAAACCTGGGATGTGGACGCTACCGTGCAGCAGATCAAGGAGCTGCGGGCCGCTGGCTGCGAGATCGTGCGCCTGGCCATCCCCGATGAGCGGGCGGCCAAGGCCATTGACAAGATCAAGGAGCAGGTGGACGTGCCCCTGGTGGCGGATATCCATTTTGATTATCGCCTGGCCCTGATGGCGGCGGAGCGGGGAATCGACAAGATCCGCATCAACCCCGGCAACATCGGAGGTCCCGAGAACGTAAAAGCGGTGGCGGAGGCCTGCAAGCTGAGAAACATCCCCATCCGCATCGGCGTCAATGCCGGCAGCCTGGAAAAGCCCCTTCTGGAGAAGTATGGCCACCCCTGCCCGGAGGCCATGGTGGAGAGCGCCAAAGGCCATGTGGAGCTGCTGACCCGCTTCGGCTTCGAGGACATTTGCCTTTCCCTCAAGTCTTCCACCGTGCCCCTGACCATCGCGGCCTACCGCATGGCATCGGAAGTTTTCCCATATCCCCTGCACCTGGGCGTCACCGAGACGGGCACCGAGTGGAACGGCACCATCCAATCCGCCGTGGGCATCGGCACCCTGCTCAGTGAGGGCATCGGCGATACCATCCGCGTCTCCCTGACGGCGGACCCGGTGAAGGAGGTCTCCGCCGGCATCGCCATCCTGAAGGCGGCGGGACTGCGCAAGGGTGGCGTCAAGTTCGTCTCCTGCCCCACCTGCGGCAGAACGGAGATCGACCTGATCGGCCTTGCCAACCGGGTGGAGCATCTTGTGCGGAACCTGGACAGAGACATCACCGTGGCTGTCATGGGCTGCGTGGTGAACGGCCCAGGCGAAGCGAGAGAGGCCGATTACGGCATCGCCGGCGGCAAGGACCGTGGTCTGCTCTTTCAAAAGGGCCAGGTGGTCGGCACCTACGACTACGACCAGCTGCTGGATAAGCTGATGGATCTTATTGAGAGTGAAGAGTGAGCGTATCATCATACTTCTCTTTTCTCTCTTCACTTTTCACTATTCTCTGTTTACGGAGTAAACACTATGTCTGACCATACCCCGTTTTTAACGGTCTTTCCCGGCTGCACGGACCTGATGAGTCTGGCAGGCGGCCTGGAAAAGGCCTTTATCACCGATGTGCAGATCGACCTGCGGGAGCGGAACATGAACGTCTCTGCCCGCTTTTCCGCCATGCCCTCCATGGTGGACCTGGGCTCCCTCTGCGAGCGGCTCAAGCAGGACTACGCCCTGGACGGCGTCAGCATCGTGCCGGACTATCCCAAGAGTGTGAAGGCCAGCGCTGCCGCCATGGTTCCGGGCAGCAGTTCCTCCTCCGCCTCCCACGGCGATGTGCTCTACGGTCGGGCCATCAAGCAAAAGCCCGTTCCCATGAACACCCTGACCATGGACTCCGGACGTGTCACCGTGGAGGGGGACGTGGTGACCGTGAACAGCCGCTCCACCAAAAACGGCGGCGCGGTGCTGGGCTTCGATCTCACGGACCTGAGCAATACCATCCATGTCTCCAAGTACATGAGTTCCGAGGACGACCGCAGTATTCTGGACAAGGTCGCCCCCGGTGATCATCTCATCGTGCAGGGTGAGGTGGGCTATAACAAGTTTGACGATGACATGGTTCTGACGCCCCGGAACATCGCCAGGGGTAAAAAGCAGATCCGGCCGGACAATGCTCCGGAAAAGCGTGTGGAGCTGCACATGCACACCCGTTTCTCCGCCTTAGACGCCCTGACGGACCCTGCCGCCATCGTGAAGCGGGCTGCCTATTGGGGCATGCCCGCCATCGCCGTCACGGACCACGGCGTGGCCCAGGCCTTCCCGGA
>CAMOXK010000148.1 GCA_946629065.1 uncultured Clostridia bacterium
CCGAAGGCCAGCAGGTCCAGGGCGGGAAAGGCGCTGCAGAGAAGCTCCTCTCCCCGCAGGGGCAGCAGCTCGCTGGGGTCCACGGACTTCGCCGCCTTCCAAAGCATCAGCATCAGCACCAGAAACAGCGCCGGTCCCACCGCCCGGGCCAGGCGCGTCAGACTGTGGAAGGGACCCAGGGCGGCAATCAGGATCAAAAGCCCCAGGCTGAACACGAAAATGTCCGGTCCGCTGCGTGGATAGGCTGTGATCTGCAGGCGGTCCGCCCCGGCCCGGAGCAAAAAGCCCGTATAGAGCAGCAGCCAGAGGGCAAATAACAGCAGCACCGCCCCGCCGAGACGGCGGCCGAGAGCCCGACGAACAAGCGCCGGGAAACACTCCCCCGGCTGCAGTGTCCGGTGCAGGCGCCGGAGCAGGGCAGCATAGAGCAGCGCCAGGGGCAGGGCGGCCAAAGGCCCCAGCCAGGCGGAGCTCCCGCCCAGGGCGGCCGCGGAACCGGGGATCAGCCGCAGCGCCGGGGAGAGCAGGGCCGTTCCGATCAGGAGGCTCAGCCTTTCCTCGCTTCTCTTCATGGTCCTGTCCTCCTCAGCTGATATCGTTGCTGTGCAGCAGCTCCCCACGCACGCTCAAACGCAGGTTGAGCGCCGGGAGTTTTTTCCCAAGGCTCTCCCCCAGCCCGCGGCAGCGCCAGGGGGAAGCCAGCTCCAGCTTTCTCCCCAGACCCAGAAAGTCCGTCTCCAGGTCCCGGGACCGCTGCAGAAGCTGCTGCACCCGATCAGTAAGATTCCTTTCCAGCAAGGCGGTGAGCTCCTGCCGGTAGTCCTCCCGTGCGACGCTGGAAAAACCCGCGATCTCCAGCACCGTGGCCCGGACCCGGATCGTCAGGCTGAGGCCTGTGAGGCCCTCTTCCCGGTCAAAGAGGGGGCGAACAGCGCAGTCACCCTCCTGCAGCTCCAGCGTCACCGTCCGGCCCTGCCCGTCCCGCAGCACCAGCGGGCAGGGGGAGAGGGTGTCGGTGAGCAGCTCCGCCGCCATGGCCTCCTCCGGGCTGAGGGTGGCGAGCAGGCCCTCCTTCCCCAGGACGCCGTAGCCCGCGGGGCCCAGGGCCGGGCCCGCGTCTCCCTCCCGGGCGGAGGGCTGCAGGCGCAGGGCGCGGATCAGGCTGCTGCCCTGCCGGTCCAGATCCCGCAGGATGCCGCCCGCGGTGGAGAGGCTTCCCGCCTGCTCCCGGTCCGGGGAAAGCAAACGGAGCGAGGCGATGGCGCCGCTCTCCAGGGCCTCCCGGGCCGTGCCGTCCAGCACCAGAAACACCGGCTGGTCCAGACGAAGGTCCGAGGAGCGGCAAACCGCGGAGAGCAGAGCCTCCGGTGCACTTTGCGCGTAGCGCTCCCCTACCAGGATGTTCTGCAGATGGCCGCAGAAGAGCTCCTCCCCCGTCCGGCTCTGCAGCTGCTCCATGGCCTGGCTCAGAGAGGCGCCGCTGCCGCTGCAGCAAAAGGCTTCTTCTTCCTCTGCCGGGGCAGCGCTCAGGCTCAGCATCAGTCCGCCCGGTGCGGCGTCCAGGCCCATGCTCTCCATCAGCCGCAGCTGTTCCAGCTCCCGGCGCTGACCGTAGAGGCTGCCGCAGCCGCAGAGTCCCGGCATGAGGCAGAGAAGCAGCAGAATCAGGATCTTTTTCATGGCGCCTTTCCTCCCCGGAGAAGCTTTCGGAGCCAGGGCAGCAGCGGAGGCCTGGCGGAGGGCGAGGGCGAGAGATAGGGCGTGCCGAAGCTCTCCAGCTCCGCAAGGTGCAGCAGCAGCAGACAGCCCGCCAGCCCCAGACCGTAGAGCCCGGCAAAGATCGCCCCCAGCAGCAGCGCCAGACGTCCCAGGCGCAGGGCAAAGCCCAGGTCCTGGCTGGGCAGGGTGTAGCAGGCGATGCCGGACACCGCCACCACGATGATGGCGATGGGCGAGACCAGCTTGGCCTCCACCGCGGCCTGGCCCACGATCAGGGCCCCGATGATGGACACCGTGTCCCCGATGGGATTTGGCATGCGCAGGCCCGCCTCCTGGAGCAGACTGAAGGCGGCCAGCATGCCCAGCACTTCCAGGGCCGTGGAAAAGGGCAGATCCTGCTCCGCCCGGATGATGCTCAGCAGCAGACGGGTGGGGATCATTTCGGGGTGGTAGAGGGCTACCGCCGTGTAAAAGCCCGGCAGCAGCAGCCCGATGCCCAGGGCCAGCCAACGCAGGGCTGCGAGGCTGCCGGAGACCAGCGGGTGCATGCCGCCGTCCCCTGTGACTTCCAGAAAGGCCGGGAGCGAAGCGGGCAGCAGCAGACCCACCGGCAGGCCGTCCACCAGAAGGCCAACCCGCCCCTGGTCCAGGTGCATGGCAAAGCGGTCCGGCCTCTCGGTGTGCAGCAGCTGGGGAAAGGGAGAGGCGGGACAGTCGGCCAGGCCTCGTTCCAGAGGGCCCAGGGAGAGCAGCGCCTCCACATCCACCCGGTCCAGCCGCCGGGCCAGCTCCCGCACCGTCTCCGCCCGGGCCGCGCCCTCCAGATAGAGCAGGGCCACCCTTGTGCGGCTGCGGCGGCCCAGACTGCTCTCGGTGAGCTTCAGGGAAGGGGTATTCAGCCGCTGGCGCACCAGGGCGGTGTTCACCCGCAGGGTCTCGGTAAAGGAGTCCTTGCCGCCCTTCAGCGACTTTTCCAGACTGGGCTCCGCCACCGCCCGGCGCTGGGCCGAGCGGGTCTCAAAGCTCAGGGCGCAGCCGAGCTCTTCGAAGAGCACCAGGCAGCAGCCCCGGCAGAGGGCCTCCGCCGCGGCGTCCAGGTCCGTGATACGCTCCGCCGAGCAGCGGTAGACGAGCCCGGCAAGGCAGCGCTCCAGAGCGGCGTCCTCACCGGAAAGATCGCCGGCCCGAAGCAGCTCCGTCAGCGGGCGCAGAATCTCCAGACCCAATGCGCTGCCGGAGACCACACCGTCCAGCCAGCAGACGGGCAGGCTGAGCTCTGCCGTCAGGCCGCAGCGGATAAAGCGCTCGGTATAATCGGCGCAGCCGGTGAAAAGGCCGCGCAGGGCCTCCTGGGTAACAGGGACAGACTTCGTTTCGTTCATACAGGCAAGTATCCCCGGAAAGAGCCGTTGTATACGGCCCCGAAGCGCTCCTGGAAATATTATTCAAAAAAAGTGAAAAAGGGTGTTGACAAATCCGACTTTCGGTGCTATATTAGCCGAGCGCCTGTGAGAGAGGCACTGAGTTCCAAACCGAGAACAAAAAAGTTTTGGGAAAAACGAAAAAAGTTCTTGACAAACGGAATTCAAAGTGCTATTATAATCAGGCTGACGCCGATGAGGCGGACGCAAGATGTACCTTGAAAATTGAACAATGTAAGAAAAA
>CAMOXK010000149.1 GCA_946629065.1 uncultured Clostridia bacterium
ATCCCTCCATGGCCGGCGTGATCCGGGACATCACCTCCAACATCACCACCAACACGGGAAGCCTTTGAGCGGGACAATTCGGAATTATGATGAAGTTCGCAGCGTGAGATTGTTCTCGAGAGAACAATAGCTGCTTTTAGTGAGAATACGGCGGTTTCGACAAGCTCCGCAGCAGCGCTAAAGCGTAAGCGACCCCGCGCGAACGGCGATGCCCAAAAGGCTGTAGACCACGAGCGCCCTTTTCTTTCTTCCACCGGGCGCGGCGCATTCTTTCTTTTCGGCAAGACGAAAAGAAAGAATGGGGGGCGCATTGCCCAGCCCGCCCCTACCGCCAAGGCGGGATCCTTCGTCGGCTGCACCTCCTCAGGATGACAAGGCGCGAGATGCGTCCTTCAGCGCTCCTAAGAATAGCGACGGCACGATGATGGCATCGTACCCTACGCGGGAAAGTCGGGACAAACATCATTATTCTCTTTTATTCAACAATAGTTTTCAACAAAATCTCTGTGGAAAGTGGAAACACAGAATGTGGAAAGATTTTTGAGCGTTTTCGCTGTGGAAACAGAATTTGCAATCCACAGAGATTTCCACAACCGGAAAGCCTTGAAAAATCAGAAAAAAATGAGGTTTTCCACAAAACGCGTCCCTAATAACAATAAATAAAAAAATATATAAGACTCCTATAGCTGAGAGAGTTTTTGATTTTGAGGAGGAAGTTCCATGAAATTCACCTGCGAAAAAGGTCTGCTGCAGGCAGCCTGCGCCATCGCCTCCCGGGCGACCGCGTCCAAAAGCCCCATTCCCGCGCTGGAAGGTCTGCTGATCGAAGCAAGAGCCGACGTGAAGATCACCGGCTATGACCTGAAGGAGGGCATCTATACCAATATCCAGGCCGACGTGGCGGAGGGCGGCTCCGTTGTGGTGGGCGCCCGCTTCTTCGGCGAGATGATCCGCCGCCTGCCAGACGGCTTTGTGACCATCACCGTGGACCGGAACAACAGCGTGAAGGTCAAGTGCGGCAAGAGCGAATTCAACTTCATGGGCATCAGCCCCGAGGATTACCCGGAGATGCCGGTGATGGACACCATCAACACCATCTCCCTGCCCCAGAACATCCTGAGCAGCATGATCAACCAGACCATTTTCGCCGTGGCGGACACCGATGTGCGCCCCATCTACACCGGCACTCTCTTTGAGGTGGAGGGGGACACCCTGACCCTGGTCTCCGTGGACGGTTATCGGCTTGCCAAGCGCAGCGAGCAGCTGGAGAACGCCAAAATGGAAAACTGCAGCTTCGTGGTGCCCGGCTCCACTCTTGCGGACGTGGTGCGGGTATGTGAAGACAGCGAGGAGCCAGCCCAGATCGCCGTGGGCGCCAAGCACATCTCTTTCTTCATCGGCGGCACGGTGATCATCTCCCGCCGGCTGGAAGGTGAATTTCTAAACTATCGCCGCTCCATCCCTGAGATGTTCCGCACGGTGATCCAGGCTGAGCGCAGCGAGCTCATGCAGGTCATCGACCGCGTGTCCCTCATCATCAGCGAGAAAAACAGCAGCCCGGTGCGCATGGGCTTCGGCGACGGCACCATCGACTGCTACTGTGTCACTCCCTTCGGCAAGGCGGAGGATATCTGCACCTGCGAAGGAAACGGCAACGGTCTGGAGATCGGCTTCAATGACCGTTATCTCATGGACGCGCTGAAGGCCGCCGGCACCGACAGCCTGCAGCTGTGCCTGAACACCTCCTCTTCTCCCTGCGTGATCCGCGCCGCCGACGGCAGCGATAAATTCACCTTCATGATCCTGCCGGTGCGCCTGAGAGCGGGAGACTGAGAGAGAGAAAAGAGAAGAGTGAAGAAGGAAGAGTGAAAAACCTCCCCTGAGCAAGGGGTCTTGGGTGTGCCCCAGTGCTCACACTGGGGCGGAGGGGTTGTATGTCCAGTCCTGAAAGAGCGATTTTGGGCAAGCTGGACGACCCCTCAGGCGCTTCGCGCCAGCTCCCCTTGCGCAGGGGAGCTTACAAGGAAGGACTATTTGTATGGAAACCATTGCGATCAATACCGAATTTATCAAGCTGGACGCGCTGCTGAAATACGCGGCGCTGGTTGGCACCGGCGGTGAAGCGAAAATCGCCATTGCCGAGGGTATGGTCAAGGTCAACGGCGAAGTCTGCACCATGCGGGGCAAAAAGATCCGCCCCGGCGATACCGTGGAATTTGACCGCTTCTCCCTGCAGGTGACAGCGGAATGAGGGTCCGGCGCATCGCCCTGAACGGCTTTCGCAATTACGAGTGGGAGACGGCGGAGTTTGACCCCGGCACCAACGTGATCTGCGGGCCCAACGCCCAGGGCAAGACCAATCTGCTGGAAGCGGTGTACATGCTCTCCAGTGGGCGGAGCTTCCGCACCCGCTTTGATCGGGAACTCATCGGCTTCGGCTACAGCGAGGGCCAAATCCTGGGCGAGGTGTACAGCCATGACCGGGATCAGACCGTGGACATCCGGATGCGGATGGGGCAGAGCAAGCGCATCACCGTAAACGGTGTGAAAAAGACCGCCTCCGAGCTCTCGGACACGGTGAACGTGGTCCTCTTCTGCCCGGACGATCTGAACCTGATCAAGGAAGGCGCGGCGGTCCGGCGGCGCCTGCTGGATAACGCCATCTCCCAGATCCGTCCCCGCTACGCGGAGATTTTGACCGAGTTCAACAAGCTCTATGAGCACAAGACCCGTATTTTGAAGGACTGGCGGGAAAAGCCCAGCCTTCTGGAGACCCTGGACGAGTTTTCCGATGGCATGGCCCGGGCCTCGGCCCAGCTCATCCGCTACCGGGCGGCCTACACCGCCCGCCTCAACCAGACGGCGCCCCCCATCCACCGGGAGTTTTCCGGCAAGGGGGAGGAGCTTGCCATCTCGTATCAGACGGTGAGCAGCGTGAAGGATCCCTTTGCTTCGGCCCGAGAGATCTATTACGACATCTGCGATCACCAGGAGCGGCACAGGCAGGCGGAGCTGGACAGCGCCCAGTGCCTCACCGGCGCCCACAAGGATGACCTGGACATCCAGATCAACGGCCGTTCCGCCCGGAGTTTTGCCTCCCAGGGCCAGACCCGTACCGCCGCTCTCTCCATGAAGCTGGCGGAGCGGGAGATCCTGCAGGCGGAGAGCGGGGACATGCCCATTCTGCTGCTGGACGACGTGCTCTCGGAGCTGGACCAGAAGCGGCAGGAATTCGTCCTGAACCGTATCGGCGGAGGCCAGACCCTCATCACCTGCTGCGAGGACGCGGAGATCTCCCAGCGGACCGGCGGCAAGGTGCTGCTGGTGGAAAAGGGGAAGATCCGGTGAAATTCATCCA
>CAMOXK010000150.1 GCA_946629065.1 uncultured Clostridia bacterium
TTCACGGCAGAATGCAGCGTGCTGGGCTATGCCTACGGGCGGCAGCAGAACAGCAGCAATACGAATATGGTGAATCTTGCAAAGCTGCTTTATCGCTACAGCATGGCAGCAAATGACTATTTTGGTTAATGATTGAGTCTAATGGAAAGGAGAATACAATAATGAAGATGTATCAACATGTTGAAATGGAAATCATGTATCTTCGCTCCGATGATGTGATCGTTACAAGCGATGTATGTGATCGCGATTTTGAAGGCGAAGAGGGTTGACTAAGGATAGCATTTATTTAATTGAATCTTAATAGGCATGAACAAGGGGATATGATTTTTCATGTCCCCTTGTTTGTTAGTGCCACCGATGCCAACTGCTTTTATCGAGTAGTATTCAGAAAGCTGCAGGGAACGAGTTTGTCGGATGTGAGCGATTGCTTTTCGGGCCAGGGTGATATCCAATAATCTGAAGTACAAGAACGAAAGCCTTGGATTCTAACAGAGATGATGTGAAATATTCAAGAGACGATCGTCATCCGGTTGCCCCCAGCAGTCGTAGTGCATCTTTCAAAAATGAGACTTTTGCTTGACGAGCAGAAGTGAAAAGTGCAGATGCACATTGCAGCGCCATGGATCACGACACTGATAGAGAATAAGCTTGCTGTCGCGGAAAAAAGGAGAGGAGGAGCACACCATAAAAATCGTACGCAAGGGTGACCGGATGGTCGTGGATATCTTACAGCAGACCGTTTCTCCTGACAGGGATTACCGCCTGAACCCGTATACTTTTTCTGTGGCCGAAGAGAATGGCAGGCTGCTGAAAAACATGGAGACGGGAATGGTCATCTCCCTGTCAGATGCGGAATGGGATCGGATCGGGTGCTTGCAGGAGGAAAGTGTAAAGGGAGCTGACTTGCTGGAGATGGGCTTGGGGGATTGTGTAAAGTACGGCTTCCTGGTGGAGGATGATACGGACGACTACGAGCAGTACAAGCAGCTGCACTCCCTGCTGCCGTTTCTGTCCAGGGAAATGCCCGGGACTAAAACCTATACGATCCTGCCAACCACAGCCTGTAACGCCCGCTGTGTCTACTGCTATGAAGAGGGAATGCCGGTCCAATCCATGAGCGAGGAAACAGCGGATAGGGTCGTGCAATTCATCGAGAAGACCCGCTGGCAGGACACGGTAACGCTCCTGTGGTTCGGAGGAGAACCGCTGGCAGGGAGCAAGATCATATCCAGGATCTGTCGCGAATTGGAAGAAAAAAACATTCTCTTCCGCTCCAAAATCATTACAAATGCCACGCTGATGAGCGATAAGCTTCTGGAAGAGGCAGTTTCTCTCTGGCATCTGGAGTATGCGCAAGTCTCCGTTGATGGCCTGCGAGCCGACTACGAGGCGCGGAAGCAGTATGTGGATCCGACTGCTCACCATTATGACGCTATGATGGATGCTGTGGGTCGAATGCTGGAGAAGGGGATCCGGGTCACGTTGCGCTGCAATTATGACGGAGACAACATAGATGGGCTGGAGGCTTTTGCGCAGGAAGTGAGGACACGCTTTGCTTGCCAGGATAAGCTTCTCTTCTACCCGGCTATGCTGTTTCAGGCGCAGGCAAAGGAAAGCGGGATCGATCTGCACCGCAGGATCCAAGCTTTGAAGGATCGGCTTGCGGAGCTGAACCTGGCCGGAAAAGAGAAAAAACGCAGCGCGCTGAAAAACAACTTCTGCGGTGCGGACAGCGGCGAGAAGAGCGTGGTGATCGCGCCTGACGGGCAGCTGTATCATTGCGAGCATCTCCCGGGGAATATGGCCTACGGCAGTGTTTATGATGCGGGGCCGGTGGTCTGCAGCGATCCGAGAGCGTCGCTGGAGGCGGACCCCATGTGCAGAGCCTGCTGCTTTCTCCCGGTATGCACGCCCTTTTTCAAAAACGGCTGCCCAGATTTTTTTGAAAACTGTCGGATCTTCAAGGAGATCGAGACTGCTGAGGCAATGCGCCGGATCCGGAGAGAGCGGGAAGACCAGTCGGATGACGCTTGCCCGGCAGAGGAAACGCTTGAACCGGAAAACGAGCTGTGTTAATGTGTAGCCAGAAAGACAGAAAGGGGGCGGTGCCATGCGCACCCTGATCGAGCTCTATGATGAACGACCCCTGGAAAATGTGCTGGGGGTGGAGATGTTCCGGCCTCAGCGGGTGGCCTATGTCTGCCCGGAAAATGTAGCCGGGGACAAAGGCGTCAAGCGGCAGCTGAAAGAGTATTTCCGCCACCGGGGAATGGAACCGGAACTCTCTTTCGTCCGGACCAATGTGTATGACAGCGAGACGGTGCTGCAGATGCTGCGCGCCATCACGGAACAGGATGAGGACTGCGCCATCGACATCACCGGCGGCACGGACGCAGTGCTCTTTGCTGCGGGTCTGCTCAGCGCGGAGCGCCCGGTACCGGTTTTTACCTACAGCCGCAAGCGCAACCGTTTTTATAACATCCGAAATGCTGCTTTTGCCGCGGATTTGCCCTGCGACGTGCGCTTCACCGTGGAGGACTGCTTCCGAATGGCGGGTGGTTCCATGCGCACCGGCCGGGTGGACAACAGGATCCTGGATCGCTATATGGAGGACTATGATCCCTTCTTCCGGCTTTACCTGGAGCATCGGCGGGACTGGACGCGGATCGTGACGTATTTTCAGCGGGTTTCGCAAACCACGCCGGACGGGCCGATCCCGCTGGAAATCACCGGCCCCTATGAGGTGAAGGGAGAGCGCGCTGCCAGGATCCAGGCACCGGAAAAAGCCCTTGCAGATCTGGAGAAGCTGGGCTTTTTGCTGGATCTGCAGATCATTCCGAAGGAGCGGGTCAGCTTCCGCTTTCGGGATCATCAGATCCGTACCTGGCTGAGGGATGTGGGAAGCGTGCTGGAGCTCTATACCTATAAAGCCTGCCTGGACACCGGCCTGTTTGATGACGTGCGCACCAGCGCCGTGGTGGACTGGGAAGAGAATAAAAAGGACAATGTGGTCTCCAACGAGCTTGACGTGATGGCGACCCGGGGTGTGACTCCGGTGTTCATCAGCTGCAAGACCTGTGATGTGAAGACCGAAGCCCTCAATGAGCTGGCTGTGCTGCGGGACCGCTTTGGCGGTCAGATCGCCCGGGCCGCCATCGTTACGGCGGAGCGTGGCCGCACCGTGATGCGCAATCGCGCCTCTGAGCTGAACATCCAGGTCATTGACCTGAACGACCTGCAGGCCGGCAGGATCCAAAAGCGCCTGGAAAACCTGATGAAATAGGAACCGACCCCGGTACCTAGTTCATACTACTTTCAAATAGAAATCTTTAAAGTCTTGTGGCCAGAATTGTGCCAT
>CAMOXK010000151.1 GCA_946629065.1 uncultured Clostridia bacterium
CCTTCACAATCCCCCCATGCGTGTCCAAGCGTTGCCGCATAGGTTTGTCTACAGTGTGAGGTTTTGTGTAGGTTGATGTGTGGCCCAGACGGAGTGGGACTTTATCTGACAGCGGCAGGCTGAGGGGATCGCGGCTGCCAGAGAAAGAGGCGTCCACTTGGGGTCTGCGCCGAAGGAGATCCCTTTAATCACACGGCGGAGTGCTGGAAGAACGGGACCGTCACCGGTGCTGTGGCCGCAAGGGAGCTGGGAACAAGCTATAAAACCTTTATGAAATGGGCAAAGAGTTCCTGAAAAACTGGCGAAATAGAGATACTGCACAAGGGAAAGGGTGATATTCCTGATAAAAAGGTATACCTTTTTCCATTTCTCACTATTGCTTTTTAATTGTGCCTTTGATAAAATATACAATGATTGGATATCGAGGTATCTCCATTATCGAAGCATCGGAAAAAGGTGTACCTATTTCCATTTTTTGAGCTCTGGGAGCTTTTTTCCTCCAGAGAAATGCCGTTGTATTTGAGGTGCAAACGTGAAGAAAGCAATTGCTTTATTTCTTGTGGTCGCCGTTCTTGCCGGCGGCTTCCTATATGTCCGCAATGTGGAGCGGCAGGATAAGCAGCGCATGCGAGAGCTGTATGCCGCGGTGGAACCCCTTCAGAAGCAGCGGGAAGCGCTGATCACCGAACGGGATCGTCTGGCGGCGGACTATGCTCTGCAAATGCGGGATATTGGCACGGCAGAGCTGTTTTTCCGGGAGCTGGATGTCAAGATCTTTGATGATGTTTACCCGAAAATGCGGGACAGGGGGATCATCG
Organism: uncultured Clostridia bacterium; assembly: GCA_946629065.1. Taxonomy (GTDB): domain Bacteria; phylum Bacillota; class Clostridia; order Oscillospirales; family Oscillospiraceae; genus Limivicinus. The sequence continues at coordinate 819 of CAMOXK010000151.1, forward strand.
GGGTCCTGGGGATCAACAACCACCAGTATCCGGGCAATGGCTACAGAATGAGTCTGGAGCAATTCGGCCGCCTGATCAAGGACGGCTGGGGCTGCTGCTTCATCTACGAAAGCACCAGCGATTTTGACTCCTGGTATGAGGGGATGGTCCGGAAACTGGAGAATGACGAGCTGCCGGTCCCCAAAGCCATGTATTTCCCGGACGGTACTTACAGCAGCGAGATCAACGCCTCGCTGATCCGCTGTGGGATCGATACGGTGATCCGCAGCGCCAGTGACGGACACTCCTCTACGGTGACGGCCCTGAACGGAAAGCTGTGGTACACCGGCGCCATGCCCTGGAATTACACAGGGGTGAACGCGGACATCGATCTGCTTGCCCGCACCGATGGCGCAAATCTGGTCTTCACCGTCAGCTTCAGCAACCTCTGGGACGCCTATGATGCGGAAACCTTCGGCGCAGCGCTGGACAATCTGGTCACAGTGCAGGCCGGGGATGCTAACGCGGCTGCCGCCCAACAGACGCCGGTACATCAGGATTCCGGCTTGGCAGATGCCGCGGAGAACGAACTGATGAAGCCGCTGCTGAAGATCGTGACCTTTGAAGAGGCCAGACAGTCCCACACTTTTGCCGAAGCCAACAACACCCTGCTGGAAAACGAGCGCAGGACACGGGAAACGGAGTTGAACCGGCAGATCGAAGCCCTTGACCTTCAAATCCGGGAGCTCTACGAGAGCTGGGGACAGAACGGAAATAAAAATGACGCACTTTCGCGCCTGATGGAGTCCGCAAATGAACAAAACAGCTAAGGAAGAAGAATATATCGATCTGGGAAAGATCATACAGATCCTGTGGAAATACGCGGCCCTGATCCTGCTCGTGGGCATCCTCTTTGCGGCCCTGCTGTTTTTCTACGCCCAGATGTTCGTAGCGCCCCAGTATGAGGCAAACGCGCTCTTTTACGTCAACAACAGCACCTTTTCCCTGAGCAGCGCCGTCAGGATCAGCACCGGCGAATTGAACGCGGCCTCCGACCTGGTGGATACCTATGTGGCGATCCTCCAGTCCCGCGCCAATATGGAGCTGGTCATCGAGGAAAGCGGTGTGGACTATACTTATGAGCAGCTGCGGGAAATGGTCTCCGCAAAGGCGGTGAACTCCACCGGCCTGTTCCAGGTGGCTGTCCGCTCCGACAATCCCGAGGAGGCCAGAAACCTTGCCAACACCATCGCGGTGATCCTGCCGGATAAGATCTCCGATATCGTGACGAACAGCTCTGTGGAAGTGGTGGACTATGCGGTCACCCCCCATACCCGTGTATCGCCCAACTACATGAAATATGCTGCCGTCGGGCTTATGCTGGGCCTCGTTCTCTGCAGCGGCGCCGTCCTGCTGAGCAGTTATCTGGATGATCTCATCCGCGATGAGGATTATCTGCTGCAGAATTATGACGCGCCGGTTTTGGCCACGATCCCGGACCTTATGGCAAAGACGCCGAAGAAGTACGGCTATTACGGCACTTCCTCGTATGCAAAAAGCAGGAAGGAGGCGGTGGAATAATGGCGGATAACAAGAGAAACGGCACCCGCCGCACCGCACAGAAGAGCGCGCAGCAGACCATGCTCTGCGACGGACTGAGCTTTGCAGCGGCGGAAGCCTACAAGCTGCTCAGAACCAATCTGATGTTCTCCCTGCCGGATAAACCCTGCCGCATCCTGGGCGTCACCAGCTCGATCCGCGGCGAGGGCAAGTCCACGACCTCTGTCAACCTGGCCTATTCCTTTGCAATGGCGGGCAAGCGGACGCTCCTGATCGACGCGGATATGCGCCTGCCCAGCGTGGCTGGCAAGCTGCAGATCCACGGCAGACCGGGCCTTTCCAATCTGCTGGCCGGCCTCTCCGGAGAGGGAGACGCCATGCAGCAGTCCAAGCTCCTGTCAAACTGGTACATCCTGCCGGCGGGGGATATCCCCCCCAACCCCTCTGAGCTTCTCGGCTCCGAGCGGATGCACGCGCTGCTGGAGCGCTACAGCCAGGTCTTTGACTTCATCGTGATCGACCTGCCGCCAGTCAACATCGTGACCGACGCGCTGGTGGTGTCCTCCTGGACTGACGGCCTCATTGCGGTGGTCCGCCAGAATTATACCGACCGCAAAGCGCTGAACGCCTGCATGTATCAGATCAAGCAGCTGGGCACGAAGTTCCTCGGTTTTGTGATGACGGATGCTTCCGTGGGCAAGGGCAGCTACAAGCGTTACGGCAAATACGGCTACGAATACGGTTATGGCTACGAGAGCGCTTCCGGCAAGTCCCACAAGAAGATCGACGAGGCCTTTATGGAGGCCACCAAGGACACCAAGGACGGCGCGGTCACGCAGCCGGAGAGCCATGATTGATTTTCACAGCCATATCCTTCCCGGCATTGATGACGGCAGCAAGGATGTGGAAATGAGCCTGAAAATGGTGGAGACGCTGAAAAACCAGGGCGTCGATACCATCTGCG
>CAMOXK010000152.1 GCA_946629065.1 uncultured Clostridia bacterium
GATCTTTGTACCAATGAAGAAAAAGCAAGAGCGATAGACGCGCAAAGTGCACACACCTCTTTCCGGAAAAGCAAATCAAACCGGCGGTGGAACGGCTGCGGCCTCGCTGGCGAGCTGCAGCAGCTCCCGCTCGCCCTCCACCTCACAGGGGTAGGGGTAGCGGACGGCGACGCGGTCGAAATCCGCGGCGATCTTTTGGGCTTTGGCAGCATCACGCTCCGAAAGAAGGGCCAGAGCATAGGAGGTGCGGAGGACGGAGATGTTGGTTTTCATGGCCTTCATCAGCTTTTGCTGCTCCTTGGTGAGAAAGCCCTCCAGGACTTCCGGGCGATTGGGACCGATGAGCTCCACAAAGATCCGGTCACAGGTGAGCTGCCCTCGGGAGAGGCCCATGCCCGCGCTCTCATCCGCCAGCAGGCGCGCCATCATCTCGTCCGCCTCGGCAAAGCGGTGGGCGTCCATCAGGCGGGAGCTGGCAAGGGCTTGGGCGGAGAAGAAAAGATTGGCGCTCACGGCACCCGCCTCCGGCAGGGTGAACCAATCTTCCGGCATGTCCTTCAGACGGACGCCTCGGGAGAGCGCCTCTGTCATCTTCAGCTGGACCCAGAAGACGCGGACAGCCTCCTTGCTTTTCATCAGGGTGAGGGCGTTGCAGCCGTCGTTGTCCACGGGCCCCAGGTGGAGGGGGATGCCGTTGGTGAGGGCGTAGTAGACCCCGGCCAGGGCCAGGAGGCGGAGGAACAGCCGCAAAAAGGACGAGGGCGGGAGCAGAAGGGAGAGAGCGAAAAAGAGGGCGGCGGCGACAAGATTCAGGATTGCCCCGCCAAAATTGTAGAGCAGCACCGGCATGGTCCCGTCCCGAAGCTCCGGTGGGATCATCAGGCATTGACCGCCGGTACCGGCCAGGGAATAGCGGCGGAAGCGGAGCTTTCCCTCCTCTTTTACCAGCATCAGGCTGAAAACGCGGAAGGAGAGGAAACGGTAGCCCGTGAGAAGGCCGAAAACCAGGTGCCCCGCCTCGTGGATGATGACCTGCAGCAGCATGGCGGCGTAGAGGGAGAAGAGCGTCAGCGCGAAGAGCAGCAGCTTTTGCCCGAGGGAGAGACCCTCACCCAGGGGAATGAGGTAGTTCAGGAGCAGGACCCCGGCGCAGCCGCCCAGCAGCAGGGAGAGCAGCATGGGGATCCAGGACTGGCCTTTGTGCCTGGGCTTTTTCTCTTTTTTCATGGGAAACCTCCTGAAAGGGAGTCAGAATGGGATCGTCAATCCCGGACAAAACCTTCCGACCAGTCGGCCTTTCCGACGGTCCAGCGCTGGATCGTCCAGGCAGAGCGGCGGTATTGCGCCTGCAGCTCCGCCAGGGCGGCATTGGCCTGGGTCAAGGAGGGAAAGCAGTCGCTTTCCACAAGGTCGATCTCATCCAGATCCCGGTTCGTGTTCCAGCCGAGGATCAGGAAAACCTCCTGGAGCTCCTTGCACGCCGGCCCGGACACTTCCTTCTCGGTGATCCGATAGGTGCAGGGATAGTCGCAAAAGCCCGGGACATGGGCGAGCATCTCCGCGGCAACGGCCTCCGCCTCCTCCCGGGAGGGGTAGAGCCCGATGGAGAATGCCTCCTCATGGGTATCGTGAGACAGCTCCGGATCGATGATGGTGAGTTGATACAGCATGGCAAGCTTCCTTTCTCAAAACGGAAGCATGAGGATCATATATATTGTTACTATATCACAGAAGAGGAAGAGGTACAAGGAAGAAGAAATGCGCTCTTGGAAAGCGCACCGGGGCATGGTATACTGTGCCCAAAGACAGGAGCTTGACAGAGCAATCTGTAGGAAGGGGAGAGCGCAATGGCGTACTATCTTTTGGAGGAAAGCATCCGCCCCTGCGGGGTGGAGGAACTGCGGGACCCGGCGGGCCGCCGCTATGTTGCGGTGCTGAGTAGCCCGGAATGGGAGCGGGAGCGGGACCGCTTCGATATGGGCATCGAGCTGGAGCCGGACGCGGGAAACATCCACAACACCAAGGCCGAGGTCAACTACGACTCCCTCACCGGGACCTTCCAGATCCCGGACCGGAGCGATCTCCAGGGGCGGGATTACTGCTTTGCCTTTGCCCTGGACGAGAAGGGCGTCGTGTTCATCGACGACAGCGGCAGGGCGCAGCAGATGATCGACGAGATCCGCCGCACAAAGCGCTGGCGGGAGCCCAGCCTGGAGCGCTTCCTCTATGATTTCCTGGAGCTGATCGTGGACAAGGATCTGGCGCTGATGGAACGCTTTGAGTCCGAGCTGAACCGGATCGAGGACGGGATCCTGGCCGCCCGGGAACAGAGCGACCTGGTGCGGGTCAACGAGATCCGCAGCGATCTGCGGGAACTGCTGGTGCACTATGAGCAGATCATTGACCTGACCCAGGAGCTGGAGGAAAATGAAAACGGCTTCTTCCTGGAGGAGAACCTGCGCTATTTCCACCTGTTCATGAACCTGATGGCCCGGCGGCACGATTTTGCCTCCTCCCTGCGGGATTACACCATGCAGGTGCGGGACCTCTACAACGCCCAGCTGGAGGTGAAGCAGAACCGGATCATGACCCTGCTCACGGTGGTCACCACCATCTTCATGCCCCTGACCCTGATCGCGGGCTGGTACGGCATGAACTTCCGCTATATGCCGGAGCTGGAGTGGCGCGCCGGCTACCCCGTCGTCATCGCAGTGAGCGTGGCGGTGGTGGTGTTCTGCCTGGTGTTTTTCAAAAAGAAAAAGTGGCTCTGAGCTCCAAAAACAGCAAGGCCGCCGGACCGGGAAGGAAAGATCCTTCCGGTCCGGCGGCCTTTTGCGGGCTCCTTCAGATAAAACAACTTGACTTGTCGGAGAATGCTGTCAGGAAAACGACGAGGAAATCGACGAGAGCAGAGTGTCCGCAAGATGCCGGAGCAGGCAGCTTACTCAGGAGTCGTAGAAATGCTGTCCGTCCTCGGTCACAAGGCGCTCGGTCCGGGGATATTCGAAAACATCGTCGTTTTCGGCGTTGGCCTCCAGATAGTCGGCAAACTCCCGGGCGTACCACTTGGCCATCTCCAGGTTGTGCATCAGGTAGTGGCCGCAGTTCACGGGGGCGGCGCCGGGGACCTCTGTGGCGTCCTCCACGGCCCGGAAGGCCCGCAGCAGCAGATCATACAGCTCCCTCGGCGCACGCCGACCCTTGAGGATCAGGTAAAAGCCGGTGAGGCAGCCCATGGGGCCCCAGTAGATCACCTCGTCCTTCCAATCCGGGTCGTTGCGGAGGAAGGTGGC
>CAMOXK010000153.1 GCA_946629065.1 uncultured Clostridia bacterium
CCGCCCAGCCCACCTACGGCCAGAACTATGAGATGGACGCCATCGGCTCCTGCTTCATCGGCGGCGCCTCCGCCTACGGCGGCGTGGGCACCGTGCCGGGCGTCATCATCGGCGCCCTGCTGATGGGCGTTATCAACATCGGCATGAGCATCATGGGCGTGGACGCGAACTATCAGAAGGTCGTCAAGGGCATGGTCCTTCTTGCCGCCGTCATCTTCGACGTCGTCTCCAAGAAGAAGTCCCGCTGAGCCCGGCCCGACCCATGGACGACAAGCAAAAAGACAGCGCCGCGGCGAAAAGAAACCGCGCGGGCGGTTTCTTCGCGCTGCGGCTCGCAGCGGCGGCCTATCTCGCCTGGCTTGGCATCGACCTGCTGCGTTCCTATCTCGCAGGCGGCTCCGGCCTCTCCCCCGCCCTGGCCTGGGGCTTCGGCCTGGCCTTCCCGCTGGCGGGTCTCGCCTTTGGGATCTACAGCTTCCGACGCTACCGCCGGGAGATCGCGGACGGGGACCCTGCCGCCGAAAAAACCGAAGAATAAACAAAAAAGAGCCAGACGGGGAACAAACCCGTCTGGCTCTTTCTTTGCCTTCCTATGGGCACAGTTTTCGCACCAGCGCCTCGATCCAGCGGCCGTTGACCGGCAAAAAGAACCCGGCCACGGGGCCCACCAGGAACATGCACACCAGGGTCCCCAGGCCCGCCGTGCCGCCCAGCAGCCAGCCGCCCAGCGCGAAGAGCGCGTCCACCGTGACCCGCGTCAGGCTGAAGCGGAAGCCCGCCTTTTCGCTGATCACCAGGGCCACCAGGTCGTTGGGGCCGGTGCCCGCGTCGGAGCGGATCACAATGGTCATTCCGTAGGCCAGGATGACGCAGCCCGCCGTCGTCAGGAGCAGCCGCAGGGGCATAGACCCGCCGGCAAGCAGCGGCTGCAGCAGCCTTGTGAAAAGGTCGATGATCGGTCCGCCGAATAGCATGCAGAGGGCCGTGCCGATCTTCACATAGCTCCGATCCACGAAGAGCAGCACCGCGACGATCAGCAGGCTGATCGCCACATGGGTCCGCCCGTGGCTCAGAAACGGGAGTGCGCCGTTTTCCGTCAGGCTGCGGAACAGGCCCTGTACAAAAACATTGAAGGGGTCGGAGCCCAGATCCGAGAGCAGAAAGAGCGTCACCCCCAGATGCGCGATCACCAGGCCCCCCATCAGGATCGCGACGCGGAGACTCCATTCCTTTGCACTGCGTTTCATCCTGCGCCCTTCTTTCCTTTTTTCTTTATTGTATCAAAGTCTTCTTTTCCGCACAAGGGGGGGCGGCTCATTTTCTCGCCTGCGCCGCCCGGGCAACCGTCAGCCGCCCAGCGTATGCGCCGTATCATTTCCCGCGGGGCGGGAAATACTAACACCACTCTTTTCGAAAAAGGAGTGGTGTTTTTTGATACAGGGAAAGGTAGAGATCTGCGGCGTGAACACGGCGCAGCTGCCGGTTTTGAAAAGCTCGGAGACCCGGGCGCTGCTGGAGCAGGCCAGGGCCGGGGACAAGGCCGCCCGGGAAAAGCTCATCTCCGGCAATCTCCGGCTGGTGCTCTCGGTGGTGCAGAAATTCGCCGGGCGGGGCGAGAGCATGGACGATCTCTTCCAGGTGGGCTGCATCGGCCTCATCAAGGCCATCGACGCCTTCGATCTGAGCCAGAACGTACAGTTTTCCACCTACGGCGTTCCCATGATCGCCGGGGAGCTGCGGCGCTTTCTGCGGGACCACAGCGCCCTGCGGGTCAGCCGCTCCATGCGGGACACGGCCTACAAGGTGCTGCAGGTGCGGGAGAAGCTCACCGCCGAGACCGGCCGGGAGCCGGACGTGGAGACTGTGGCCGCCGCCCTGCAGATCCCTCGGCAGGAGGTGGTCTTTGCCCTGGAGGCTATCTGCGACCCGGTGAGCCTCTACGAGCCGGTGTACAGCGACGTGGGTGAGAGCGCCACGGTGATGGACCAGATCGGCGACAAGCGCAACACCGACGAGCACTGGCTGGAGCAGATCGCCCTGGCGGACGCGGTGAAGCGCCTGACGCCCCGGGAGAAGCGGATCCTGGCCCTGCGCTTTTACGACGGGCGCACCCAGATGGAGGTGGCCAGGGCCGTGGGCATCTCCCAGGCCCAGGTCTCCCGCCTGGAGAAGACCGCCATCCAGCAGATCAAAAAGAACATCACGGCGTCGTGAGCAGAGGCGGACAGACAAAAAGGAAGGAAGAAAAGAAGGAGCAGCCTCGTCGCTGCTCCTTCTTTCTCAAAGCTCAAAACTCTTGAAGCCCTCACCGTGGACCTCGGTAGAATCGGTGACGAAGGTGAAGGCCGCCGGGTCCGTCTCCTTGATGACGCGCAGGGTCTGGGCCAGCACATGGCGCCGGGTGACGGTGACGACCATCTGCTTGTCCGCCCCGGTCCAGCCGCCGGTGGCGGGGATCACGGTGGTACCCCGCTCGGTCTTTTCGTTCAGAGCCCGAGAGACCTCCTCCCCCTTCTCGGTGATGGTGTAGATCACCTTGGCATAGTCCACGCCCTGGGCGATGGCGTCGATGACCTTGGAGGAGACCACGATGGCGATGGTGGAGTAGAGGGCCACCTCAATGTCCTTGAACACCAGCACCGCGATGGCCACCACCAGCCCGTCCACTGCCAGGAGCATGGTGCCGGAGGGAATATTGGGCAGGGCCTTTTTCAGCAGCAGGGCAGCCAGGTCCGTACCGCCGGTGCTGATGCCCCGGAGAAACAGCAGTCCGATGCCGAAGCCGCTGATGGCACCGCCGGCCACGGCGGCGAGGAGGGCATTGTTGGTGTAGCCCGGCAGCAGGGCGCCGAATAGGTCGATGAAGCCGGAAAGCAGCACCGAGGAGAGCAGGGTCATCACCAGGGAGCGAAGGCCCATCTGCTTCCAGCAGGCCAAGAGCAGCGGCACGTTCAGGATCAGGGCCCAGGCGCCCACGCTGATGTGGGGGGTGAGGTGCGCCAGGGCCGTGGCAAGGCCCGAGACGCCGCCGGGGGCAATGTCGTTTGGCACGGTGAACACAGCGATGGGCAGGCCCACCAGCACCGTGCCGAGAAGGATAAAGGCCAGGTCCAGCAGGAAGCCCTTCCAGCCCTGGGGTCCGAGGATCTTTTTCATAGGTATCTACTCCCGTTTTGGATTTTTTCGGGCAGTATACCACAGATCCGTTTTTCTGCCAAGAGCCGGAGCTTCCTTCTTTTGTAGGGGAGGGGCTTGCCCCTCCCGTGGGAATCACGCAAATCTCG
>CAMOXK010000154.1 GCA_946629065.1 uncultured Clostridia bacterium
CAGGGCTTTGCCGACTACACCACCACTTCCGGCGTGCGGGAGATCAAGGTCCAGCACCCCGAGATGGAGACCTTCCTCAGCGAGGGCAGCCCCCACCGCAACAAGTACACCTGCGCCGACTGCCATATGGGCCAGGTGAAGGACGAAAACGGCAAAACCTTCTCCAGTCATTACCTGATCAGCCCGCTGGACAATCCCGATCTCATCGAGGCAGAGTGCTCCAAGTGCCACACCGATCTGGTGAAGGAGGTCCGCGAGGTCCAGGCCCAAGTGGAAAACCGCACCTACTCCATCGGCTATGAGCTGATGTTCCTGCACCAGCGCCTCATTGAGGTCCAGGATACCGGCGAGTATACCGAGGAGGAGCTCACGGCCATCCGCGCTCTGGCCCGGGACGCCCAGTTCTATTGGGACTTCGTGTTTGTGGAGAACGCCGAGGGCGCCCACAACCCCAAGCTCACCAACTACTGCCTGGATCAGGCCGAGGATCTGTGCAACCAGGCCATGGCCATGTTCCACCAGATCGTAAAGACAAAACCCTAAAGAGATAGACATAAGGGAACGCCGTTCACCCAGAAATGGGCGGGCGGCGTTCGCCGTTTTGGAGTGATTTTGATGAAGAAAGTATTGGGCAGGCTATTTTCCATGAAGGCGGCCAATCTCCTGCTGGTCCTGGTGGCGCTGCTCTGCGGTCTCAGCTCCCTGATCCCCCAGGGGCGGGAGCTGCCTTTTTATGCCGAAAACTATCCCCGGGCCTATACCCTCATTTACCGGACCCACTTTTACGATGTGTTCTCCAGCTGGTACTTTGTGCTGCTGATGGGGCTTTTGTGCCTGAGCCTGCTGGTCTGCTCGGTGCGGATGTTTCAGCGCGCCCTGAAGAGCAGCAGGGAGGACGTGCAAAAAGCCGCCGCGCTTCCCAACGCGGAGCGGCTGGAGCCGGGCCAGCTGGAGCTGCTGCGCCGCTGGGCCGTCTCCCACCGCTGCAGGGAGGAACAGATCGGCGAGAGCTTTGTGTTCCACAAAAACCGCATCGGCTACTGGGGTCTCGTTCTGCTGCACTTTTCGGTGCTGCTGGTTGTGTTATTCGGCGTTTTCGCCCTGGCCATGCCCAGGGTGACGGATCTGGACTGCCGCCCCGGTGAGAGCGTGAGCCTGGAGGACGGCACCGAGATCGCCGTGGAGTCCTTCTCCATGAAGAATGAGAGCGGGCAGCTGGACTACGCAAGCCGGATCCAGATCATCCTGCCTGACGGGCAGCGGAGCCCTGTGCAGGAGATCAAGGTCAATTATCCCATGACCTTCGGCAAGGTGAAGGTCTTTCAGTGGACCTACGGGGTGAGCCCCGCGGTGATGACCCGCAGCAAGCTGGACGGCACGGTGCAGTTCTTTGATCTGGACCGGCCAGCCTTCCTCTCGGAGGACGGCTTCACCGGCGTGCAGTACCTGGGCACCTTCGAGGCGGAGGACCAGGACGATCCCACGGCGGAGAAGACTGTGTTCTACCAGGTGCGCCTGGTGAGCAACGGCGTCTCCATGCCGGATATGTCGGTGCTGCCCGGCGAGAGCGTCAGCCTGGGGGACTGGGAGTTCATCTTTGAGGATCCCTATTACCCGGGTCTTCGCGTGAAGGAAATGCCCTTCCCCTATGCAAACTCCCTGCTGGAGGCGGCCATGGTGCTGCTGCTTCTGGGCATGTTCCTGTGCTTCTACCTGCGCCCTGTGGTGGTGCGGGCGGACGAGACGGGCTATACCGTGGCCGGACCCCGGCCGGACAAGCTGCGGCTGGAACTTCGTAAACTGCTGCAAAAGGAGGAGAAAAGCAAATGAAAACGCTGTTCTTCATCTCTCTGGGCCTCTATGGGGCTGCCCTCCTCGCTCAGCTGGCCGGCTCTCTTTTGAAAAAAGAGAACGTGAAGAAGGGCGCCTGGGCCCTGTATCTGCTGGGCTTCGCGGCGCACCTGGCTTATTTCATCTGGCGCGGCGTGGTGGCCCAGCGGCTGCCCCTCTCCAGCCAGTTTGAGTTTGCCTGCGGTTTCGCCCTCTGCATCCCGGTGGTGCTGATCCTGCTGCGCAACCGCATGGATCTCAACTGGATCGCCGCGGCGGGCATGGGCGCCACCGTGCTGATCCAGGGCTACGCCGCCTTCCAGCGCATGGAGATCACCGCCCTGATGCCGGCGCTCCGCAGCTTCTGGTTCAATTACCACATCGGGGCAGCGGCCCTGTCCTACTCTGCCTTCCTGGTGGCGGCCTGCGTGGCGGGGCGCTATGTCTATCAGTTTCGCAAGGGGGAGCCGGGGGACAGCCTCAAGATGCTGCAGCTGGAGGATCTGAGCTTCCGGCTTACGGCCCTGGGCTATCTGCTGCTCACCACGGTCATCGTCATCGGCGCGGTGTGGGCGGAGGCGGCCTGGTCCGCCTACTGGACCTGGGACCCCAAGGAGGTCTGGGCCCTCATTACCTGGATCATCTATACGGTGTACTTCCACATCCGTGCGCGGAAGCAGAAGGACGGCTACTGGCTCTGCTGGTACGTGATCCTGGCGGTGCCGGCCTTCCTCTTCACCTTCGCCGGCGTGAACAAGCTGATCCCCGGCCTCCACTCCTACGGCTGAAGGAACTGTTCCGTCACCCTTGGGGTGACGAAGCGGATCCGAGTCTCTCCGAATCCTGGGAACTTTTTCAAACACCCTTCGTCTGATTATCGTAAGCATCAGACGAAGGGCGTTTTCTATGAAAAAGGAGGAATCGTTATGCCCATGCTGTTAGCGTATGTACCCTGGATCGTGCTGGCGGTGGCGATCATCGCCGTGCTGGCCAGCGGCTATGTAAAGGCCCCGCCTGACATGGCCTATATCATCTCCGGCCTGCACAAGAAGCCCCGCATCCTCATCGGCAAGGCCGGCATCAAGATCCCCTTCCTGGAGAGACTGGACAAGCTCTCTCTGGGCGCCATCCAGATAGACGTGAAGACCGGCTCCGCCGTGCCCACCGCCGAATACATCAATGTGAAGGTGGACTCCACCGTCTCCGTCCGGGTGGGTCGTGACCCGGAGAGCATCGCGCTTGCCGCTCAGAACTTCCTGAACGTGAGCCGGGACCAGATCGCCCACAAGATCAACGACCTGCTGGAGGGCAACATCCGGGAGATCGTGGGCCAGATGCGCCTCACCGAGATGGTGGGCGACCGGAAGCTCTTCAGCGAAAAGGTGCAGGCCAACGCCGTGCCCGACCTGCGGGCCTACGGTCTGGAGCTGATCACCTTCAACGT
>CAMOXK010000155.1 GCA_946629065.1 uncultured Clostridia bacterium
ATAAAAGCGGCAGCGGCCTGCATATGATCGAGCCGGTATCCGAGTTCCTGGTATCCCAGCTCGGGCAGCACCTCTGCCCGAACGCGGTGCAGTATGATCTGGAGCTGTACCACGATAAGCTGGTGAGTAAATGCCCGCTGTTCACAACGGAAGCAACAGGACTTGCCAAGGCCAGTGCTGTGTTCCAGGGAGAGCAAACGATCCCGCGGCTGCTGGACTATTACCAGACTCTCGGCAGCGATGGTGACTTCCGCCGGATGTGCGTTCTGGATGCGGTCACCTTGAATCCGGATCGCCACTACGGAAACTTTGGCTTCCTGTTTGACAACCAGACCATGGAAATCCAAGGTATGGCACCGGTCTTTGATAACAACCGTGCTCTGTTCCCGGAATTGGACGAGGATGCTCTGTCCGCACCGGATTGGTATATCGACCATTGCCGTCCGAAGCTGGGGCGTGATTTCATCATCACCGCGCGCGGCCTGATGACAGAGGAGATCCGGGCAGACCTGGAAAAGCTCAAGGATTTCCGGCTTGAAAACCATCCGACAATCCCGATCAGCGAAAGAAGACTCGAATTGCTCAGTGCCCTTATTCAGCGCCAGATCAATAAGATCCTCAAATAAAAAAACGTGCCGGAAGGAGGGAATCAACTCTTTCCGGCACATTCGTTGGCGCTTTACGGAGCTAACTGGTCCGAAAGCCCGGCTTCGCTATATGCCTTCTCCTTGAGGAGAAGGTGGCTTGCCCCGATCTCACGCGAGGGGCAAGACGGATGAGGTGGAAGAATCAAGCATCTATATACACGTGCAAGGGGCAAGCTTCCCACCTCATCCGTCACGGCGCTTGCGGGAGACGCGCCGCGACACCTTCCCCTCCCAGGGGAAGGCTTTTGTGCTCCGGGCCTTCCCAGTATCATGTTACAATACTGCGATGATCCAATTCTTTGCTGCTCAGCTTCATCCCAAAAGGACGCCCTGGGGCGTCCTTTTTCTTGTGCCCGTTTATTTCCGCTCATTTCTCCCGGCAATGTTGTCCAATTCAACAGCGGCGTTTGACCGCCTTCTCGGTTCTACATAACTATAATGAACTCACCTTATGTAAACTGCGGAGGCGGAAATCATGGAATTTGACGGACAGAAGCGGCTGGCGGCCCTGCAGGCGGCGGGTATGGGCGCCCGGCGACAGAACCTGATCCTGGCCCGCTGGGGCTTGTATTTTCTGCTGGGCTTCACCATGGCCTGCGCCCGGGTGCTGGAGACCGGCGGGCCCTTCGGCATGGCCCTGGTGGCCGCGGCCGGCCCCGGCGGCGCGGGGGTGGCGGCGCTGCTGGGGGCCTCTCTGGGCTATCTTGTCACCGGAGGGCTGGACTGGAGCCTGCGCTACATGGCGGCCTGCGTGCTGGTCTATACGGTCTCCTATGTGTTCCAGGACCAGCCTCTGGCAAAGGAGCGGCTTTTCATGCCCACGGCGGCGGCCGCCGTCATGGTGATGACCGGGTGGCTTGGGAGCTTTGCCTACGAGACCGCGCCCCGTCCTCTCTGGGCGGAGCTGTTTCTGGAGGCCTCCCTGGCCTTTGGGGGCTGCTATTTTTTTCGGGAAGCTCTGTCCGGCGGGCTCAGGACCACCGAGACAGAGGAACTGCAGCACAGCGTATCCCTGATGATCCTGGCGGCCTGCCTGCTGATGACCCTCTCCCGGCTCACGATACTGGATACGATCTCCGTGGGCCGCCTCCTGGCCCTGCTGCTGGTGATGACGGCGGCCATGAAGGGCGGCATGCTCACCGGCGCCGCCGTGGGGACCCTGCTGGGAATGGCGGTGGACATCGCCCGACCCGGCGTGCCCTTTTACACCATGGCCTATGCCTTTTGCGGGCTGCTCTCCGGCATCTTCGGGCGGCACGGGCGCTTTCTCTTCGTGCTCTCCTTCCTGCTGGCGGACGCCCTGGCGGTGGTGAGCGCCTGGACCACCCAGGTCTATACCGGAGCGCTGATCGAGTGCTTCTGCGCGTCGGTGCTCTTCATGCTGCTGCCGGGAAATCTGCTGGGCCAGCTGGGCGGCCTCTTCCAGGTCACGGAGCGGGGCGGCGGAGAGTCCGGCCTGCGGCGCTTTGCGGCCTCCCGGGTCCGGGGACTGGGGGAGGCATATGGCGATCTGGTGCAGGTGGTGCAGGAGGGCCTGGAGGAGCCCTACAACGAGGAGAACGTCTCCCGGGTCTTCGACCGGGCGACGGATGCGGTCTGCGCTGCCTGTCCCCACAAAAACCGCTGCTGGAACGCGGAGTACATGGACACCCTCTCCGCCATGAACGATGCCACCGCCGCCATGAAGGAGCGGGGGAGTCTCGCCAGGGAAGATCTGCCGGCGCATTTCCGGGACCGCTGTACCGGGCTGGACGCCTTTGTGGCGGCGGTGAACGGGGAGCTCCGGGCCTTGAACTACCGCCGGGAGCTGCGGGCCCGGCTGGAGGAAGAGCGGCACGCGGCCTGGGGCCAGTATGCGGATATCTCCCAGGTGCTGGGCCGGGTGGCGGCGGAGCTGGGCAGCCCCAACGGGCCGGACCCGCTGGCCGAGCGCAGGCTCCTGCGCTATCTGAGGAGCCTGGACCTGGACGCGGAGACCGCCGTCTACCGGGACGGCCGCGGCCGCCTCCGGGTGGTCATCGAGAGCGGCCGCCTTACGCCCCTGACCCGGCAGGAGGACTATCTGGAAAAGCTCTCCCAGGTGGTGGGAGTGCGCCTCTGCCGCCCCACGGAGGAGCGGGAGGCAAGCTCCCGCCTGACCCTGCTGGAGGCGGAGCCTCTGGCGGTGTCGGTGGGGGTGGCGGCCCTGAAGAAGAAAGGGGAGCGGGTCAGCGGCGACCGGGGCAGCTATTTCAAGACCGAGGCGGGGGTCCTCTGTGTGATCCTGGCTGACGGCATGGGTGCCGGGGACGAGGCCGCCCGGGACAGCGCACGAGTGGTGGAGATCCTGGAGAAGTTCCTCCGCTCCGGGGCGGACCCGGCGGTGGCCATGAAGATCTTAAACTCCGTCCTGCTCCTCCGGGGCGGGGACAACTGGGGCTTTACCACGGTGGATCTCATGTGCGTGGACCTTTTCACCGGGGAGACCTGTTTTTATAAGTACGGCGCGGCCCCCTCCTATGTGAAAAGCGGCAAGCAGATCCGCCGGGTGAAGGGAGAGAGTCTGGCCGCGGGGCTTGCCTCGCAGGAGGGCGCGGCTCCGGATGTGGTGCGGCTGC
>CAMOXK010000156.1 GCA_946629065.1 uncultured Clostridia bacterium
ATCAGAACGCATATTTTCTCGGGATTCGCTCTTGCCGATTGAATCATCGTTTACTAAGAAAAAAGAAAGGGCGCGTTGCAAAATGCAGAACCCTGTCATTCCGAACCAGTGTTGCGACACTGGCTCGCAATGACAATGCATTTTGCAACGCGCCCTTTCTTTTTGCGTTTTGAGCGGATGGAGGCGACATTGGCCCCTGTCATCCTATCGGTCAGGGAGAACTTCGGAAAACTGCCCGTACCATTGGAGAACATCCTGCAGGATGATGGGGTAGCGATCGCGGAAAAATGCGAGGGTTGCCGCTTCCTCAGCCTCCCAGGCTTCCGGGGAGACCTGATAGCGCAGATAGTAGTCGGAGCGCAGTGGTTCCCAGGTCCCGTCCCAGGCTTGCAGCTGTTCCTCCACCCGGTCGGGACTGAAGTTCACGGAACCGATCTCCCGCAGAGAGCGCAGGAAGAGCAGGCGAAAGCTTTCGTTCTGCATGGCGGCGGCAAAGAGGGGATAGTGCTCCAGGGCCAGGAGAAAATGGTCGGTGGAGACGGCGGTGCTTTCGTCCCGGTAGAGTGCGGCGCTGCAGCCAATGTCATGGAGGACATACTGCCAGCGGCCTTCCCGGTACGAGGTGTCCCGGGTCCGCCACAGGATATCGTTGACCTCCCGGAACCAGTCCCCATCCCCGATGTAAATGCGCAGGGCGCAGTAATCCGCCAGGGATTGGACGTCCATAACACGGCAGAAGTCCGCGTAGACCTGAGGGTCGCTGAGATCCCTTTCCGCATAGGCGTTAAGCGCTTCGTAAGCGGCAAGATCCTCCGGGCGTCCTTCCTCCAGCTGACCGTCCTTGATGACGATCACCTGGGCGCGGTCCACCTGGCAGCGGTCGTGGAGCATCTGGGCGGAGACCTTCTCCCGGAGCAGGTAGGGGCCCCAGTATTCCCCGTTGAGAAAGAGAATGGCAGGGCGGCAGTCGGGCACGATGAAATCCCGTTCCCGCACCAGACTCTGCAGAAAGCAGTCCTTGTATTTGAGCTTTTCGGTGTTGTTCCCACCGGCCCGGAGGGTGAAGCTCTGAACGTCATTCACACCCGGAAAGAGCTGGTAGTGCAGAAGCTTTTCCCCGTAGCTTCCCCGAAAATAGAGGTTAAAGGACTTCTGGCTGAAACACCGGGAAGACCTGCCGGCAACGCGGATCCCCGCTGCCTGCTCCAGCACGGGACGATCGCCCCCGTCATAAAGCTGGATGGTGCAGGGCCGCTCCCATTCCTGGCCACGCTGCGTGGCGTTGGATTCATAGAGCCGCAACTGCCGCAGCCAGAGGGCGTCACGCCCGGCCTTGCTTTCCCGCCAGGCGGAATAGACCGAGCCCTTGACCAGAATCCCCCGATCCTCGTCCAGCAGATCTTCCGGCTCGGCAAGGACGGAGAGCACAAGGCAGCCGGGATAACGGGCGGCAAAGTCCGCCCCCAGAAAGTAGACCTGGGTCCGGGACGCGGCGATCCCTCCGGCCAGGTCCAGCAGGGATACCCGGAGGATCCTGCCGCAGGGGAGTTCCCCACTCACCAGCATGGGCGTGTCCAGGGGGCAGAGCAGCCGGTCCTTCTGCTGCAGCAGGGTGCCGGCCTTTTCTTTTTCCAGGGACAGCTCCAGCGTGGAGGCGCCGCAGCTGTCCGCGGGCGTGGGGGCGCGGCCATCGGTGGTAAAGGCGATGCGGTAGCCCGCCGGGGCTGTGACGGTGACCTGGAGCGCCTCCTCCCGGTAAGCGCCGGACTCATGCGAAAAGCGGATCTCAGGGCTGGGCAGCGGAAGACTGAGGCCCGGCTCATGCCCGGGCAGCGGAAGCGTATGGCGAAGCGCGGGAAGAGCGGCAGCGACCGGCAGCAGAAGAATCAGCAGCAGAAGCAGCAGCGACAAATGGAGCTCCCGGAGGGAGAGGGGCTGGGCCGAAGCTTTGATATGATGTTTGCTCAGGCGGTCTCCCTCCTTTCGAAACTCTTGCAGCTCAGAACGCTCCCAGTTCCAGCAGGACGGCCCGGCAGGGGGCGCCGTCACAGCCGCTGAGGTTCAGGGGAGCGCAGTTGAGCAGATAGGCGCCGTCCGGCACCGCGGCAAGGCGGATGCCCTCCAGCAGCACCACCTCCGCGCCCAGCAGCACCCGGTGCACGGCGGCGGGGGCGTTCTCCGGCCCCACAGTTTGGGATTCGTTGCCGTAGAGCTCGATCCCCGCGGCGGCAAGGACCTCCGCTGCCTCCAGGGTCAGGGTGGCTGCGCCTTTCACGAGGAGGCGCTTTTCCGCCCCGGTACCGGAGGCTGCGGCGCGGGTGAGCATGGATCTGGCGTCCTCGGCGGTCACCTCGCCGGTATGGCTTTCCACCCAGGCGGGGCCGATGCATTTCGTGAGAGGCACCTGGTCGATGGGCTTGCCGTCCCGGATGAAGTGGAAAGGCGCGTCCACATGGGTGCCGTTGTGCAGGCAGATGGACATGGAGCTCAGGTTATATTCGCTGCCCTCCTCCATCCGGCGCAGGGGGATCTTCTCGGGCTTGGGATCCCCGGGGAAGACCACACATTCAAACAGAGGCTGGGTGATATCGTAGATCATGGCAAACTCCTTTCGTAAAAGCGGGATGCAGTCTCAGTATAACATACGGGAGGTCCCGCGGCAACGGGAGAGGACTTTGCCATTCTGTCTGTATAACGTTTGAGAGGGCCGATAGGTTTCAGAGAGAATAAAAAATGCTGTCCCGATGACAGCAGGGAGAGGGAATAGTGAATAGGGAATAGGCAATAGAGAAGAAGGGAAAAGGAATGCGGTTCCCGTTTCGCTGTAGGGGACGGCCTCCCGGACGTCCCGGCGGCATTCGGCATATGCGACAAAAAAGGTCTGGCGAATTCGTGCATTCTGCGACTTTGCCGAACCTTTCCTTTTTCCCTTTCGTGTGCTGCCGGGCGGCTGATAGTTGGTCTACGGCGTGAGGAAAAAGCCTTGCGCAGATCATTCAATCTCGTAGCGCTCATAGCAGTTGAGCAGCACCTCGCAGTCGCAATAGCCGCCCATGTCCCGCATTTCCTGCAGGATGGGCTCCAGCTTGTCAGGCGGGCAATGCTCCCCGACCCACTGGGCCGTCTTTTTCAGCGTGTGGTCACAGGGCTCTTTATCCAGCTCCATTTGAAGGAAGCGGAAGAGCTGCCGGACCTTGGTCTTATTCAGCAGGTACTTTTTGTTCTGCTCCGC
>CAMOXK010000157.1 GCA_946629065.1 uncultured Clostridia bacterium
GCTCCGTCTCCAGCCGCAGGGCAGCCGCCAGATTGGCCCGGTGCACCGCGGAAAGGCCGGAAACGAGCGCAGGAAGCCCTCCGCTCTCCAGCAAAGAGGGGAGGGCGGCTGCTTCCTTGTTTTCCAGTATTTGTTTGATGAGAAGTTCCATAGCAGGGGATAGTATAACAGAATTTTCCCGCAAGGGCAACAGAATTTCGGGGGAAAGGCGGAGACTGAGGGGATCGTCCCGTTGCCCATTCCTTGTAAGCTCCCCTGCGCAAGGGGAGCTGTCCCAGTGCGCACACTGGGACTGAGGGGTCGTTCCCTTGTCTCAGATCGCTCTATCAGGACCGATGATACAACCCCTCCGTCACGGCGCTTGCGGGGGTCGCGCCGTGCCACCTCCCCTTGCTCAGGGGAGGTGTTTCTCGTTTCCCACAATTCCGAATTTCCCCGTTGCGTCGCTGGAAGCGACAGGGGACGCCTTACGCATCCCCTGTCACGCTTCCTATTATATATTCTTCCGCCGCGGCAAGATCCGGCAGGATCACCTCGGCCAGCTTCTCCATCTCCCGGTCCGGAGAGAGCAGATCCGGCACCATCACCGGATGCATCCCGGCGGCCTTCGCTGCCCGGATGCCGTTGAAGCTGTCCTCGATGACGAAGCAGTCCTCCGGCAACCTGTCCAGGGCAGCAGCTGCCAGGAGAAAGATCTCCGGGTTGGGCTTGGAAACGTGCACCTGGTCTCCGCCGATCACCGCGTCGAAATACGAAAGCAGCCCCGCTTCCTCCAGCTCCCGGCGGACCACACCGCTCTCTGTGGAGGAGGCCAGTGCCAGAGGTATTCCTCTCTCCCTCAAAGCACGGAGGATCTGCTCCGCCCCGGGCTTCACCGGAAGCCGTCCCCCGTCGTAACGGGCCCGGAAGCGCCGGCGCACCTCATTGTCGAAAGCCTGAAAGTCCAGTGTCGGATAGGACTCATGGAAGATCTCCTCCGTGCGGCGCTTGTTGGTGCCGACGCACTGGATAAAGACCTCCCCGATTCCGGGGAGCCCCAGCTCCGCGGCGATCTCCCGCCAAACTGCCAGCACCGCCCGCTCAGAATCGAAGATCACGCCGTCCATATCGAACAGCACTGCCTTATTTTCGCTCATTTGGTCCGGATCTCCACCATTTTGGCAAGCTTTGTGGGGCCGATCACCCGGGAGTAGAAGTCCCGGATCACCCGGTCCGCCACGGGAGCGATCTGGGTCGTGCCCTTCATGGGCTTGACCAGCAGGTCCGCCTCCGCCCCGCCCAGGCGATAGTCGCAGTCCAGGGGCTCATAGCCAAAGCGGGCGAAGTATTTATTGAGCTTGCGCCGGGTCTCGGTGTCCTCGGGATCAAAGACGGAGATCTCCGCCAGGATGCCCTGGGTGTCGGCATAGCGCTTATTGAGCATACGCATGGCCTGGATGCCCACGCCCTTGCCCCGGTACCAGGGCAGCACGCCGAAGTATTTGAGCAGCACGTAGCCATAGACATTGCGGCAGAGGACCAGGGCATAGGCAAGCTCCAGCTTGCTGTCCTCGTCATAGACGATGAGCAGCTCCGCGTCCCCCTTGGAGATGGCGGTGTGCAGCCCCAGCTTGGGCAGCAGCTCCTTCTCGTCAAAATCCACCTCGAACATGTTGTACCAGCGTTCCAGGTCCCGGTGACCGCCTTTTCGGATATTCAGCATGGCTTAACCCTCCAGATTCTGGGCTCTGCACAGCGCGGCATAGGCGCCGTTTTTGGCCATCAGCTCCCGATGGCTGCCCATTTCGATGATATGTTCTCCCTCCACCACGGCGATGCAGTCGGCATGCCGGACGGTGGAGAGCCGGTGTGCGATGATGATGGTGGTGCGCCCCACGCTCAGCTCGTCCAGAGACTTCTGGATCCGCTGCTCGGTGACGGTGTCCAGGGCGGAGGTGGCCTCGTCCAGGATCAGCACCTTGGGGTTTTTGAGAAAGACCCGGGCGATGGAGAGACGCTGCTTCTGCCCGCCGGAGAGCATCACGCCCCGCTCGCCGATGTAGCTGTCGTAGCCCTCGGGCATGGCCATGATCTCCTCGTGGATCTCCGCCCGCTTGGCCGCCTCCTCGATCTCGGCGTCCGTGGCCTCGGGCCGGCCGTAGCGGATGTTCTCCCGGACGGTGCCGGCGAACATGAATACGTCCTGCTGCAAAATGCCGATGTTCCGGCGCAGGGAGCGCTGGGTGACCGCGCGCACGTCCTTCCCGTCCACGGTGATGCTGCCCTCGCACACGTCGTAAAAGCGGGGGATCAGCTGGCAGAGGGTGGTCTTGCCGCCGCCGGATGGGCCGACTACAGCAAAGCACTGGCCCGGGGCGATGTGCAGGTCCACATGGCTCAGCACCGGGACGCCGTTATCGTAGTGAAAGCTCACGTCGTTCACGTCGATCTTTCCCTGAATGGGGCCAAGCTCCTCGGCGTCCGGGGCGTCCCGGATCTCCGGCTCGGTGCGCATGATCTCCAGAAAACGGGAGAAGCCCGCCGTGCCCTGCATGTACTGCTCGGCGAACATCACGAGCTTGCGCAGGGGAGAGACAAAGGTGGAGACGTAGAGGGTGAAAGTCACCAGATCCACATAGTCCATCTTTCCCGCCATGATGAGCAGGCCGCCCACGGTGATGACCAGCACCTGCAGCACCCCAGTGGTAAACTCCATGCCGCTCATGTAAAGACCCATGGAGCGGTAGTATTCCACCTTGGCGCCCTTGAAGACGGCGTTGGCGGAATCGAATTTCTCCACCTCCATGTCCTCGTTGGCAAAGGCCTTGGCGGTGCGCACGCCGGAGATGCTGGATTCAATAGCGGCGGTGATCTCGGCGGTCTTGCGCTTGACCTCCACATTGGCCGTGCGCATGCGAAAGCGCTGGCTCAGGGTGAACCACAGGGTGAGAGGCAGCACGATGGCCAGCACCAGCGCCAGCTGCCAGCGCAGGGCGAACATGATGATGAGAGAGCCCAGGATGGTCAGGGAGCAGATGATCACGTTCTCCGGCCCGTGGTGGGCCAGCTCCGTCACCTCGAACAGATCGCTCACCACCCGGCTCAGCAGCACGCCGGTGCGGTTTTTGTCAAAGAAGGAGCAGGAGAGATCCTGCATGTGGGTGAAAAGATCCCGGCGCATGTCCGCCTCGGTGAGCACGCCCATCTTGTGGCCCAGCACGGTGA
>CAMOXK010000158.1 GCA_946629065.1 uncultured Clostridia bacterium
GGATGAGCTGGACCTGACCTATACCCAGTACATCACCATGATGGTGCTGTGGGAGAGGAATTCCGTCTCCGTCAAGGAGCTGGGAGAGGCGCTGTACCTGGATTCCGGCACGCTGACGCCGCTGCTGAAGAAGATGGAGGCCAAAGGCCTGCTGACCCGGCGCCGCAGCACCGAGGATGAGCGCAGCCTGATCGTGACCCTGACCGATGCGGGACGGGACCTGCGGGAGAGGGCTGTGGACATCCCTGCGAAGATGTCCCGCTGCGTGGCCCTGGAGCCTGCGGAGACCCTGGAACTGTACCGGCTCCTGTACAAGCTGCTGAAGCAGAACAGCACGGAAGAATAAAATCCGACCCTGTGAAAACCTCGTTTTTCACAGGGTCGGTTTTTAGTTCTAGTTTTTAGAGTATGTTCTCTGGAAAGCGTTCAGGACCCGGCTTGCAAGGATAACGCGGATGAATCCATTGTCTTTGCCAATGCCTTCTGCTGTTCGCCCTTGCCGAAGGGATCTTCCCCTAAAAACTAAAAACTACAAACTAAAAACTAGAAAAAGCTCCGCTTCGGGCGCTTGCGGCGCTGGCAGGTCTCCTGCAGGTCCACCAGCACGATGTCCGAACCGATGCGCACGATGGCGGTCCAGGGCAGCACATAGTCGTCCTCCCGTCCCAGAAGGCCGAACAGCTTGCTGCGCCCCGGCGTGATGAGGGAAGTGAACCGCCCCTCCTTGTCGTCAAACTCCGCGTCGCACACATAGCCCAGGCGAAAGCCGGTGTGCACGTCGATGACCTCCTTGTAGCGGAGATCCGAATAATAGCCGATCATCCCAGCACCTCCTCCTGCAAAAGAGTATATGGCGCATTTTGCCTGCTTATGTCTGCGGGGAGCTGTTCTTGGGGATGGAGATGGTGAGGATCAGGGCGTCCTCCGTCTCCTGCTTCTCCATTTGCGCACGGACGCCGCCCTGCTTCATCAGGTCCAGGCTGCGGTTGAGGGTGTTGAGGAAGAGCCGAAGATCCTTGGGCACGAAGGTCCGCCGGGGCTCCTTCTTCTCCGGCGGGGGAGGGGGCACCTCCTCGCCCGGGGCGAGAAGCGCGTCAATGTAAGCGTCGGCGGCGGCCACGGTCATGCCCTGCTCCAATATAACGGCCAGGGCCGACCGCTGACTCTCCCCGTCCGGCAGGCGCAGCAGAGCCCGTCCGTGCCGCTCGGAGAGCTGCTTTTCCCGCAGCGTCTCCAGCACGTCCGGCGGGAGCTTCAGCAGGCGGAGCTTGTTTGCCACCGCCGACTGACTTTTGCCGATGCGCCGGGCGGCCTCCTCCTGGCGCATGCCGAACATGCGGATCAGCTTGTTGAGCCCCTCCGCCTCCTCCAGAAAGTCCAGGTCTCGCCGCTGGAGGTTTTCCACCAGGGCCAGAAGCCCCGCGTCCTCCATATTCACGTCAATGAGGATGCAGGGCACCTCCCGCAGCCCTGCCAGCTTTGCCGCCCGGAGCCGACGTTCTCCGGCCACCAGTTCGTACTTCCCGCAGCGCAGCCGCACCGTCAGCGGATTCAGGATGCCGTAGCTGCGGATGCTGTCGCTGAGCTCCCGCAGCGCTTCCTCGTCAAAGCGCCGGCGGGGCTGGACCGGGTTGGGGGAGATGTCCTCCACCCGGAGTGATAAGATGCCGCCCCGGTGGACCCCGGGGCGTGTTTTCAATGCCTGCATGGATTTGCCTCCCGTTTGCATGATTTCTGCTGCCAGCTTACCCCCTGCGGCGTGAAAAAACTGCAAAAGGAAGTCGGCAAAGAGGCATGCAAGAAATCTTTTACAAACGGGAGCTGCTGTGATATAATAAATCGGATATATACCTTGCGGAAAGGAGACGGCCATGTACAAACCCCTCGCCGATGAGATCCGGCCCGAGTCCCTGGAGGACGTGGTGGGCCAGCGGCACATCCTGGGCCCGGACGGACTGCTGCGCCGCATCGTGGAGAGCGAGCAGATCCCCAATATGATCTTCTATGGCCCCTCCGGCACGGGCAAGACCACGGTGGCCCGCATCATTGCCCAGAAGACCAACCGCAGCCTGCGAAAACTCAACGCCACCACCGCAGGCATCGCGGACATCAAGCGCATCATCGATGAGCTGGACACCTTCCTCACCCCCGGCGGGGTGCTGCTGTACCTGGACGAGATCCAGTATTTCAACAAAAAGCAGCAGCAGTCTTTGCTGGAGTTTATCGAGGACGGGCGCATCACCCTCATCGCCTCCACTACCGAAAACCCCTATTTCTGCGTCTTCAACGCCATTTTGAGCCGGTCCACGGTGTTTGAATTCAAGCCCGTGACGCCGGAGGATGCGGAAAAGGCGGTGAAGCGGGCGGTGGATCTGCTGAACGAAAGGCGGGATAAGCCCCTTGCCATCGAAGAAGGCGTTACCCGGCGGATCGCCTCCGCCTGCGGCGGAGACGTGCGCAAGGCCCTGAACGCGGTGGAGCTGCTTTTCCATACCGCCCGGGATACCGTCACCCTTTCTGACGCCCGGGATGTGACCCAGCGCAGCGCCATGCGCTATGACCGGGACGGAGACGAGCATTTTGACTGTCTTTCCGCCCTGATGAAGTCTCTCCGGGGCTCGGATCCGGACGCGGCGGTGCATTATCTGGGCAGGCTCCTGGAGGCGGGAGATCTGATCGGCGCCAGCCGCCGGATCCTCTGCTCCGCCAGCGAGGACATCGGCCTGGCCTATCCCCAGGCGGTGCCTATCGTGAAGGCCTGCGTGGATTCCGCGCTGCAGCTGGGCCTGCCGGAGGCGCGGCTGCCCCTGGCCGAGGCCTGTATTGTGCTGGCCACGGCGCCCAAGTCCAACACCGCCTGCATGGCCATTGACCGGGCCCTGGGAGATATCCGGGCGGGCAAGGGCCGGGGCTTTCCCCGGGAGCTTCAGAACGTCCACGCTGACGGCACCGGCTTTGAGCGGGAGCAGGGCTATCTCTATCCCCATGATTTCCCTCACCGCTGGGTGAAGCAGCAGTATCTGCCGGACGATCTGAAGGACGCCAGGTACTACGAGTATGGCGACAACAAGACTGAACAGGCGGCAAAAAAGTACTGGGACGAGATAAAGAAGTGAAGAGAGAAGAGACCTCCCCTGAGCAAGGGGAGGTGGCATCCGCCGTCTCACGCAAGGCGGATGACGGAGGGGTTGTACAGCGCCCCT
>CAMOXK010000159.1 GCA_946629065.1 uncultured Clostridia bacterium
CACCCCGAGGACGTTTGCCCTCGGGGTGCCGTGTTATGGATTCAATTGTGTCGGGTCCGGTGGGACAAGGAACCGTCCCCTGTCCCACTACAAAAGAGAATTAATCACTGGAAATACCTTCTATTCCATAGTCCATTATCATCTGAAGTCTTTCCGTCTCGCCTGGAAATGATAACTTTAGAAAAACGACCATATTCTACTTCTTCTGCATTGATTAACATAGAGTCTTCTTTTGAAGAATTGTTTCTAGGGGGTTTTCTATACGACGTACCATAAAACACACATCTCAATTTAATGATTGTTCCATCAGTTCGTTTAAAAATTAAAATGCTTTTTTCAATATAACTATATTGCGGTAAAAGCTTGGGGAGGATAGGCTCCCACTTTCCGACAAGCTCAGGTGCTCTTTTTTTTGTCACAAACTGCAATCTTTCTTTTTCATATAAACCCATATTGACTTCTAAAACAGAAAGCAGCATTATTCTATAATTTATAAAGCATTCGACTAAAAGATATAATGGAAAAACCATAAAGAGCCAACCGTTAATGTTAACAATCCCCATCCCGAAGAACAATAGTGTTCCAACAAAGCAGATGAGAAGGTCAATAGCAAAGCTGAAAAAACCTTCTTTGATATAAGGTAAATAAGAGATATATCTTTTTTGATTAATTGAACCCATAAACTACCCCCATTGAGCCATATCCTGAAAAGCCAGTTATAACAGAATTAGCTATCTACAGTGGGACTGGGGACGGTTCCTTGTCCCATCGCCTTTGGAAAATAATCTCGGCCTTTTTGAAATCTGTATAGAAATTGTACCACAGAGAAAGCGAAATGGAAAGAGTGGGCATTGAGCCTGATAGCTGCTCCTACGGCGGCGGAGGGAGAAACAACCCCTCCGTCACCGCCCCTTGCACAGGGGAGGTCAGGGCGGGCGGGGAGCCTGGTGGAGGAAGGGGACGGTCGTTTGTCCTCAAAAACGTATCCCCCAGTCACGGCGCTTGCGGGAGACGCGCCGCGACAGCCCCCTTTAGGCAAGGGGGCCATTGAGTTGGTTTCCGTCCAGGCGCAAAACACCCCGAGGACGTTTGCCCTCGGGGTGCCGTGTTATGGATTCAATTGTGTCGGGTCCGGTGGGACAAGGAACCGTCCCCTGTCCCAGTCCCTACGAATTCGCCGCACCCTTTCTGGAATACAATGCAGGCTTTGGCGGACGGCGGAGCGATCAGGGGATCGCTCCCTACGCGGGGGAGACGGCGGCCCCTCTCCGTCGCTTCGCGCCACCTCTCCCCGACGCGGGGAGAGGCAAGCGGTGTGAGTCCAGAATCCTGACCTTCAAGCAAGGGGGCTTTTGGACGGGCGATTCGTGAATCGCCCCTACGGCGGAGGCGGAGAATATTATAGGCCCCTGCAAATGGGAGAGAGCACGACTCCCTCCGTCACGGCGCTCGCGGGAATCGCGCCGTGCCACCTCCCTTAAGGAGGGAGGCTGAAGTGGAGGGGATTGTGACTTGTCAGGCTTCCCGGGCGGTGGTATAATACTATACAATGGAAGAAAATACCTGTCCGGCAGGATGCCGGAGGAGCCTTGAGATAAGGAGAAATGAGCATGGAACGTGCGCATCTGTACCGTGAGTCCAGCCTGGATCGGATCCAGTCCCCGGAGCAGCTGAACGACTATCTGCGCGTCACGAACCCCAGCGTCTGGGTGCTGCTGACGGCGGTGATCCTGCTGCTGGCGGGGCTGCTGGTGTGGGGCTCCATGGCCTATATCGACAGCGTGGCCTACGGCAAGGCGGAAGTAAGTCAGGGCAGCATGCTGGTCCGCTTCGACGAGGAGCGGGCGGCGGAGCATGTGGACGTGGGCATGTCCGTCACCGTGGGGGAGACCCGGTCGGAGATCCGGAGCATGGGATGGGACGAGCAGGGCATGTTCGCCCTGGCCGAGACCACCCTTGCCGATGGCGAATATGACGCGGCGGTCCACTACAAGCAGACCCAGGTGCTGAAGCTGCTGTTTCGCTGAGGAGGCGGGCCATGCAGACAAATCGCGTGAAACAGCCCCTCCGCAAGGGGGTGGCCAAGGTGCCGGTGATCATGCAGATGGAGGCGCTGGAATGCGGCGCCGCCTGCCTTGCCATGATCCTGGCCTATTACGGCAAATGGATCCCCCTGGAGCAGGTGCGCCTGGACTGCGGCGTGTCCCGGGACGGGTCCAACGCCAAAAATATCTTGCTTGCCGCACGGAGCTACGGCATGGAGGCATCGGGCTACCGCTGCGAGCCGGAGTCCCTGCGGGAGGAGCTGAACGTGCCCTGCATCGTCCACTGGAACTTCAACCACTTTGTGGTGCTGCGGGGCTTCCGGGGCAAGCAGGTACTGCTCAACGACCCCGCCCGGGGCGAGGTGAAGGTCAGCGCGGAGGAATTTGACCGCTGCTTCACCGGCGTCTGCCTGCAGATCCAGCCGGGACCGGACTTTCAGCCCGGCGGCAGGCGGAAGAGCACCCTGGCCTTTGCCCGCCGGAGACTGGCGGGCGCGGAGGCCGCGGTGGCCTTCGTCATGCTCTCCACCGCCATCGGCGCCCTCTTCGGCATCGTGAACCCGGTGTTTTCCAACTTCTTCATGGACCGGCTGCTCACCGGGGAAAACCGGGAGCTGCTGACGCCCTTTCTGGTGCTGCTGGCCGTCCTGGGGGCGGCCCAGCTGCTCACGGCCTGGATCCAGTCCGTCTACTCCCTGAAGATCAACGGCAAAATGGCCCTGGTGGGCAGCTCCTCTTTCCTGTGGAAGCTGCTGAAAATGCCCATGGGCTTCTTCTCCCAGCGCATGGCGGGCGATATCCTGCAGCGCATGAACGCCAACGCCTCCATCGCCGGCACCCTGGTGGATACCTTTGCCCCGCTGCTGCTGAACACGGGGATGATGATCTTCTACCTGGTGGTCATGCTGCGCTACAGCGTGCCTCTCACCATCGTGGGCCTTGCCACCATCGTGCTGAACCTGCTGGTGTCCCAGATCATCTCCGCCAAGCGGGTGAACATCACCCGCACCCAGATGCGGGACAGCGGCAAGCTTGCCTCCGCCACCGTCTCCGGCATCCAGATGGTGGAGACCATCAAGGCCAGCGGCGCGGAGAACGG
>CAMOXK010000160.1 GCA_946629065.1 uncultured Clostridia bacterium
ATGAACTCCGGGCATGCGAAACTGGCAGACTGGGGCTTCACACATTTGCCTGCAATGACTCCGGAAAATGCGGTGGACTTAGGTTGCGGAGGCGGGCGAAACGCCGGCGAACTGCTGAAAATGTTTCCAAAAGCGCATGTGACGGCGGTGGATTATGCCGATTTGTCCGTGAAAAAAGCTGCGGCATATAACCGGATCATGATCGGGGCCGGACGCTGCACGGCGATGCAGGGCGACGTGTCCGCGCTCCCTTTCCGGGATGGGTCGTTCGATCTTGCCACCGCGTTCGAAACCGTCTACTTCTGGCCGGGTCCCGTGAAGAGCTTTTCGGAGGTCTGCCGCATTCTGAAGCCCGGCGGTCGGTTCCTCATCGTCAACGAATCCGACGGCATGGACAAAACCGGAAAGCAGTTTGAAACGATCATCGACGGCATGCATACCTATACCGCCGAAGAGCTGGAAGCCGCCCTGCAAGCGGCAGGCTTTGCTCAGGTGAAGACGGCGCATCACCCGCAAAAGCCCTGGCTTGCGATCCTTGCGACGAAAGGAGAATGACATGAACCGCATGATGAAGGAACGGTCTCAAAGGTTGCTTCTGCTGGGCATCGCCGGAAGCCTTCTGTATGTGGTCGGGGACTTCCTGTTCGCCGCCACTGGCAGGGAACCGGCCATGGGCCGCGTCGGTACGGATCAGTTTGGCTTCATGGTCCGGGTGGCCTATCTCGAGATGGGCACCTGGCGCATGGTGCTGAGCATTCTCTGCGGTTTCTTCGGCACCATGCTCTATTATATGGGCTTTCATCGGATGTATGGCCTGTTGAAGCTCCACCTACAACAGCCAAAGGATCAAAAGTGGTTGCGCCTGTTCCGGGTGGCTTACATGACCGGCACGGTGGCTTGGGCCTACGTCCATGCCGTGTTCATGATCGTGGCCCTGATCTTCAAATACGTCTATCAACGCTACGGCGACATGCAGACCGCCGCGGACATAGCGAACCGCGTCTTCTATGCCAACGCGGCGCCCATGCTCATATCCTATATCCTCTGCGACGTGGGGCTGACCGTGGTCATGCTGGTGCTGGTGTGGACGCGGCGCATCCCCCTGAAGACCACGGCCCAACGGGTCCTCGCCACCTTCTGCAACCCCATGATGCTGCCCGGTGTCATTGGCAACCTTTTCGCCCAGCTGCCCTGGCCCATCGACCAGCTGGATCATGGGACGGAATCCTTCGGCCACGCCCTGGTGCTGATGCTGGGGCTGGTGCTGCTCAACGCCATGGAACGAAAGGGCGAGCTGCGGGAGGCACAATATGAGCTATAACGACATCGGCATCGGCGGCGCCTTGGATTGGCCCCGCATCCGCAAGCTCATGTGCATCGGCATCTTCGGCGCATGTCTGACGCTGGTGGGGGATATGCTCCTGGGCTGGGGCGTCCATGATCCTTCCGCGTCCGGAATGGAAGGATTCCTGTCCGCCTATCGCGACCTTTCGGATAGACGCATCTTCTTTTCCGCATTTCTGGGCTTTTGGGGCATCCCCCTGGAGGCCCTGAGCTACTTTGCCCTCTATCGCCTCATCGCGCCTTACTCCGGAAGGCACGCCCATCTCTATCGGGCAGGCATCCTTGGCACCCTGGCTTTTGCCGGCTGCGGCGTCCACGTGCCTTGCCTCGCCTGCGTGTTCTTCTATAAACACATGGCGCTTGTCAGCCCCGAAACGGCGCTTGCCCTGTCCGTCCGCTTCGGCGCATACTTCCTGCTGCCGGCCATGATCCTGTTCTTCCTGTTCTGGGTCGTGCAGCACGTGGCTCATATTTCGGCCTTTACGAGGGGCTTCACGCCCTATCCGAAATGGTGCTGGGTCTTTTGTCCGGCGGTGGGTATGGCCCTGATCATGCTGCTGAAACTCCTGCCGGAGACCGCGCTGAGAAACGCTATGACCGCAGCATGGATCAGCTGGGGGAATCTATGGATGTATATGGGGCTGCTGCTCTTTTCTCAAAAAGCGGAGCGACAGGGGACACGGCAATGAAAAACGGGAGGGACTATCGAGGAAAGGGAGGGGCGGTATGTCTTTACAATATGAAATTCTGAAGCGACTGGTCAAGGCGGTGAACATCAAGAAGCGCTGGCTTTCCGTGAGCACAGAGGAGCTGCTGGAGAACCGCCGAAAGCAAAACGCAAAGAACAAAATCCCGAAGCTTCGGGACGACGCGTTCGACATCCGCCAAACCACGGTGAACGGCTTTCCGGTGCTGCAGCTCATCCATAAAAAGAGGACGGATCGGGCAAATCTGTTCATCATCGGCGGCGGCATGATCAGCGCGCCGCGACCGGGTTCAGTCAAAAAGGCGCTGCGCTTTGCAAAGGAGACCGGTCTCGACGTGTATGTTCCGTACTACCCGCTTTGCACGGATTACCCGCTGACCAAGGCATATGAGATGATCCACGCGACGTATCGGGAAATGCTCAAACGCTATGACGCGAAACACATCTCGATCCTAGGCACGTCCTCCGGCGGCAATCTGGCGCTGGGCATGGTGCCGTACATCAACGAAGCTGCGCCGGATACACCCATGCCCGGATATATCATGACCATTTCGCCGGGAACCTGCGTCGCCTCCCAGGAGGAATGGGAGCGAATGCTGGAGCTGGACAAAAAGGACGTGGCGATTCCCGCCCAGTACATGAAGACAGCGGTGGAGATCATGCGCCACGGGGACGACAGCGTGCCGGAGTATATGATCTGGCTGCAAAAGGGCAACTTCCAAAACTGTCCCTTTGTGACCTTTATCTACGGCTCCGACGAAACGCTGTACGCCTGTGCGCCCAGTTTCGAAGCAGTCATGCAGCGATATGGCGCGCAGTATGAGATGATCGTCGGCGAGGGCATGTTCCACTGCTATCCGGTTTTCCCCATCTGCCAAGAGGGCAGGGACGGCTGGGACATGATGATCCGCAAGGTGAAGGAGCACACGGCGCCATAAAAAGCTATGGATCTTGAGAAAAGGGGGAATGAGGCTTTATGCTGTTGACAATTTTTCTGGCTGTCGTATTCTGCGC
>CAMOXK010000161.1 GCA_946629065.1 uncultured Clostridia bacterium
CGATGAGCGTGTCGGTGTCGTTTCGTTCAAAGGGGGCGTGCATACCGATCATCATACCCAGGCCCACAAAGACCTGGAACTCGTTGAAGGTCATCCAGCCGTATACGCGATCGCCCAGGGCACGGGACACCACCTCGGCGTATTCCTCGAACCAGGCAGGGCTTTCCGGGTTTTTCCAGCCGCCTTTGCGATACAGGGCGGTAGGCAGATCCCAGTGATACAGCGTGACCAGGGGCTTGATGCCCGCCTCGATCAGCGCGTCGCAGAGATTCCGGTAAAACTGCAGGCCCTTTTCGTTGACCCGGCCGGTGCCTTCCGGCAGCACCCGGGACCAGCTCACGGAGAAGCGGTAGCTCTTGAGCCCCAGCTCCTTCATGATCGCCACGTCCTCCCGCCAGCGGTGGTAGTGGTCGCAGGCAACGTCGCAGTTCTCGCCGTGCTTGACGTGCCTGCCCTCGTGCACCAGGGTGTCCCAGATGGACTCGCCCCGGCCGTCCTCGTTCCAGGCACCTTCCACCTGAGCGGCGGCGCTGGCCGCGCCCCAGAGAAAATCCTTCGCAAAAGCCATCGTCTTCTCCTTAAGTTTTAAATCGTAATCGGTTTACAGGTCCTCGTCCGGCGTGATCTGTTTCAGCTGCAGGCGCAGCAGCTGGGTGTTCACAAAGGCGGTGAGCGCGAAGCCCGCCACCAGCCAGAGAAAGCTGATGCGCAGGAAGAAAACCGTGTGCCGCAGCAGCAGATACACCGGCAGCAGATTGAGCGCCGTCACCGCCAGGGCGATGAAGGGATTGCTCAGCGGCAGCAGCACCGCGTTTTTCAGGCTGTTGCCCAGGCTGTTTTCATACCAGGCCAGCAGGGGCCAGAGGTAGGAGTTGAACACGCCGATCACCGCCGCGGCCACCCAGCTGAGGCCGCGGAGCAGGGTGTGCCCCTCCATGCCGCCGGAGAGACCCAGGAACAGGTACAGCACCAGCAGCAACAGCGGGAAGAGCATCACCAGCCCCGCCAACATGCCTTTTTTGAAATTATCCCGGAAGGCCTTGAAGAAATCCGGAAGGACGGTGGGATACTCGTGCCGGGCCATCTTGCGGGTGATCGTGTACATCGCGGCGGTGGAGACCCCGGCGGTCAGCAGCGGCGCCGAGCACAGCAGCCACAGAATGTTCAGGGCGATGAAGCCGGCCGCCGTGCTGAGGATCTGATAGAGTTTGGAGTCCGGATCGAGTAATTTCATAACAGCATCTCCGCTTTCCGGGTAAAATGATTCTTATTTTTGGGGCCGAAAGGCTGCTTTTCTCCGCTTAGAAGAGGATGCGGAAGAAGCAGAGGTCGTTGACGCCAAGCTCTGCGTTCAGTTCCAGAACGCCGTCCGCCCAGCCAAAGGGGCAGGGCGCGTCCTCCACCGCGCTGCGAAGGCGGATCGTTTCCACCTCTTCCCGGTTGAGGGAGACGGGCCGTCCCATCTCCTCCCAGACGCGCAGCGGGTTTCCGTGCTCCTCATCCACCGTGCGCAGGAGCACCTCGCGGGGTTTCTCCGGCAGTTCGATGCGCACGCGGGCGGGCTCCTTCGGCAGGTCCAGATTCTTCATCTTCTGCCGGAAGAGCAGGACTTCCATCTCGCTCTCCTTCCGGAAGGCGGCGATGCCGATCTCGCCCAGGGTCGCATCCGCGCCGAGATCCAGGCGCTCGTCCCCGGCGTCCGCGAGCATCTTCATGCCGTGGTAAACCGGCTTGGGGATGCCGTTTTGCGTCAGGATGCCGAAGCCGCCGTGGAATTCCTCCGGGAAGGGATGGAACTCCTCAAAGATATCGGAGAAGCACCAGATCGAGGACCCGGTCACATTCTCGGAAATGTCCAGGGCGGTCTTCACGTCATAGGCCGCCACCTTGCGGGTGTCGTTGGTGTAGGAGGAAAAGCCCGCGTTTTCGTTCCACTCGGTGTAATAGACCGGCAGACCCTGGGCCTGCTGCTTCACGACGGCACTGTTGCGGATCAGCCCGTCGTTGGGGATGTCTTCGATCTCGCTCTTGTCCGCCATGGCCGCGCGCAGGCTGTTGAGGACGGTTTTCTCCTCCATGCTCTCCAGGGCCCGGCTGAAGCCCTCGGCCAGAGAGGCCATCAGCTTTTCGATGTCGAAGCCGGGGCCGCCGGCCTCGTCCATGTCGCCCTGGGTCTCCACACCGCCCAGCGGATCGCCGGCATACTGATGGGTGCTGACGAAGTCGACAGGGACCTGGTGCTCGCTGCAGTAGCGCAGGAAGGAGACCACCCACTTGCTGCCGGAGGTGGAGGGACCGCCCACCGCGATCGCCGGGTCCACTTCCTTGATGGCGCGGGCGGTGATCTCATAGAGGCGGAAATACTCGTCCCGGCTGCCGTTCCAGAAAGCGCCGGGCAGATCCGGCTCGTTCCAGACCTCAAAGTACCAGCTGCGCACTTCTTCGGCGCCGTAGCGGTGGATCAAAAAGCGGACGAAGGCCTGAATATAGTTCTTCCAGGCTTCCTCGTCCTCGGGCGGGACGATGAGGGGCTTGTAGAAGAAGCCGCCCTCCTTGACCCGCTCCGGATCCCGGGTCATCAGGTTTTTGGGCATGAAGGACAGCTCCACAAAGGGCTTCATCCCGGCGTCGAGCACGTTGTCATAGGCCACGCCGCAGTTGTTGAAGTTATATTCCAGGATCCGCTCCTTCACCGGGAAGGGAATGATCTCGGAAAAGTCGGTGCAGGTGCGCATATCGTCCCCGAAGATGCCGTGGAAGCGGACCCGCTCAATGCCCAGGGTGTCGTGGATGAACTTCAGCTGTCTGGTATAGTCCGTGCGCAGGGCCAGGGTGGCGTGGCCGGAACCGACGCAGAAGCGCCAGTGCTTCCGGTGGGCGGTGGTGGGGCAATCGCTGCGAATCAAAAACTCCATCTTCGTTCTCCTTTTCTCATTTCACATCGAACACGGCGGCGTTCCCGATTGTCGTAAACGCCTCCCAGCGCGGGAGCCCCTCGCCGTTGGGGTCGCCGGTCTTCATAAAGTTGGTCCAGTAATCCAGCATTT
>CAMOXK010000162.1 GCA_946629065.1 uncultured Clostridia bacterium
TGGCACAATTCTGGCCACAAGACTTTAAAGATTTCTATTTGAAAGTAGTATGAGGGGAGTTGGATGATCTGCTGCTCTCAAAGCCTTCCCCTTGAGGGGAAGGTGTCATCCGCCGTCTCCCGCAAGGCGGATGACGGATGAGGTGTCCTCACATCTCTTCGCAGCAGCATTGAGATCACTCCCTACGCGTTTTCCTCAATTCCGAACTCCGAATGAATCACCCGATCCAATGGACCCGCTCCGGGTCCCATCTGTCCTGCTGGGCTCTGCTCTCGGCGGGATAGCCCAGCGGGAAGATGGCAAAGGCCCGCTGGCCTTCCGGGATTCCCACGATCTCCTCCACGGCCCGCATCCGCTCCTCCACCGGAGCGATGCCCAGCCAGACGCCCCCAAGGCCCTGCTCGCTGCAGCTCAGCCACAGGTTTTCCATGGTGATGCTCATGTCGATCTGGGCATAGGCCGGTGCCCAGAGCTTTTCCCGGTAGGCACCGACGATGGCCGCGGGCGCTTTCGCGGTGCAGCCGGCGTAGGGGCTGACCTTGGAGAGCTTCACCAGCAGCTCCCGATCCCGGATCACGTAGAATTCCCAGGGCTGCTGGTTGCCCGCGGAGGGGGCCGCCATGGCCGCCCGGAGCAACGCCTCCAGCTTTTCCTCTTCCA
Organism: uncultured Clostridia bacterium; assembly: GCA_946629065.1. Classification (GTDB taxonomy): domain Bacteria; phylum Bacillota; class Clostridia; order Oscillospirales; family Oscillospiraceae; genus Limivicinus. Next base: position 661 of record CAMOXK010000162.1, read on the forward strand.
CGGGCCTGTCCTCATATCTGCGGATGCTCACCCGCTCAAAAATTTCTTTCATAGGTCTCTCCTCCTTTGGATTTGAGCCCAGTATACGTCAGAACGCCGCTCCCGGGCAAGTGCGTTTTTTACAGCAGCTCCAGCAGCTCAGCCCGCACGCCGTCCATCCGCGCATCCTGCAGGCCGAAGTCCATCTCCTTGTAGCTCCAGAGGCTGCGGGCGATGCCGTGGCGCAGGAAGACCTTGTGCAGATCCCGGAACCACTTCACCGCTTCCTCCGGCGGCACCACGTCGATGACACCGTACTCGCCGCAGTAGAGCTCGGTGCCCTCCTGCTCCGCCTTCTCCAGGGCTGGGCGCAGGAAGTCCTCGAAGTATTCCTCTCCCGCACCGCTCTCCGCATAGGAATAACGGGCACTGATGTCCCGGTAGGGTGCCTCCCAATTGGCCCCCTGGTGGGTGAAGTCGTGGGGCTCGTAAAAGTGGAAGTTATAGAGCACCCGCCTGTCGTAGGGGGGATCCAGCTCCGGCAGGGTCCTGGCACTGTTCCACTGGTAGCTTCCCAGCAGGATCAACACATCGGGCGCGCTCTGGCGGATGCGGCGCACGCACTCCCGGCTGATCCGCTTCCAGTCCGGGAGATAAGCCTTCTCCGTCACCTCGTTCAAAAGCTCGAACATCACCCGGTCTGACCGGTCGCCCCAGCGGCGGGCAAAGCAGTCCCAGATGACATAGAATTTCTCCTGGTACGCCTCATTTTGGAAAAAGCCCGTCTCCTTCTCCCCCGCGTCGAAGGAGAAGCCCTGGGTCTTGTGCAGGTCCAGCACCGTGTGCAGCCCGTACTTTTCGCAGAGGGCCAGGGCCAGGTCGATCCGCTCCAGGCCCTCCTCGATCATGCTGCCGTCCCGGTTCTGGATCACGTTATAGTCGATGGGGATACGCACATGGTCAAAGCCCCAGGCGGCGATCTGCGCAAAATCCTTCTCCGAGATGAAGCTGTCAAGGCGCTCCCGGCTGTAATCGCACTGGGAAAACCAGCCGCCCAGATTCACGCCCTTATCAAAGCCCATTTCTTTCAGCATATTCGTTCTCCTCAAAACTCAAAACTCAAAGCTTAATAGGGGCTGTTGCAAAGCAGCCCCTATTAACATGATTTGACGCTGATAGCGTCATGATTTCTCGCTTCGCGACCTGATTTGCGCTTCGCGCATGATTTGAATTGCGCTTTGATGCTCCGCAGAGCAATTCATGTGCGCAGCACGATTCATACCGTCAGGCATTTCACGCGCCGCCATGCGCAATTCATTGGGCGTGTTGCAAAAGCAACACGCCCTTTTCTTATCCCTTCACCGAGCCGGCGGTGACGCCCTTGATGATGGACTTGGACAGGATGATGTACACCACCAGCACCGGCAGGATGGCCAGGAGGATGAACATATACACCTTGCCCATGTCGAACTTGGAGTAGTCCGCCGAGCGCAGCTGGGCAATCATGATGGGCACCGTCTTCATTTCCTTCTTGTCCAGCAGAAGAGCCGGAATAAAGTAGTTGTTCCAGGAGCTCACGAAGGAGAAGATCATCTGCACAGCCAGGGCCGGCTTCATGATGGGCAGCACGATGTGGTTGAAGGTCCTGAACTCGCCGGAGCCGTCCATCCGCGCCGCCTCCACCATCTCCATGGGCAGCACGCTCTCCAGATATTGCTTCATGTAGAAGAACACCACCGGGGCCGCAATACTGGGCAGGACCAGGGGGAGATAATTATTGGTCAGATGGAACTTGTTCACCAGCTGGATAAAGCCCACCGCAGACACCTGAGGCGGGATCATCATGACGGCCATGATGAAGTAAAAGGCAAAACGCTTGAGCTTGAAGTTGTAGACGTGGATGCCGTAGGCTGTCAGGGCTGAGAAATAGGTGGTCAGAACCGCGCTTGACGCCGCGATCAGGAAACTATTCAGCATGCCCCGGGGGATGTTGATGGAGGCGTCGGTCCAGGCGTTTTTCAGATTCACGAAGAAGTTGTTCTTCGGCGCCAGGGTGAAGCCCGCCTGCAGCTGGGCGTTGGAGCGGGTGGCATTGATGATCAGCATGTAGAAGCTGAACAGGCATGCAACCGCAAGGAAAATGAGGATCGCGTAAGCCACCGTCCGGGCGATGATCAGCTGAATGCGGCCTTTTCTGCTTTCTCTGTTATCCATGGTTCCGCCTCCTTAGATCCGATCCCGTTTCCGGGGAGCTTCCTTATACTGTCTGGACAGGGTGTTGTACACGAAGAGGCTCAGCACCGAGGAGACCAGGAACAGCACCACGCTGACAGCGCCGGCCATACCGTAGTTCTTGCTGGTCTGCAGGTAGTTGTTCAGGTACATCACCAGGGTCATGC
>CAMOXK010000163.1 GCA_946629065.1 uncultured Clostridia bacterium
GATCCCGGTTCCGTAATGATCTTCAAGGCTATCGGTCTGGATGTGTATTACGAGGAACAGGCTCCCATGATAGAAAAAAGGATACACAAGCTGGCGGATGACGGTTACGCGGTGATCTACATCACCGAAGAAGCCGCCCAGCTGGTACCCGAAGCAATCGATTATTACACTACTGCGACATTTCCTGCCATTATCCCCATCCCGTCCGCCAAGGGCAGCCTGGGGCTGGGCATGAAACGGCTGAAGGGCAATGTGGAAAAGGCCGTGGGCGCAGACATTCTTTTCAAGGAAGGGTAGGTAAGTAGCCGATGAGTGGAACTATAGTAAAAGTATCAGGCCCGCTGATCGTTGCCAGCGGCATGGGTGACGTAGAACTGTATGACGTGGTCCGTGTCAGCGAGAAGCATCTGATCGGCGAGGTAATAGAACTGAGAGGCGACATGGCCTCTATCCAGGTATATGAAGAAACGGCCGGCCTGGGACCCGGCGAACCGGTGGAATCCACCGGCTCCCCTCTGTCCGTAGAGCTGGCGCCGGGACTGATCGAAGGTATCTTCGACGGTATCCAGCGCCCCCTGGACGTGCTGTATGACAAAGCGGGCGACCGTATTACCCGCGGCGTAGAGGTTCCCAAGCTGAACCGTGAGAAAAAATGGAAATTTGAACCCAAGGTGAAAGTCGGCGACCAGGTAGTGGGCGGCGACATCATCGGCGTGGTCCAGGAGACCCCGGCCGTACTGCACAAGATCATGCTGCCGCCCCGTAAGGAAGGCACCGTGGAATGGGTGTATAACGGCGAGGCCACCATTCTGGATCCCGTTTACAAAATCAAGGACAAAGACGGCAATGTGACGGAGTATCCCATGCTCCAGACCTGGCCTGTACGCCGCAGCCGTCCCTATAAGGAAAAACTGCCTCCGACGGAACCCATGGTTACCGGCCAGCGTGTTGTGGACGCCCTGTTCCCCATCGCCAAAGGCGGCGTGGCGGCTGTACCGGGCCCCTTCGGCAGCGGCAAGACCGTTATCCAGCATCAGCTGGCCAAGTGGGCTGACGCCGACATCATCATCTACGTAGGCTGCGGCGAACGCGGCAACGAGATGACCGACGTTCTGATGGAATTCCCGGAACTGAGCGACCCCCGTACGGGACTGCCTCTGATGAAGCGTACCGTACTGATCGCCAACACTTCCGATATGCCCGTTGCGGCCCGTGAAGCATCCATTTATACAGGCATCACCATTGCGGAATATTTCCGTGACATGGGCTACAAGGTAGCCATCATGGCAGACTCCACCTCCCGCTGGGCCGAAGCCATGCGTGAAATGAGCTCCCGTCTGGAAGAAATGCCCGGTGACGAAGGCTATCCTGCTTACCTGAGCTCCCGTCTGGCGGAATTCTACGAACGGGCCGGCATCGTAAAATGTATCGGCAACGAAGACCGCACCGGCGCTGTTTCCGCTATCGGGGCCGTATCCCCTCCCGGCGGCGATATTTCCGAGCCTGTATCCCAGGCGACCCTGCGTATCGTAAAGGTATTCTGGTGCCTGTCCGCAGCCCTGGCTTACGCCCGTCACTTCCCGGCTATCGACTGGCTGCAGAGCTACTCCCTGTACAGCGACCGCCTGCGTAACTACTACAACACTTCCGTATCCCCCGACTGGGCGGGCATGGTCACCAAGATGATGAACATCCTCCAGGAGGAAGCGGAACTGAACGAAATCGTACGTCTGGTAGGTGTGGATGCCCTGAGCTTCAAGGACCGTATCACTCTGGAATGCGCCCGGTCCATCCGCGAAGACTTCCTGCACCAGAACTCTTTCCACGAAGTAGATACTTACTCTTCCCTGGAAAAACAGCACGACATGATGAAGCTGATCCTGACCTGGTACGACAAGGCGGAAGCCGCCCTGGAACAGCACGTACATCTGGATAAGCTCATTGATATGCCGGTCCGTGAGGAAATCGGCCGTATGAAATACATTCCTGAAAAGGAACGTGAGGAAAAGTTTGGCGCAATCGCCAAAAATTTGGATGCTGCCTTTGCAGCGCTGACAGAGGGAGGCGAGCTCAATGCGTAAGGATTACAAGACAATTCGCGAAGTCGTCGGCCCCCTGATGCTGGTAGACCAGGTCGAAGGCGTCAAATACGACGAGCTGGTTGAAATTCAGCAGGCTAACGGTGAGATCCGCAGCGGCAAGGTGCTGGTTATCGACGGCGACAAGGCGCTGGTACAGCTCTTTGAAAGTTCCCAGGGCCTGAAGATCGACGATGCCAAGGCCCGTTTCCTGGGCCACGGGGTACGCCTGGGCGTGTCCCCGGCCATGCTGGGCCGCGTTTTTGACGGCATGGGCCGTCCTATCGACGGCGGCGCGGATATTATCCCCGACGAATACCGGGACATCAACGGCGAGCCTATGAACCCGGCCGCCCGCGACTACCCCGCAGAATTTATCCAGACCGGCGTCAGCGCCATCGACGGCCTGAACACCCTGGTCCGCGGCCAGAAGCTGCCGGTATTCTCCGGCTCCGGTCTGCCCCACGCCCAGCTGGCGGCACAGATCGCCCGTCAGGCCAAGGTACTGGGTACCGGCGAAGGTTTCGCCGTAGTATTCGCTGCCGTAGGTATCACCTTCGAAGAAGCCAACTTCTTCATGGAAGACTTTAACCGCACCGGCGCTCTGGCCCGTGCCGTTATGTTCATCAACCTGGCCAACGACCCGGCGGTAGAACGTATTTCTACCCCCCGTATGGCCATTACCGCCGCGGAATACCTGGCTTACGAGCTGGGCATGCACGTACTGGTCATCATCACCGATATCACCAACTACGCCGATGCCCTCCGTGAAATTTCCGCAGCCCGTAAAGAAGTTCCCGGCCGCCGCGGCTACCCCGGTTACCTGTACACCGACCTTGCAACCATGTACGAACGGGCCGGCCGTATCAAGGGCAAGAAGGGTTCCATTACCCAGATCCCGATCCTGTCCATGCCGGAAGATGACAAGACCCATCC
>CAMOXK010000164.1 GCA_946629065.1 uncultured Clostridia bacterium
TTTGTGCCGACGATCTCGCTCTCGACATGGCTGCAGGTGGCTGTGCGGCCGACCTGGATGAAAGCGGTCGTATTGTTGTCGAACTTTGTCAGTGAGAAGCCGTTGTCATAGTCATTGTAATCGGCCAGTTCCTTGCAGACATAGGCGTCACCGGTAGCAAAGCATTCCACGGGGTCTCCCTCCAGGAACCAGCGGGCCAGGTCGGTGTCATGGCTGCCCATTTCAATGAACCAGGGTACGTAGATGCCGTTTTTGACGCCCTCCAGATGATCGGGCAGAACGGTGTCCGGGTCGAGGGATACGCCCTTGAAAAGGATGGGGGTACCGATCTCGCCGGCCCGGATTTTTTCCTTTGCCTCCGCGTAGGAAGGGTCGAAGCGGCGCATAAAACCGACGGTGAAGAGCTTTGTCCCGTTTTCCGCGACAGCTTTTTCAATCTCTGCGCAGTCTTCAAGAGTCTTAGCCAGGGGCTTTTCGCAGAAGATGTGTTTGCCGGCCTTGCAGGCGGCCAGGCAGGCTTCCTTGTGCTGGGCAGCGCCGGTTGCGACGACAACGGCGTCGAGCTCGCAGTCCTCCAGCATCTCATTGATGCTGGTATAGCCGTTGGGAACATTGAACTCTTCCTGGACAGCCTTGATCTTGGAAGGGGTCCGTGCACAGACGGCGACGACCTCCGCATAAGGATTGCGCTGCAGGTTGGTCATGTGCATCTTTCCCATCATTCCGATGCCGATGATACCGAAACGAATTTTTTCCATGGTAATCTCCATTCCGGAGCGCTCTGCGCGACAGGGCGATGAGAAATCCGCGAATTCGGTTTCTCTACTGCCATCAGTGCTGTTTGCGGCGCTCCGATACAAACAGCTGTGTGAAAATCAGCACAGCAGTGTGATTTCTTCTTTCTATTTTCAGATGGATGCGGTCCTGCGGATGTAGTCCCTGGCCATGCAGGCATATTCAAAAGGATTGGCTTTAGCGGGATCCTGCTCGGCCTCTACGATGAACCAGCCCTCGTAATGGGCTTTGCGCAGAGCCTCGAAGACGCCGGGGTAGTCGACGCAGCCGTCGCCGGGAATGGTAAAGCAGCCCTCCAGGACAGCTTTGCGGAAGCGGTAGCCCTCTTTGTAGGCAGTCTCCATGCGGTCGGGACGGATGTCTTTGAGGTGGACATGGCCGATGCGGGGGCCGAACTCCTGCGCAGCGCGCACGGCGTCCTCTTTGGCAAAGGTGAAGTGTCCTGTGTCAAAGCAGAGCCAGACATAGCGGGGATCGGTATTGTCCATGAGGCGCTTTGTCTCATCAAAAGTCTGGACTACGGTCGCCATATGGTGGTGGAAGCAGAGCTTGAAACCCCGGTCAGCGGCGATTTTGCCGAGCTTGTTGAGGCCGGTGGTCAGCAGTTCCCACTCTTCGTCCGTTGCGATGGGCTTGTTGTCTCCGAACATGGAGCATTCCTCCGCGAACAGGCAGCGGGTGAGCTCACAGACATTGATGCGGCTTGCGCCGACAGCCTCCAGGAAGTCAAGCTGGCGGATAAAGGCCTTCTCATTCTCTTCGTAAGGCGTGGAGCAGAGGAAGGAAGAGAACCACTGGCTGGCGATCTTGATACCCCGAAGGTTCAGGGCCTTATTGAGGACTGCGGGGTCAGTCGGGAACTTGCCGCCGACTTCCGTTCCCTGGAAGCCCGCGAGTGCCGCTTCGGAAATCATCTGCTCAAAGGTGAGTTCGCCGCCGAGCTGCGGCATATCGTCGTTGGTCCACCCGATCGGGGCGATGCCGAGTTTGACATTGTTGAACATAGTTGTTTTTATTACCTCCGTTCACAGCTGCGTATGCTGCAGCAGGTTGTATGATGAATCTGGTCACAACGTTCTGTGGTCAGCACTTCTCCCAGGTCTTGCTCTCGAGGGAGCGCTCGACTGCATCGACGACACCGTCGACCTTTGCGCCCAGGGCAAAGTTGCAGAAATAAGGCTTGCCTTCCATGGCTTCCATCAAGGTATGGGCCTGCAGGGTCTTCATGTCGTCAAAGGCGATGGCGATGCCGCCTGCGGGCTGGAACCACTTGAAGCCCTTATGCTGAGGATTGAGCAGAACGGTGCGGAAGCCGCAGTCCCTGCCGTTGTCGATGTCCGCATCCGCCTTGAAGTAGACCTGGACCTCGCACATGCGCTCCAGGTTGTAGACGACGCTTCCCTCGGTGCCCTGGATCTCATAGTAGAAATAGTTCTTGCGGCCGGTTGCGACGCGGGAGGAGGAGAAATCTCCGATAGCTCCATTCGCGTACTTGACCAGGAAGGTGATGAGGTCGTCGTTCTCCACCTTCTGCATCTCGGTGGAGCCGGCTTTTGCGGGGCGCTCCGGGATGACAATGGATTCAACACCCATGACCTCTGTGATGTCGCCCAGAAGGAACTGGGAGACGGAGAGCAGGTGGCAGCCCAGATCGCCGAGGGCGCCGGTGCCGGCCAGTCTGCGGATGTGCCTCCATGCGATCGGAATGGAGGGATCCAGCAGCATATCCTGATCATAGGTTGCGTGGACACGCATGATGCGTCCCAGTTTTCCGCTCTGAATGAGGTCGTGGACATACTGGTTGGCGGGATTCATGACATTGGAGAAACCGCAGTAGTTGACCAGGCCCTTTGCCTCCGCCAGATCGGAGAGTTCCCTGGACTCCTTTGCGGAAAGAGAGAGGGGCTTCTCACAGAAGACGTGCTTGCCGTGCTCCAGTGCGTACTTGACCATCTCGTAGTGCATGGAATTGGGGGTCGCGACATCGACCAGATCCACATCCGGATCCGAGGCGACTGCCTTCCAGTCATCTGTATAGCGGCGGTAGCCGTTGGCTTTTGCGAATTTGGCGGCGAGCTCCTCATTGACGTCGGAGACCACTTCAAATACCGGAAGCTGGTCGCCGAAGATCATACCCGCGTTGTGGAAGGAGGTCGTGTGCGCCCTTCCCATCCAGCCGCC
>CAMOXK010000165.1 GCA_946629065.1 uncultured Clostridia bacterium
GATTTGAATCCCTCCATTACATCAATAATATCACTCTTCTGTTCTGTGGACATATTCATTCCGCCCACAAACGGAGGATTCCCCATGATGTAGTTCAGCCTGGTCTTATCCACCACGCTCTCCCAATCCAGGCGCAGGGCGTTGCCCTCGACGATGTTGGCGTTGGTTTTCAGCGGCAGGAAGTCCAGATCAAGGAGCAGGATCTTCTCCGTCTCCTTCATCATCTGGCTCTCCGCGATCCAGAGGGCGGTCTTGGCCACCGTCACGGCAAAGTCATTGATCTCTATGCCGTGGAACTGGGCGATCGACACCTTGATCAAATTCTCTGGCTTGACTTCACCCAGCATCATTTGCCCGTGATGCAGTTCATCGATCACCACGTTTTCCAACCTACGCAGGCTCAGATAGCTCTCGGTCAGGAAGTTGCCGCTGCCCGCCGCGGGGTCGAGGAATTCCAGAGAAGCGAGCTTCTTCTGGAAGGTCAGAAGACTCTTTTCTTTTGTCTTCCAGACGGGAATCGCTTTGATCGCTTCCAGTTCAGCTACCAGATCATTCAGAAACAGCGGGTCGATGACCTTATGGATATTCTCGATGCTGGTGTAGTGCATGCCGCCGCTGCGGCGCGTCTCCGGGTTCAGGGTGGATTCGAACACGGCGCCGAAAATCGTCGGGCTGATCTCCGACCAGTCAAAGTCCGCCGAGGCGCGGCGGAGCAGCAGATCGCGCAGTTCCTCTGTGAAGGGCGGGATGATGACCGTCTCGTCGGCAAAGAGGCCGCCGTTGACATAGGGGAAGGCGGCCAGCAAGGGATCGTCGTCAGCCAGATAGGGGTCTCGCTCTACAGCATTTTGATTGAGCACGCGGAAGAGCTGCGTCAGCCCCTTACGCATGTCTTTCACGGCAAACTGCGCCATGTAGTCATGGAACATCAGGTGTTTCCCGAAGATCCCGGCGTCCTCCGCGTACAGGCAGAACACGAGACGCACGCAAAGCTTGTTCAGGTGCTTCAGCGTCTCCGGGTCTTCTGGATTTTTATACTGCTTCAGCAGGCCATCATAGAGAAGGCCAACCACTTCGCCGGCTTTGATGGAAATCTCCATCTCACGCTGCAGGTGTACATTCCCCTTGTCTACGAGGAAGGACAGGCGGTAGTATTCCTTTTCCAGATCGGCCAGCTTGATTTTCTCAGGGTCACCGTGCGGCTTTTCCATGTCATAGACATAGAACTCCTGGAAGTTGCAGGTGACGACCCAGCGCGGATGCTGGGAGAGGGGGAGTTCTGTAATGTACTTCTTGGCCTGCTGAAAGGGATTGAGCATGGAGCCGTCCGACTGCCGGATCGGTTTGTTCAGATCCTTCCCGCTGCCTTTCTGCTCAATCATGACCTTTGTCTCGGCAATATATCCGTCGATAAAGCCGGTGGAGCTGTCCAGCTTTACCTGATCTTCAAACGTGATGAACTTCTCAGGCTCGGCCACACCGAAGACGTCACGAAGCAGAGAGAGCCAAAAGGACTGGCTCTGCCCCTTTTCATAGCCCTTGTCTGCCCAGAACTCCGCAAACGCTTTCGCGGCAGCTTGCTGCGTTGTCTCCTTCATGGTACTTTGCCCCCATGTGTATCAGTCTTGTGTTATTATTATGCCATAATTATATAGATAAATCAAGAAATATGTGAGAAAAGAGGATTTCTGCAAAACTTTATTTAGTTAAAGTGACGGAGCAGATTCAAAAGCCTTCCCCTGGGAGGGGAAGGTGTCGCGGCGCGTCTCCCGCAAGCGCCGTGACGGATGAGGTGGGAAGCTTGCCCCTTGCACGTGTATATAGATGCTTGATTCTTCCACCTCATCCGTCTTGCCCCTCGCGTGAGATCGGGGCAAGCCACCTTCTCCTCAAGGAGAAGGCAAGGCATCGCCGCACTTTAGCGTCATAAAGTTCCGTGATGATTTAGAAAAGCTGGAGCAAGCAAAAAGAAAAAGGACACCCGAAGGTGCCCTTTTGGGATGATAAATCCGGAATTGTTGTGATGGCGTCGTATTCTCTTCTATCCGTCCCGCTAAGCGGCGTGCCATCCCTTTTCACTTTTCACTCTTCACTTTTCACTTGCTCAGTCTCCAGTTTTCCGCGGGCTGCCAGCCCTCCAGGGGGAGCCGCTGCATGGCGCCGAAGATCTTGGACTTCATGTCCGGGTACTCGGCGGACATGGCCTTCAGCATGGTCTTGATCTCATAGCGCTTGCTGGCCTTGTCCTGTGGGCAGGGGTTTTCCACCACCGGCAGCTCCAGGGCCTGGGCCAGATTTGCGATTTTTTGCTCCCCGGCATAGACCAGGGGGCGGATCTGGGTGACGCCGCTGCGGTCCAGATAGGTCACGGGCCGGAAGCAGCTGAGCCGCCCTTCAAAGAGCAGGCTCATCATAAAGGTCTCCACCGCGTCGTCAAAATGGTGGCCCAGGGCCAGCTTCGTGATGCCCCGCTCGGTGATGGCGTTATTCAGAGCGCCCCGGCGCATTTTGGCGCAGAGGGAGCAGGGGTTAGACTCCTTGCGCACGTCAAAGACCACTTCCTTGATGTCCGTCTGCAGGCAGGTATAGGGGATCTGCAGCTTGGCGCAGAGCTCCTTCACCGGCGTAAAGTCCATGCCCTCGAAGCCAAGCTCGATGGTGATGGCCTCCAGGTGGAAGGGCTTGGGGTAGAAGCTTTGCAGGTGGTGCAGAGCCAGGAGCAGCAACAGGCTGTCCTTCCCGCCGGAGACGCCCACAGCCACTTTGTCTCCTTCCTCGATCATATGGTAATCGTCCACGGCTCTTCTCACGGTGCCGGTGAACTCGTTGAGCAGTTTTTCCTTATCCATAGGGCCCTCCGAAATGTGAAAAATCGAATTCAGGATTCGAGAGATTTTGCGAGAATTTTTGAGATTTTACGAGCATTGAAAATCAAAATTGATTTTTTCAAAAAAATCC
>CAMOXK010000166.1 GCA_946629065.1 uncultured Clostridia bacterium
CGATCTCGGTGGAAGGGGTGATGGGGTAGCCCGCGAAAACGCGCATGCCGGCGGCAATGGCGCCCTCCACAGCGGCCTCGTTCCCCTGCATCAGGACAGCTTTCGACATTTTTCCGACCTCCTCACTCTTCCAGATTCACAAGATAAATGGCGTAATCCGGGCAGCGCAGTTCACACATCCCGCAGAGGATGCAGGCCTCCGGATCCTTCACCGTGACTTTTTCCTTTTGGATCTCCAGGACCTGCTTGGGGCAGAAGGCGGCGCAGATGCCGCAGCCCTTGCACCAGGCCGGCTCAATCACGAGTTTTTTTCTCCCGATCATGCTGTACTCTCCTTTTGTGGGTCCTTCCTCCGCCGCTCTCCGCGGAGAGGGCGGCGCGGACCTCTCTCAGTTTATTTAACACCAAATTCAGGAAAAAGGAAAACACTTCTTTCCTTGCTCTTGCCACAGGCAAATGCCTGTGGTATAGTGAAAGAGAAAAGAGAAGAGTGAAGAGAGAAGAGTTGTGGTATCACGCCTTCATACTACTTTCAAATAAGAAGCTTTAAAAAGGATTGCGAGACAGAATTGTGCCAGACGAGGCGAAGGCCGCAGAGCATAATGGAGATATATGTTCAAGGGCTTCAACGAAGTATGGCACAATTCTGGCCACAAGACTTTAAAGATTTCTATTTGAAAGTAGTATCAGCGTGATGATTGCATGATCTCGCCGCAGGCCGCAGCTCATTTTCTTCCTTCCTTCATTTGCTGCGCGCTCTTGCTTCCCCCTTTGGGGGAAGTCCCCAGTGCGCACACTGGGGGATAGGGGCACGAGAAGTCCTGTCATCCGAAAGGGAGATTTTCATGAATTTTCGCAATCTGCAATACTTCCTCGCCGCGGCGGAGGAAAAGAACTTCACCCATGCGGCCCGGCGGCTCTATATCTCCCAGCAGTCCCTCTCCGGCCATGTGGCCAAGCTGGAGGAGGAGCTGGGCGTTTCCCTCTTCGAGCGGGGGCCGGAGCTGAAGCTCACCTATGCGGGCGAGCGCCTGGCCCTCATCGCCCGGCAGATCTGCTCCCTGGAGCAGGAGATCCTGCGGGAGGCCGGGGAGATCAGCGACCACCGCCGGGGCCGGCTGCGCCTGGGCATATCCTACACCTGCGGCAGGGCCATGCTGCCGGTGCTGCTGCCGGAGTTTTGCAAAAGTCACCCCCTTGTGGAGATCAGCCTGATGGAGGGCAACCACCGCCAGCTCAACGAGTGGCTGCGCCAGGGGGAGATCGACGTGCTCATCGGTTACATGCCCATCGACGTGCAGGGGGCCCAGGTCTCCGTCCTGCTGCGGGAACGGCTGTTTCTGGCCTGTCCCCGGCCCTTTTCCCTGGAGGTTTTCGGCGGAGACGAGGAAGCCATCCGCCGTGCGCGGGAAGAGGGGGCCGATCTCCGGCTCTTCTCCGGCCAGCCCTTCATCCTGCTGAAAACCGGCAACCGCATCCGGGCCATGCTGGAGCAATACAGCCGCAGCCTGGGCTTTCTGCCCCGGGTCCTGCTGGAGACGGAGAACATCGAGACCGCCTTTGCTTTGGCCCAGCAGGGCATGGGCGTTACCGTGTACCCCGAGCTCTTCCTTCGCGCTCTCCACGCCGACGAGGGAGGCAAGGACAGCGCCCTGGATCTCTTCCCCCTGCCTGGGGCGGACAGTATAGGCGCTCTCGCCGTCGCCTTCCTGGAGAGCGGCTATCGCTCCCCCGCGGTGCTGGACTTCATCGCCCTTTGCCGCAGGCAGTCCGGCCTGTGGGGACTGTGAAAGAGAATAGTGAAGAGTGAAGAGTGAAGAGTGATAAGGAAACAGCAAACAGACGATCCGCTTGGCTCTCCCCGCGTCGGGGAGAGCTGTCACAAAGTGACTGAGAGGGGCCGCTCGGTTTTACCGTCCCTGTGCGAGGGGAGGTGGCATCTGGCGGCAGAAGTCAGAAGACTTGTTTCAATCCGCGCCCCGCATCCCCGCGTAGGGAGCGATCCCCTGATCGCTCAGACTGTAGACAAACCTATGCGGCAACGCTTGGACACGCATGGGGGGATTGTGAAGGGGGGAGGGTATGCCCCCCTTCACGTTCAATCCGCGCAAAAATGGGAACTTTTTCGGAAGTTTCCATTTTGGCGCTTCAAGCTGTCGACACTTTGTCGACAGCTTGAGCGATCCCCTGATCGCTCCGTTTTCTCCCCTTGCACAGGGGAGCCTATAGCAAACGGAACAACCCCTCAGTCTGTCCCCTTGCGGGAGACGGCGTCAGACAGCTCCCCTTGCACAGGGGAGCCTATTTGGAAAGAGAACCCCTCAGTCTGCCGCCTTGCGTGAGACGGCGTCAGACAGACCCAAGACCCCTTAGTCAGGGGAGCCTACAAGGAAAGGAGATAGAAAATGAAAGAAGTTCTGATGTTTCACCTGGACAGCTGCGGCTACTGTGACAAGGCCCGGCGGGCCCTGGACGAGCTCTTTGCCGAGAATCCCCGCTATCGGGACATTCCCCTGACGCGGATCGAGGAGTCTCAGCAGCCGGAGATCGCCGACCGCTATGACTACTACGCCGTCCCCACCTTCTTTGTGGACGGGAAAAAGATCTTCGAGGCCCGGCTCTTTATGAGCTATGAGGACATCAAGGCCGGCGCCAAAGCCGCCCTGGATGCCGCGCTGGAGGAGTAAAGCGCGGCAGAAGAAACCCGCGCTGTGGTGCCCCGGTTTCCGCCGTAGGGGACGGCGTCCTCGACGTCCCGGCGTGCCGCGGTATGATCACGCAAAAAGCTTCGGCGAATTCGCAAATGCTGCGAATTCGCCGAAGCTTTTTGCTCTCGCCGATTTATTCAGCGTTTACTTAAAACTCATTCCCCCGGCATCTTGGGCAGGTCTATGTCCAGGTAGCTCTCCACGATCTGCATGACGCTGTCGTCCCGCAGGATGATGG
>CAMOXK010000167.1 GCA_946629065.1 uncultured Clostridia bacterium
ACGAGAGCGAGGAGATCAACGCCTGCACCGTGAAGACGGAAGTCACCGTGGACGGCGTGACCGAGCCCTGGCTTCTGCTCTTCAAGAATGAGACCCACAACCACCCCACCGAGATCGAGCCCTTCGGCGGCGCAGCCACCTGCATCGGCGGCGCCATCCGGGATCCCCTCTCGGGCCGGGCTTACGTCTACGGGGCCATGCGCCTCACCGGCGCGGCAGACCCCCTGAAGCCCGTCAGTGAGACCATCCCCGGCAAGCTTCCCCAGCGGAAGCTGGTCACCACCGCAGCAGCAGGCTATTCCTCCTACGGCAACCAGATCGGCCTTGCCACCGGCATCGTGGACGAGTGGTATCACCCGGGCTACGCCGCCAAGCGCATGGAGATCGGCGCGGTCATCGCCGCGGCCCCGGCCGCCAATGTGCGGCGGGAGCGGCCCGCACCCGGGGATCTGGTGATCCTCCTGGGCGGCAGCACCGGGCGGGACGGCATCGGCGGCGCCACCGGCTCCTCCAAGGCCCACGACGCCCACTCCGTGGAGACCTGCGGGGCCGAGGTGCAGAAGGGCAACGCCCCCGAGGAGCGCAAGCTCCAGCGCCTGTTCCGCAATCCTGTGGCCACCCGCATGATCAAGCGCTGCAATGACTTTGGCGCGGGCGGCGTCTCCGTAGCCATCGGCGAGCTGGCCGATGGTCTCAACATCGATCTGAACGCCGTCCCCCGGAAGTACGAGGGTCTGGACGGCACCGAGCTTGCCATCAGCGAGAGCCAGGAGCGCATGGCCGTGGTCATCGCCCCGGAGGACCG
Organism: uncultured Clostridia bacterium; assembly: GCA_946629065.1. Taxonomy (GTDB): domain Bacteria; phylum Bacillota; class Clostridia; order Oscillospirales; family Oscillospiraceae; genus Limivicinus. Next base: position 806 of record CAMOXK010000167.1, read on the forward strand.
GGACGCTTTCCTGGCCCTGGCGGACAAGGAAAACCTGCAGGCTGTGCCCGTGGCCGTGGTCCAGGCGGAGCCCAGGCTCCAGATGCACTGGAACGGCAAGACCATCGTGGATCTGAGCCGCGCTTTTCTGGACACCAACGGCGCCGCCAAGCACATCACCGTGGAGGCCGCCGCTCCCGAGGCTGCGGAGCCTCTGCCCGCCGCCTCCTTTGCCGAGGCCATGGGCAAGGCCGTCTCCGATCTGAACGGCTGTTCCCGCCGCGGGCTCAGCGAGCGCTTTGACTCCACCATCGGCGCCGGCAGCGTGATGATGCCCTTCGGCGGAAAGCTCCAGCTGACTCCGGTCCAGGCCATGGTGCAGAAGATCTCTCTGGAGCAGGGCCACACCGAGGACTGCTCTCTCATGTCCTGGGGCTTCAACCCCTTTATCTCCGAAAAGAGTCCCTATCACGGCGCCTATCTGGCCGTGGTGGAATCGGTCTGCAAGCTCATTGCCTCCGGCGCATCCTTCCGGGACGTGTACCTCACCTTCCAGGAGTACTTTGAGCGTCTGGGCAAGGATCCCCAGCGCTGGGGCAAGCCTCTGGCCGCCCTGCTTGGCGCTTTTGAGGCCCAGATGGGTCTGGGCGTGGCCGCCATCGGCGGCAAGGACTCTATGAGCGGCAGCTTCGAAACGCTGGACGTGCCCCCCACCCTGGTCTCCTTCGCCGTCACCACCGCAAAGACTTCCGATATCGTAACGCCCGAGGCCAAGAAGGCCGGCCACAAGCTCATCCGTCTCGCCCCTGAAAAAGACGAGAACGGGCTTCCCACCGCCGCCTCCCTTCTCGCGCTCTTCGATACCGTGACGGAGCTTCTCCGTTCCAGCAAGGCCTATGCCTGCTACACCCCCGGCGAGGGCGGCGACGCCGCTGCCGTCTGGAAGATGGCCATCGGCAACGCCCTGGGCTTCCGCTTCCGGGAGGATCTGCCCCTGGAGCGCCTCTTCGGCTATGACTACGGCGCCTTCCTGCTGGAGGTGGACGAGGATGTGCCCGGCGAGTGCCTGGGCATCTTCACCGAGGACGGCTGCTTCACCTACGGGGAGGAGCGGCTGGACTGCGCAAAGCTCCTGGAGCTCTACGAGGGCAAGCTGGAGAGCGTCTACGCCTGCAACATTCCCACGCCGGAGATCCCCCTGGAGACCTTCTCCTACACCGCCGAAAGCCGCCCGGTCCCGGCCGTCAAGGCAGCCCGGCCCCGGGTGCTGATTCCGGCCTTCCCCGGCACCAACTGCGAGATCGACAGCGCCCGCGCCGTGCGGGACGCCGGCGGCGAGCCGGAGATCTTTGTCGTCCGCAATCTCAGCGCCGACGCCATCGCCCATTCTGTTGAAGACTTTGCCAGGCGTCTCCGGGAGAGCCAGATGATCTTCATCCCCGGCGGCTTCTCCGGCGGCGACGAGCCGGACGGCTCCGGCAAGTTCATCACCGCCTTCTTCCGCTCCGGCCCAGTGAAGGAAGGGGTCATGGAGCTGTTGGAGCAGCGGGACGGCCTGATCTGCGGCATCTGCAACGGCTTCCAGGCCCTCATCAAGCTGGGTCTGGTGCCCTACGGCCGCATCATTGAGCCGGACGAAAAGGCCCCCACCCTGACCTTCAACACCATCGCCCGCCACCAGAGCCGCATCGTCCGCACCCGCATCGCCTCCAACAAGTCTCCCTGGCTGGCGCTGACCCAGGTGGGCGACGTGTACAACGTCCCCATCTCCCACGGCGAGGGCCGTTTCCTGGCGGACGAGGCCACCATCCGCGCCCTGGCCGAAAACGGACAGATCGCCACCCAGTATGTGGACCTGGAGGGACAGGCCACCGCAGACGTGCACTTTAACCCCAACGGCTCCCTCTTCGCCGTGGAGGGCATCACCTCTCCCGACGGCCGTGTCTTCGGCAAGATGGGCCACGCCGAGCGCATCGGCTCCAATCTCTATCAAAACGTTCCCGGCAATTACGACCTCCGCATGTTCGAGGCCGCCGTCAAGTATTTCCGTTAACACATTTCAGCTTCCGGAAAACAATTGCACCGATCCCGGAAAGAGCAAAAGAAAGGCAGGTAAAAATCCATGAGTCGTATGGTAGGAACTGTTTCCCG
>CAMOXK010000168.1 GCA_946629065.1 uncultured Clostridia bacterium
AGTATGGCACAATTCTGGCCGCAAGACTTTAAAGATTTCTATTTGAAAGTAGTATTAATGCAATATTGCTGGGAGACGACCTCCTGGAAGTCCCTGCACAAAGAGCCATAACAAAAAGAAAAGCTCCGGCGAATACGAGCATTTTGCTTCCTGTATTCGCCGGAGATCTGTTCTGTTTTGCGGGCTGCCGAGGGCGTCAGCTCTTTCTTCAGCACAAAAGCCTTTTTGCAGTCCCTGTGGTGTGTTTTCAAGTAGAAGTCCCATTCAGTTGAAGCTGTCCGCGCTGTCATGGAAGAGGCGGCTGACACGATCGCGAAGGGCCGGATGCGCCTGCAGCGTGGGATCCGCGCCCAAAAGCCGGAGCGCGGCTTGCTGGGCACGCTGGAGCACCTGTGCGTCGCCGCCAAGGTCCGCAACATGCATCTCCGGCAGACCGCTCTGCCGGGAGCCGAAGAAATCGCCGGGGCCGCGGAGGCGCAGGTCCTCTTCGGCCACCTTGAAGCCGTCGTTGGTTTTGCACAGGATGTCAAGCCGGGCGCGGACATCCTCTCCCTTGGCTTCGGAGACCAGGATGCACCAGCTCTTGTGACTGCCGCGGCCAACCCGGCCGCGCAGCTGGTGCAGCTGGCTGAGACCGAAGCGCTCGGCGTTTTCCACCACCATCAGGCAGGCATTGGGCACGTCCACGCCCACTTCGATCACCGTGGTGGAGACCAGAATGTCCGCTTCTCCGGCGACGAAGGCGGTCATCACGGCGTCTTTTTCCTTCGGCTTCATCTTACCATGGACACAGGCCACCTTCAACTCCGGAAAGGCCTCCTGAAGCTCTCTGGCGTGCTCCTCCGCGGACTTCAGCTCCAGGGGAAGGTCCTCGTTCTCCTCTACCATGGGGCACACCACGAAGATCTGACGGCCTTCTGCGGCAAGCTTGCGGATAAAGCCGTTGAGCCGGGCCCGATAGCTCTCGTCCACAGCGAAGGTGTCCACCTTCTGGCGCCCGGGTGGGAGCTCGTCGATGATGGAGACATCCAGATCGCCGTACAGGATCAGCGCAAGGGTCCGGGGAATGGGCGTTGCGGACATGACCAGTACATGGGGGCGCACGCCCTTGCCGATCATGGCGGAGCGCTGGTTCACGCCGAAGCGGTGCTGCTCGTCGGTGATGACAAGGCCCAGGTTTTTATACTCCACATCCTGACTGAACAGCGCGTGGGTACCGATGATCAGGTCCAGCCCGCCGCTCAGGAGCTTTTCCTTGATCTCCCGCTTCTCTTTGGCGGTGGAGGAGCCGGTGAGCTTGCCCATGCGGATCCCGAAGGGGGAGAGGAAGCGGTCCATGGTGCTCACATGCTGCTGGGCCAGAATCTCTGTGGGCGCCATGAAGGCGCTGCAGAGTCCGTTTTTCCAGGCCGCCCAGATCAGCGCCGCTGCCACCATGGTTTTGCCGCTGCCCACGTCGCCCTGGACCAGACGGTTCATAACATTGCCGGAAGTGAGATCGGCCAGCGCCTCGCTCACAGCCCGGCGCTGGGCGCCGGTGGGGCGGAAGGGGAGCGCAGCGTAGAATTCCTCAATATCCACGGGCTGCAGGCGGCAGCCCTGCTCCTTGACCCGGGTCTCGCGCATCTTGCCGAGGGCGCAGGCCAGGACAAACAGCTCCTCAAAAACGAGACGCCGCCGCGCAATGTCCAGAGCCTGGAAATCGGCGGGGAAGTGGATGTTCTCAAAGGCGTAGCGCGCGGTGCAGAGCTCCTCGTAGCGGCGGGTCTCCTCCGGCAGCAGCTCGGGAAGTTCCTCCCGGCAGCTCTCCAGCGCCTGGCGCACCGCCTGCAGGATCGTGCGCTGATTCAGAGCGGCGTTCATCCGGTAGACCGGTACGATCCGCCCGGTGACGCCGCCCTCTCTGTCCTCCCGTTCGCAGACGGGATTGGTCATGGTACGGCGGGTACCGCTGACCTCGATCTTGCCGTAAAAGACGTAGCTGTCGCCCTTGTGAATGCCGTCCTTGCGGTAGGATTGGTTGAAATAGGTGATGTCCACCATGCCGCTTTCGTCCACCGCCCGGAACTTTACCAGGTCCAGCCCCCGACGGATCCGGCTGAGCCGGGGCGTGTCAGCAACCAGGGCGCGGATGCACACGGTCTCGCCGTTTTCGGTCAATGCGATGGGCTTGTAGACACTGCGGTCCTCGTAGCGGCGGGGAAAATAGCAAAGAAGGTCATGGAGAGTAAAGACGCCCAGCTTTTGAAAAGCCAGCGCCTTTTTCTCTCCTATGCCCTTCAGATAACGGATATCCGTTTGCAGATTTGCCATATTACTCCGAATAGACTACCCGGTACTTCTCCGCGTCGATGGCCAGGGTGAAGTCCTCCAACAGACCCTTGGTGCACACGATGCGATCGTCCGTGGTGATGAGGATCATCTCAAAGCCGCCGTACTGCCGCCAGTAGTTCAGGGCCTTCGCTTCGCCCAGCACGAACATGGCGGTGGAAAGGCAGTCTGCCATGGTTCCATCCTCGCAGATGATGGTGACGGAACGCAGGGCGCTGCCACTGGGATGCCCGGTGGCGGGGTTGAGAATGTGATGATAGAGGGTGTTCTTGATGGTGAAATTCCGCTGATAGGGGCCGCTGGTGACCACCGCGGTCTCGCCAACGGTCACAACGCCCACGTATCCGTCCGGATTCTCCGGGTCCTGAATGGCGACCTTCCAGAGGCTGCCGTTGGGCTTTACGCCAAGAGTCTGGACGTTGCCGCCCAGGGAGATGATGGCGCTTTTTACGCCGGCCTGACGCATGGCGTCAATGGCGTTCTCCGAGGCGCAGCCCTTGGCCACGGCGCCGAAGCTCAGCTCACCGTATTCCGGGATGGTCAGCGAGTAGGAGCCGGAGGCGGGGAAGCTGGTGAGGGA
>CAMOXK010000169.1 GCA_946629065.1 uncultured Clostridia bacterium
GAGACGTTCTTGATCATGCCGCCGAACTGGTACAGGAAGAAGAACACCATCATGATGATCCAGTACTTGTCCTTGGAGCAGATCTTCCACTGTTCCTTGGTGGAGAGGCTGGGCTTTGCCTCGGTCTCCTGGCCCATGGTCTCCTCGGTGACGCGCTCGCGGGTGAAGAAGTACTCGATCAGGACGCCGATGGCGGTGATGATCAGCAGGGCGATGACAAAGACCTTCCAGTGGGCGTAGGAGGCGGCGGAATCGTAAATGGCGGCGCCGCTCTCATCCACGTAGTAGAGCACCTTGCCCGCGTCATTGGTGACGGGGCTTCCCTTGCCGCTCATGTCATAGACAAAGAGCAGGTTCAGGAAGAAGGGCAGGAACATGGAGCTGATGCCCATGGCCGCCAGCATGGTGGCGTTGGAGATGGTGGCGAGCAATCCCCGGTCCTTGGAGTTTCTGGTAGAAAGGCTCACCAGACCCGCGTGGGGGGTGTAGTACATGGGGTAGGCAAAGGCAAACCACAGGTTGTAGCCGATGGCGATGCAGATGAGCGCTCCCACATGCCAGCTGTCGTTGTTTGCGTTATAGGGGGAGAAGACGAACAGGAACAGCAGCGCCAGGAGGCTTATGGGCAGGGACAGGAGCAGCAGCGGGCGGGCCTTGCCGTTTTTGGACTTGCTGTTGTCCATGAGCTTGCCCACCAGGATGTTGCCGATGACCACAAAGATCACGGAGACCACCGGGAGCCACGTGAAGAAAGCGCTGGCCCAGGTGTTGATGTGCAGCACGTCGGACATGTACTTGTTGAAGTAGTTCGACAGCACAGAGTTGGCAAGCAGGGCCAGGGTGGGTCCCACCAGATAGCCGATGGCGCCTTCGGGGATCAGGGTGACGTTGTTTTTCTTGATGAGGGTCGGCGGCAGCTTGTCAAAGATTGTGCCCAGAGGATTTGCTTTTTCACTCATTTTTTCTTGACTCCCTTTCTATGCTCGCTTCAAGGACAGAATCAGATCTGCCGCGAAGTCCAAGGTGATGATGGCGAAGACGATGCCCCAGAATACGTGGCCGCCGGTGAAGAACACCACCGTCAGCACGCAGACCAGCGCGGTCAGGATCAGGGCCACGATGGGGTTGATGCCGTTCGCGTTTTTCATGCCGTCTCCTCCTTTACTCAAGCGCCTTCTGCTTCTTGCTCACGCCGAGCTGCTTGATAAAGCCGCCCACGATCTTGCCCAGGCCCTTGCAGAAGGCGATGCCGTGGCCGTTGATGATGTCCAGGATGCCCTCGCACATCTCCTGAGAGCAGAGACCGCCGGACATCTTGCCGATGGCGCGCACAGGCATGTTATAGATAAAGGTGATGTTCAGATCGGGTTCGCCCTTCTCGATGCTCTTTTGCAGCATGCCGTCCATGACCTTCCAGACCAGGCGGGCCTTCAGGCTCTTGGCGTAGTAGAGCTGGGCAATGGAGTCGTTGGGCTGGATGGTGCCGGCCCACTTGCCGTCCGGGATCTCATGTCCCAGGAGCGCTTCGAACTCCTGGTCGGAGACCTTCTGGATCCTGCCGGAGACGTAGCTGGGGAGCTTCGCCAGATCCTCGCACTTGGGTGCCTCGGTCCCCTTCACGTTCACCATGCCGCAGAGCTTCACGTCCTCCACATTGGCGCAGATCTGGATCTCATAGGCGCCGCCGTCGATCTCGAATTTGCCGGTCTTGTCGTTCCAGTAACGGAAGGCCTTGTCGTCCAGGGGGATGGTAACGGTCTTGCTCTCGCCGGCCTTCAGGAATACCTTGGCAAAGCCCTTGAGCTCCTTGTTGGGGCGGTAGACCGTGGGATTCACCGCGTGGACGTAGAGCTGCGCCACCTCGGCGCCGTCCATTTTGCCGGTGTTCGTGAGGGTAAAGCTGGCTTCCTTCTCGCTGACCTTCAGATCGGAGTAGGCAAACTTCGTGTAGCTCAGGCCAAAGCCGAAGGGGAAGAGCACCGGGACCTTGGCGGTATCATAATAGCGGTAGCCCACATACAGGCCCTCGCGATACTCCACGTTCCGTTCCTTCGCCGGGAAGTAGGGGGCGGTGGAACAGTCCTCATACTTATAGGGATAGCTCTCGGAGAGCTTGCCGGAGGGGTTCACCTCGCCCAGGATGACCTTCAGCACGGCGCTGGCGCCGGCCTGCCCGCAGAGGTAGCCGTGGACCATGGCCTTGCACTGGTCGATCCAGGGCATCTCCACACTGGAGCCCGCGGACATGACGATGATCACGTTGGGATTTACGTCAGACACGGCCTTCAGCGTCTCGATCTGGCACTGGGGGATGGCCAGGGTGGAGCGGTCCAGACCCTCACTCTCGCTGATCTCGTCCAGCCCTAAGTACAGCAGCACATAGTCTGCCTTCTTCGCAAGCTCTGCGGCCTTCTGCATCATGGCGGCATCCGGCGCCCCGTGACGGGGATAACCGGCCTCAAAGCCCACCACGTTCAGATCGAAGTTTCCGATCACATCCATGGTGTGGTCCAGCTTGGTGCAGTTGACCACGGAGCTGCCTGCACCCTGGTACCGGGCTTTCTGGGCAAACTCACCGATGACGGCCACCTTGCTGCCCTTCTTCAGGGGCAGGATATTGTTTTCATTTTTCAGAAGGACGATGCTCTGCTCGCTGGCCTTCTGGGCAAAGGCGTGGTGGGCCTCCTTGTCAAAGCCCTTTCCCTTGAGGGGATCCACGGCCTTGCGGGTCAGGAGCATCACGTCCAGCAGCTCGTCCACGCGCTTGTCCACCTCGGCCTCGGTGATCTTGCCCTCGGCCACAGCCTGCATCAGCTGCCGCGGGCCGTCGCCGCCAGTGCCGGGCATCTCCAGGTGGGAGCCTGCCCGCACGCCCTCGGTAAAGTCGTTGTTGGCGCCCCAGTCGGACAC
>CAMOXK010000170.1 GCA_946629065.1 uncultured Clostridia bacterium
GCCATCCGCATCGAGCTGGGCGAGCGCAAGGCCCGCTTCCTGGAGGGCAACAAGAAGGCCCTCTATGCCGGCATCGAGGCCGCCAACAAGGAATAAGCGCATCTGAGAATAAAAAAGTGCTGTGAAAACTCGTTTTTCACAGCACTTTTTTAGTTTTTAGTTTTTAGTTTTTAGTTTTGAGTTTTGAAGAGACAGAAGACCGCGCAGGGCGGCGCGGAGGCGAGTCCTTAAGCTTTCATAAGAATACACAAGAGAGGTCGACTTCCCGGGGAAATGGTGGTAGGATGGAGGCAGGAAAGAGGAAGCCGCTCCTTTGGGGCAGGCCTCCGGGAAAAGAGGGGAAAGCCTTGAAGATCACATACGGAAAACGACTGCTCCCGCTGCTGCTTTTGCTGGCCCTGCTGCTCTCGGCCTGCGGCGCGGGGGAGACGGCGGCGCAGAGCACGCCGGAAAGCACGGCGGAACCTGTGCCGGAGAGCACGGAGACGCCGGAGAGCACGGAGATGCCGGAGGAACTGCCGGAGGGAGCAGTGGCGGTAAGCACGGTGGACGAGCTGCTCGCCGCCATCGCACCAAACACCACCGTGGTGCTGCGGGCGGGCGACTATGACCTGAGCACCGCCGCGGACTACGGCCAGGAGGAGACCCGGGGCTATTACAGCTGGGTCCTGGTCCCCGGCGGCTGCACCCTGTTTGTGGAGAATGTGGACGGGCTGCGGCTCTTGGGACAGGGGGATGTCTCTATCCTGGCCCGGCCCCGCTATGCCGAGGTGCTGAGCTTTTCCGGCTGCGCGGACCTGCACCTGGAGGGTCTGACCCTGGGCCACACCCAGGAGCCCGGTGTCTGCGCCGCGGGGGTATTGAACTGCAGCAGCTGCGAAAACGTGACGGTGGAGAGCTGCCGTCTTTTCGGCTGCGGCTCCCTGGGCCTCACCGCTTCCGGCTGCAGATCCCTGATCCTGCAGAGCTGCCGCATCGACGGCTGCAGCAGCGGGGCTGTGATGGCATACAGCAGCCGGGACCTGCGCTTTCTGGACTGCGAGCTCTGCGACAACGGCCAGGGCAAGGACAGCGCCGGAGTCGACCTGGTCAGTGCCGACCGCTGCCGGGACCTGGCTCTGGTGAACTGTGAGATCCGCGGCAACCGGGTGCAGCGGATCCTCCGCAGCAGCTGGTGCGAGAGGTCCTCCCTGCTGGGCTGCAAAGTGGAGGGCAACCGGGTCCTGGACGCGGTGTTCCAGTTTGATGGGAAGAGCGCCGTGGTGGACCGCTGCGGCTTCACGCTGCGCAGCCAGGAGCGCTATTACCCTTACGGAAGCAGCCTCTTTGCCCGAAGCGTGGAAGGGGAGGAGCTGATCAGCTTTGACCTGGACCACATGGAATGGGGCGAGGCGGAATACGCCGGTCCCCCGGCGGAGGAGACCCGGCCGGAGCGGCCGGAGCTGACCGAAGGGGGGAGCGAGGTGCACGCGGCCACGGTGGACGAGCTGCTTGCGGCCATCGCGCCGGACACCGTCATCTACCTGGAGCCCGGGGTATATGCCCTGTCCGAGGCAGCGGATTACGGCGGCAGCGGCAGCGACTGGTATTCCTGGGAGGAAGCCTTTGACGGGTACAGCCTCACCATTCAGAACGTGAAGAATCTCAGCATCGTTGGCGCGGGGAAGGACGATACCGTCCTCGTCGCCGAGCCCCGCTACGCCTCTGTCCTCTGCTTCCGGGAATGCGAGAGCATCCGGCTCTCCGGCTTTACCGCGGGGCACAGCGAGGCGCCGGGCTACTGCACCGGAAACGTGCTGGATCTGTATACTTGCACCGGCGTGACGGTTTCCGACTGCGGCCTCTTCGGCTGCGGCGTCATCGGGGTGTATGCGGTAAATAGCGAGGACCTGCAGCTGCGGCAGACGGAGATCTACGAGTGCTCCTATGCCGGGGCGGATCTCACGACCTGCTGGGACGTGAGCTTCGAGGGCTGCAGCATCCGGGACTGCGACGGGGGGAGAAACTACATCTTCCTGCGGGGCGGCGACTGCAGCTGGGACGGTGAGGCGCTCCGGGAGGGCTGTCATCTCTTCGAGGGCGGCAGCTATCTGGGTCTGGCGGAGCCTGCCTGGTAAGACCGGTTGCCAGAAAGGGGAAAGCGTGCTATAATTCATTCCATGCATGGCCCGCGTCGGCGCGTCCCGGCGCGGGCTGTTTCTCATACTGGCTGCTTTTGGAGGAGCTTCCATGGAAGAGCGGAACATCTGTCTCATCAACGATTCCTTCCCGCCGGTGATCGACGGGGTTGCAAACGCGGTGAAAAACTACGCCCAGATCCTGACGGAAAACCACGGCCACGCCGCCGTGGTGACCCCCTATTACCCGGATGTGGACGATTCCGGCTACCCCTTCCCGGTCTACCGCTATCCCAGCATGAACCTGCCCGGCAAGCTGGGCTACCGGGCGGGGATCCCCTTTTCGCCGGAGCTGATGGCCAAGCTGGAGGCGGAGCACTTCGCCCTGATCCACAGCCACTGCCCGGTGAGCTCCACCCTGCTGGCCCGGTCCCTGCGGGACCAGATCCAGGCCCCGGTGGTGCTGACCTATCACACCAAGTTCGATATCGATATTGCCAACGCCGTCCGCGGCAAGCTCCTGCAGGAGGAGCTGATCCGCCTGCTGGTGCGAAACGTATCCGCCTGTGATGAGGTTTGGACCGTGAGCCGGGGCGCGGGGGAGAACCTGCGCAGCCTCGGTTACGAGGGGGACTATTCGGTCATGCCAAACGGTGTGGACTTTCCCAAGGGCCGGGTCTCCGACGCGGCGGTTCAGGAGGTCACCGGGGACTTTGACCTGCCGGCAGGGGTGCCGGTGCTGCTCTTCGTGGGCCGCATGATGTGGTACAAGGGCATCCGCATCATCCTGGA
>CAMOXK010000171.1 GCA_946629065.1 uncultured Clostridia bacterium
CTTCACAATCCCCCCATGCGTGTCCAAGCGTTGCCGCATAGGCGAAGGGTTGTCTACAGTCTGAGACGGAAGGATTTCCGTCCCCGTATTCTCAAAGACCGTCAACGAAAAGCAAGCGAAGCGCTTACTCCGGCTCGAGGACGCCTGCGTTGATGCCGCAGCCAAAAAAATAGTGTATTGACAGATATCAAGATATTCATATAAGATAAATCGTCACATATATTGAAGTACGACGAAAAAAGAAGGGTGATTTGTGAGAGCACAAAAGAAAACGCTTTCCCAACATATGCGGGAAAGCTGGGATTTGTGGCTGTTCTTCCTGCTCCTGGCGGCCCTGGCCGTGTTGCTTCTGCGAAAGTGCCGTTACGGCTTTGCCAATATGGACGAGGCTTTTTATCTGACTATTCCCCTGCGCCTGGTCCGGGGAGATGCGCTGATGCTCCAGGAATGGCATCTGTCCCAGCTGTCCGGCTTCCTGCTTGTGCCCTTTGTGCGGATGTGGCTGCTGCTGGCGGGAGGGACCGAGGGAATGCTGCTGGCCTTCCGGCAGCTCTATACGGTTTTGCAGTTGCTCGAAGCGATCGCAATCTTCTTCCTGCTGCGCAAAAGCTCCAGGATCAGCGCCATCCTGGGTGCTCTGCTTTGGTGCGTGTACGCGCCCTTCAGCATCATGGCCCTGTCCTATAACTCCATGGGCATCCAGTTTGTGACGCTGAGCATGCTGATCCGATATCGCTGCCAGAAAGGCTGGCTGTTGACGCTCAGCGGCGTGTTATTTGCCTGTGCCGTGCTTTGCTGCCCCTTTCTGTGCCTGGTGTGGGCGGCCTATGCGCTGCAGGTCCTGGTGTGGAGCATGCTGCCTGCCGCCTCCTGGAGGCCGGACAGACGGAAATTCCTCTTGTTCACCCTGGGGATCGGATTGATGGCCGCCGTCTTTCTCCTGTATCTGTTTCGAAGGATGAGTCCCGGACGCCTGCTGCAGATCCTGCCCCTGATCCTGAATGACCCGGAGCATGGCTTTGACGGACTGCTGAAGCTGCGCTCCCTGGCCGGCTGGGTGATCCTCTGCGGGCGGTATCGCTGGCGCATCTTCGCCGGGTACTGCGCGCTGATCCTGGCAGGGCTGCTCTGCAAACGCAGCGAGGGAAAGAGCCTTTGCGTTCTGGGCGTGCTGCTGCTCTGTGCGTTCCATCTGTTCGCGATGATCCGGGTGTTTGACTACATCAATCACCTCATGTTCCCCATCTGTTATGCCGCCTTCTCCTGCTATTGGATTCGGCGGGAGGAGAAGCTCAAGGCGCAGTTTTATGGTCTGCTGCTGCCTTGCCTGCTGTATGTACCCTGCCTGCACCTGTCCTCCAATCAGCTGCTCTTTGCCATGTCCTCCGCATCTGCGGCCTCCATGCCGGCCGCGGTGATGATGCTGGTGAGCTGTGTGAGCACAGAGGAGCGGATCTCGCTGAAGCGCCTCCTTGCGGGAGCGCTGGCTGCGCTGCTGCTGTTTCAGGGCGGAGCGCAGCTTCACTATCGCTGGAACAGCGTTTTCTGGGAGCGTGGGCCGGAGGATCAGACCGTAAGGATAGAGGAGGGGCCGGAAGCGGGGCTTCTGGTGTCCGAGAAAAAGGCAGCACTTTATCTCCCACGATTCCGGGAGCTGCAGGGACTGAACAGCCGGGATAAGGTGCTGTTCCTGTCGGAGAACACCTGGTACTATCTCTGCGGAGACTGGGAGAACGCAGCCTTTTCCGCCTGGCTTTCCGGCGTAAACAGGAATTCGACGGAGAAGCTCCTGGACTATTATGAGGTGAATGAAGACAAGCTTCCGGATTTCATCTATCTGGATCGGCAGAGCAACTTGGGCTTCGTGATGCCTCTGCTGCTGGAATACGACTTCCACGTGGAGCAGATCACGCCGCTTGGGGCTCTGGTGCTGCGGCGAGGATAGAAACCTGGCTTTCAAAACAGAGGAAAGACAAGCAAAGAAAGGATAAACAAAGGGGGAATCTCCATCGTTACGGATGGAGATTCCCCCTTTGCAGGTTTGCGGGATCCATGCCGCGCAGAGACGGTCTCTGCGCGGGCAATCATACTACTTTCAAATAAGAAGCTTTAAAAAGGATTGCGAGACAGAATTGTGCCAGACGAGGCGAAGGCCGCAGAGCATAATGGAGATATATGTTCAAGGGCTTCAACGAAGTATGGCACAATTCTGGCCACAAGACTTTAAAGATTTCTATTTGAAAGTAGTATCAGATCAGCTCAAAGCATCACTCCAGCTCGAAGGCGCCGGTGTAGAGCTGATAATAGGTGCCCTTCTCGGCCAGGAGCTTTTCGTGGCTGCCCCGCTCGATGATGCGGCCGTGGTCCAGCACCATGATCACGTCGCTGTTCATGACGGTGGAGAGACGGTGGGCGATGACAAAGACGGTGCGGCCCTCCATGAGCTTATCCATGCCCCGCTGCACGATGGCCTCGGTGCGGGTATCGATGGAGGAGGTGGCCTCGTCCAGGATCATGACGGGAGGATCCGCCACGGCGGCCCGGGCGATGGCCAGCAGCTGCCGCTGGCCCTGGGAGAGGTTGGCGCCGTTATTCTGCAGCTGGGTGTCGTAGCCCTGGGGCAGACGGGTGATGAAGTCGTCCGCGCCGGCAAGCTTGGCGGCCCGGATGCAGTCCTCCTTGCTGGCGGAGAGATTGCCGTAGCGGATGTTCTCCAGCACGGTGCCGGTGAAGAGGTTGGTCTCCTGCAGCACGATGCCCAGAGAGCGGCGCAGGTCCGCCTTCTTGATCTTGTTCACGTTGATGCCGTCATAGCGGATCTTGCCGTCGGCAATGTCGTAAAAGCGGTTGATCAGGTTCGTGATGGTGGTCTTGCCCGCGCCGGTGGCGCCCACGAAGGCCACCTTCT
>CAMOXK010000172.1 GCA_946629065.1 uncultured Clostridia bacterium
GGTAGTTCCCATTTTTGCGTTTCAAGCTGTCGACACTTTGTCGACAGCTTGAAAGGACCATTCCGTTACAGGAATGGTCCTTTTTCATAAGCCCTGATTCGCGGCGCTTACCGCAGGGTCACCCGCAGGTGCACCGGGTTGTGGTCAGAGTTTACAAAGCCCATGTCTAGGGTTTCCGCCAGCTCCAGCATCACGTTGGGGCTGATGATAAAGCCGTCGATCACATAGTACTGGGTGTTCGCGGTGTCCGCCGGTTCATAGGGCTGGTTCAGCAGGCGGCAGGTGGGCGTTGTAATGTCGCACACGAACTGCCAGCCCGGCTCCTCCGGCAGCTGGTTGGCTTCCAGCACGCCGGGCTGCCAGAGCTCGGGTAAAATGATGGGGTAGCGCTCCGCGCTCCGGGGGAAGAGCTGGTTGAAGTCGCCGCCGGCGATCACGTAGTTGCCTTTCTGATACTCGGATTCGATGAAGTCCCGCAGTTGCCTCGTCTGAGCGATCTTGCCTTCGCCGCTGTCATAGGCCTCCAGGTGCAGATTCACCAGCACCAGTTTGTTTTCACTTCCCTCGATGGGCAGATAGCTCACCAGCAGGCAGCGCTTGAGATTGGCGATCCGCAGAGGCCAGCTGAAGGGACAGGGGAGGGAGATGCGTTCCGCCCGTTCGATCTGGAAGCGGGAGTTCGTGAGAAGTCCACTGTTGACCTTGCCGATGGGGTCATAGAGCAGGGTCTGGGGGTTCGGCACAAAGGGGCAGGAGTAGTTCAGCGCGTGGTAGCTGGTGCCGGAAGCCAGACGCTGGGCCTCGTCAATGCTGTAGGTGCGGTCGGAGTCCGTGTCCACCTCCTGCAGCAGCACCAGATCATAGTTCCCCGCCTGTACCGTCTCCTCGATGCCCTTGAGGTAGCGGCGAACCACGGTCTCGTCACCGGGGCGGACCGTCTGTCCGCCGTCCAGCAGAAAGTCCTGCTCCGCACCGAGACCGGAATAGCCGATGTTCCAGCTCAGCAGATCCACCGTGGCGCCCAGGGGCAGCGCGGTGTTCGCCTGAAAGCTGATGGGTTCCAGGTCCTGGATAGGATCTGGATTGAATTCCGTCATGGTGAGCCAGCCCAGCAGGCCCGCCAGGCCCAGCAGGATCACCAGCACCACGATCAGCAGTGTTTGGCTGAATTTCTTCATAACAAGTCCTCCAAAAAAAGACTTTTATCATTATACTATGGATCTTTCTCGCAGGCAAGCAAAAAGGGGCAGTATTTCGCCTCTATATAGCTTGTCCGCCGGTATGCCGGCGGACAAAACGAATTATTTCGCGTACATCAAGCCCACGATCCAGTTGGAGAGCCGCCTCGGCAGCAGTTTTGCCAGCACCGCCGCGCCCTTGTACATGGGGCCAAGCGCGATCAGTGGCTTGGACCTCTTCATCATGGCGACCTTTGCCACATAGGCTCCGGCGTAGGCGGGCGTCATGCCGCCCCGCTCATCCTTTTCCATCACGGCCACGCTCCGCTGGATCCGCCCCGCGTATACGTCATCTCCGGCCTCAGACTTCTGCCGCGCGTCGGTGAAGCCGGAGGCGATGTCCCCCGGCATGATGGCGCATACGGTGATGCCGAAGGGCCGCACTTCGTTCTGCAGAGCCAGCACATAGGCGTTGATGGCCGCCTTGCTGACGGAGTACCAGAGCTGGAAGGGGATGGGCAGGATGCCGGCGATGGAGCTCATGCACACGATCCGCCCGCTGCCCTGCTGCCGCATGGCGGGAAGCACCGCTTTGGTGGCATTGTCCATGCCGTAAAGGTTCAGCTCCAGCTGGGCGTGAGCGTCCTTGCTGTCGGTGGTCTCCGCGGCGCCGGAGATGCCGTAGCCCGCGTTATTCACCAGAATGTCGATCCGGCCCTCCCGCGAAAGGACCTCCTGCACCGCGGCCCGGACCTGATTTTCGTCGGTCATGTCCGCCGTGATGTGGGTGACGCCCCGCTGGGGCTTTTCCCGCCGGGAGAATTCATAGACCTTGCAGCCGGCCCTGTGGAGCTCCGACGCGGTGCAGCGGCCGATGCCGCCGCTGCCGCCGGTGACGATGGCGACTTGATTCATAAGGATCTCCTTCCGTATTCGATAGATTTCTCCCACATTCTACAACAGAAGCCCGGGAGCGTCAACCGAAAAACTTAAGGAATCTTAACCTTCTCTGCGTTGCAGACCGTGGAAAACTATGGTATACTGTCTCCAGTCTTGTGCAATAGGAGCTTATTATGATCGCCTGGCTCACCGGAACAACGGTAGGCAAGTTCATCGTGACCTTTTTCATCTCCATGGTACCCGTGGTGGAGCTGCGGCTCGGCCTGCCCTACGGGATCGCCCTGGGGCTTCCTTACTTTACGGCTCTGACCGCCGCGCTCCTGGGAAACATGGTCCCCGTGCCCTTCATCATCATCTACATCAAGCGCATCTTCGCCTGGCTGCGCAGGCACTGGGCAGCGCTGGACGGCTTCATCACCCGGCTGGAGCGCAGGGCCGAAGGCAAGGGCGAAGCGGTGGAGAAATACGGCACCTGGGGCCTTCTGATCCTGGTGGCGATCCCGCTGCCCGGTACCGGTGCCTGGACCGGCGCTCTGGTGGCGGCCCTTTTGAACATGAAGGTCCGCAAGGCCTTCCCGGTGATCTTCGTCGGCGTCTGCATTGCCGCCGCCATTATGACCGGTCTCACCTACGGCGCCATCAAACTCTTTTAACGAAAAAAAGGTGCTGTCTCAAAATGCGGTAAGGCGGAAATAGTGCCGTAGGGGCGGCTATCATGTCAAGAGAAAGATGGTATACAGAAGTGAAGGCACATGGTATACAGGTTTCACA
>CAMOXK010000173.1 GCA_946629065.1 uncultured Clostridia bacterium
TAAGCATGGTCAGCCGGCAATAACAGGATCCTTCCGGTAGCCGCAGAGAAGGAACATGGGCTTGATGGCCGTGATCTCATCGTATTCCTTCTGCGACACAGTGACATCAGAGTTGATGGCCTGCAGGTCATTTTGCATGATATCGTAGGCCTCTTCCACCGTCTGTGCCCGTCCCTCGCGGATCACGCGTATCATACGGTCGATCGCTGCGGGATGCGCGTACTGGGCGGGAAGGGGGAAGGCAGAGACAACTCCGCCAACTGCATACCTGCTGATATATTCCCCGCTCCGCCGCAGGGCCTCCCGCCAGCGCGCGTCGGCATAGCGGCGGTTGTTGCGGCCTGTAGGCAGGACCTGCGCGGACATGGTATAGAAAATAAAGGCCATGCCGAAGAGGACGAAGTAGACTGCGTATCCCTGATGATGGATCACGGCATAAATCCCGAACAGAACGGATCCGACCGCCAGCATGAAGATCGCCAAGGCGGCGTACCGGTACCAGGGATTCATGCGGTCAGTGATGCGTTTTTCCTTTGCAGTGACGGAGAGAAAAGCCGGGATCTCCGGTTTCCGCTCCAGATAGGCCTCTGCCCGCCGGAGCTCTTCAATGCTCTCCTGCGCCTGCGGAGTCAGGTCCTTCACATACCGGGCCTCTTCCCGGGCCCGTTCCTCTTCCATCCTGGCCTGGGCCTTCTCACTCATCGTCGGGATCTCCGGGTGCCGGGTCCGGACGATGGACAGGAAGCTGTCGACCTCCTCCTCGTACTTGAAATTACACTGGCGTTCTCTTCCATCCTTCAGGAGCACCACCAGGTAGGGAATGGAGCCAAAGACGCCCTTTCCCGTGAATCCGCCCCTGGACATAGCCACACGCTTGAAGACCCGCCGGATATCCTGCCACATGACATAATACCTGCGGTCGATGAAAAAGCTGTTCAGATAGACCGCCTTCTCTCCGATCCCGCAGGGTCCGGTCCTGACGCAGTTTTTGATGTCACTGCGCAGGTCCTCCACAGTCATTTTGTGTTCCGCGATCGCCACTGGTGCAAAAATCATATCCTTTTCCGCCGCTGCCGCGGCGGCTCCTTTCATTCTTTCCAACCCATGCCGCTCGTCAGAGCGGCACCCTTCACCGTTTTCGCGGAGGCGAAGACAATGAAAGACCGCAGGAGATTCGGGCCGCTTGCGGCCCAAATCTCCTGCTTGAAAAATATAGCATCAGTAATTTTTTTACTTTTGAATACTGATTATGCGTGTGCGTGATGGACTGCTGTGGAATCCATGTGCGCGTACTTTCTGGTCTTTACCATAAAGATCACGAGCATAGCGACGGCAAAGACAATGCCGAAAGGATATGCGACTGCGTAGTTGTTCTTAAAGAAGGGGATCAGGCCCAGGCACTCGGGAGCCATTACAAAGTAGGTCGATGAGACCGCGCTCATAAAGGTTGCCGGCAGTGCGCCGATCCAGTAGTTCTTTCTCTCCTGCGCCAGGTAGGTCGCGCCCGCCCACAGGACGATCATGGCCAGGGTCTGGTTGGACCAGCTGAAGTATCTCCAGATGACCTGGTAGCTCAGGAAGCCGAGTGTGTTGCCGTAGCCCAGAAACGCGCCGATCCCGAGGACCGGAATGCAGAGTTTCAGGCGGTTCTGCCAGGAAGTCTGATCCAGCTTCATCCAGTCGGACAGGGTCAGACGGGCGGAACGGAAGGCAGTATCACCGGATGTGATGGGGCATGCGACGACGCCCAGCATGGCCAGGATGACACCGACAGGGCCCATGGTCTTGACACAGACATCATAGATGGCCGCGGACTGACCGCCTGCCAGGATCTCCTGCAGGCCGGTGCTCAGGCCGCCGGTCTTTTCATAGATAGCACAGCCGGCAGCTGCCCATACCAGGGCAATGACACCTTCGGAAGCCATGGCGCCGTAGAATACGAACCTGCCCTGCTTCTCGCTCTTGAGGCATCTTGCCATCAGAGGGGACTGGGTCGCGTGGAAACCGGAGATCGCGCCGCAGGCAACTGTGATGAACATGAAGCTCCACACAGGGGTTCCCGCGGGATGCATGCTGCGGAAGTTCTCAAACAGTTCGGGGATATGGTAGCCGTTCATGGGAAGGCCGACGGCCACACCGACTGCCATGAGGATCAGGCAGATCCCGAAGACAGGATAGATCTTACCGATGATCTTGTCGATGGAAATGAATGTTGCGATGAAATAATAGGCCAGGATGATCGTCAGCCAGACGGTCGTGGAGGCCAGGGCGCCGCTCACACCTTTTTCAGACAGGAGCTTGACCAGAAGGCCTGCAGGGCCGACTGCAAAGACTGTGCCGACCATGATCAGCAGGACCACGGAAAAGATACGCATGACGTTTTTCATCGCAGGGCCGAGGTAGGTGCCGGTGACCTCGGAAATAGAGGCGCCTCTGTTTCTCTCAGACAGCATACCGGAGAAATAGTCGTGCACACCGCCTGCAAAGATGGTGCCGAAGGTGATCCACAAAAAGACGACCGGGCCCCACAGAGCGCCCTGCATGGCACCGAAGATCGGTCCCAGTCCGGCGATGTTCAGCAGCTGGATCAGGAACAGCTTCCACTGGGGCATGACGACAAAGTCCACGCCGTCATTGATGGCCACAGCAGGAGTCTCCCTGTCATCCGGGGCAAAGGTGCTTTCGACTACCTTGCCGTAGGTAAAATAGCCGATGACAATAAGTAACAGGCAGAGAATAAAGCTGATCATATCAAAACCTCCCTTCATGTGTTTTCGCCAATCAGCTCGCCCGGCGCACCCGGGCGGGTTTTTCTCTGCGTGCTTTCACAGGCCATACAGACACAGG
>CAMOXK010000174.1 GCA_946629065.1 uncultured Clostridia bacterium
TCGTCCGTGCTCTTGTCCCAGATGCCGGGGTACTTGGTGAACACGTCCTCCATGGTCAGGCTCTTGTCGATGTTCATTACGTCGCTCTTGCTCTTGCCGGTGTTGCCGGGGATTCTGCCCGCCTCGCCCCAGATGGGCAGATGGGGCAGCTTGCTGTCCAGTCGCATTCTCTTTACTCCTTCCAAACGATCAATTCTTTCAGTTCCGCGATGGCCTGCTCCAGCTTGTCCGGCTCGACAGGCAGAAAGCCCATGCTGCGAAAGTCCGCAAGGCCGCCTCCGGAAAATTCCGGGTTATTCTCCTTTGCCATGCCGGCCAGCGCCGGCGTCAGCCGCAGGAGGATCGCCATGGCGTCCTCGTTTTGCGCCAGCGTGCGCAGCGGGGTGTTCTCGTCAAAGGTCTTGCGGTAGTCCCGCTCCGGCATGTAGCGGTAGTCGTAGTTTCCGGAGAGAAGCCGCTCCGGCTCCCGCCCGCTGCGGGGCAGCCGCAGCTCGGCCTCGCAGCCGAAGGGGATCTCCACATGTACCTCCAGCATGCCGTCCGGGCAGATGCGGGTATTGCAGACGTAGCGCCCGGAGGCCGAGTCGTAGCTTGCGTGGAGATAGCCCAGGCGGGCGTCCGGCTCGGGGGCCAGGATGGCTTTCCGGAAGCCCGGGCAGGCCGGACGGATGCCGGCGCCGTAGGCATAGAGGAACTCCATCACGCTTCCGTAGGCATAGTGGTTGAGAGAGTTCATCCCCGTGTCGGAGATGGTGCCGTCGGGGCCAACGCTGTTCCAGCGCTCCCACACGGTGGTAGCCCCCAGGTTCACGGCGTAGAGCCAGCTGGGGAAGCCTTCCTGCAGCAGGAAGTCATAGGCCAGCTCCGTCATGCCGTTCTCCGCCAGCACCGTGCACAGCAGCGGCGCGCCCAAAAAGCCGCAGCGGATGCGGTAGCCGTCTTTCTTCAAGCGCTCCGCGAACTGGCTGACCAGTCTCTCCCGGTCACGCCACAGCCCGAATTTCAATGCCACCACATAGGCCGCCTGGGTGTCCAGGGCAAAACGCCCGTTGGGCGTAAAGTATTCGTTCAGGATCTCCCTGCGGCTCTGCTCCGCCAGGTTCTCAAAGCGGGCAGCGTCTTCCTTTTCCCCCAGCGCTGCAGCCGCCTTGGCCGCCAGGAAGGCGGAATGGTGGTAGTAGGCCGCGCCGACGAAGCGATCGTCCGTACCGCCTTTGTAGCTGGTCTCGCTGGGGCCGTCCAGGCCCAGCCAGTCTCCGAACTGGAAGGGCGGATCGAAGCTGTAATGCCGCTGCGTATCCATGCGGTCCATATAGTCCACCCATCCCTTGATCATCGGGTAGGCAAAACGCAGAGCGCCCTGCCCGCCGAAGGCGCGAAACACTGCCATGGGCAGGAAGGCGCCCGCGTCGCCCCAGGCGCTGGCCGCGTCGTCCTTGTGGCCGATGTTGGGCACATAGTTGGGGATCGCGCCGTGGAGGAAGGCCTGCTCATCCATCAGATCCTGTTCGAACTTTCTGTAGAAGGCGCGGGTGTCGCAGTGATAGCCGGCCGTGGGGGCGAAGATCTGCGCGTCGCCGGTCCAGCCCAGGCGCTCGCTGCGCTGGGGGCAGTCGGTGGGCATGTCGATGAAGTTGGAGCGCAGACCCCAGAGGGTGTTTTCATAGAGCCGGTTGAGCTTGGCGTTTCCGGTCTTGATAAAGCCGATCCGCTCCAGGTCGGAAGAGAGTACGCAGCCCCGAAAGCTCTCTTTTTTCAGCTCTCCCACCCAGCCGCTGACGCGCACATAGCGGAAGCCGAAGAAGGTAAAGTGGGGGTGAACGGTCTCCCGCTCACCGCCGGAGACGTACTCGAAACGGGAGCGCGCGTCCCGATAGTTTTTGTTGTAAAAGTTTCCCTGCTGCAGGATTTCCCCGAAGTCCAGGGTGATGGTCGTGCCCGCGGGAAAGTCCGCATCGAATTCCGGAAAGCCCGCGAAGTTCTGGCCGAAATCCAGCACGGTCTCCCCGGCGGGGGTGTGCAGGATTTCCCGCACCGGCAGCGTTTCCGCCACCGTAATGGGCAGGCTCAAGCGGTCTGTCAGATGTGATTTCCGCAGGTTTTTCGTGTCGGGATCTTTTTCCGGCTCTGTCAGCACCTCCGCCGGCTTCTCCTCTCCGGGAGTAAGGCTGCGGTCCAGGGTCTCGCCGTAATAGATGCCGCTGTCCACGATCTGAGAGGGCGTCCAGGTGAAGCCGCCGTCGGTTTTCAGGCAATCGTGGCTGCCGTCGGCATAGTCCAGGTGCAGCTCTCCGATCACAGCCATGCGGCTGCCATAGTTGTTCGCCTGATTCTCCAGGCCGAAAACGCCCATGTACCAGCCCTTGCCCAGCAGGAAGCTCAGTTCGTTCTCTCCCTCGCGCAGCGTATCCGCTCGGAAGGTGATCACCTGGAGCCGCGTCTCGTAATTGGTGACGCCGGGCAGCAGGTATTCCTCGCTCAGCTTTTCGCCGTTCAAATAGGCTTCAAAAAGGCCCAGACCGGTGGCGTAGAGCCGGGCGCGAACCAGACCCGGCCTGACCGTGAAACGGCGGCGCAGCAGCGGATGGCAGTCCTCGCCTTTCGGCGCGGCGATCCAGTCCGCCGTCCAGGGCTCGTCCATTTTGCCGGTTTCAAAGGCGCTCTCCGCCTCGGCGCAGTCCCCTTCGTCTCCCTCAACGGACACGTGCAGGCGATAGACGCTTCTTGGCCGGAGCGCCGCGTCCAGCTCCACGCCGGAGGGGTCGAGGTCAGCTCCTTCCCGCTCGGTCAGGGTCCTCCCCTGCTCGTCCAAGAGCCGGACCTTGATGTTCCGGGCTTTTTTGCT
>CAMOXK010000175.1 GCA_946629065.1 uncultured Clostridia bacterium
AGGAGGGCAAGAGCATCGCCGTCATCACCGACGCGGGCACCCCCTGCATCTCCGACCCCGGCAACGAACTCATCAAGGCCGCTGTGGAGGCGGGGATCCGGGTGGTGGGGGTGCCGGGCTGCTGCGCGGCGGTGAACGCTCTGGCCATCTCCGGCTTCGATCTCAGCTCCTTCACCTTTTTTGGCTTCTTTCCCCGGGAGAATGCCGAGCGGAGGCGCCTGCTGGAAAAGCTGCGCCGGGGGGACACCCGGACCTTTGCCCTCTATGAAAGCCCCAAGCGCATCATGGACCTGGTGGACTTTTTCATCGACGAGCAGGCGGACGTGCGCCTCTGCCTCTGCAACGACATGACCAAACTCCATGAAATGAGCTTTCGCGGCACCCCCGCGGAAGTGAAGGAGCAGCTGCTGGCCAAGGGCAACTACGAAAAGGGCGAATACGCCATTGTCCTGGAGGTGGGGAAGGACTATGTCTTCAACAAGGTGGAGCACGCCGTCTCTCCGGAGGCCCTGCTGGTGGACGCCATGGTGAAGGGCCTCTCGGCCAAGGAGGCCGTGGCGGCGGTGCTGGCGGACGAGAACAATTCCTACAGCAAGAACGAGCTGAAGGCCGCCTCCCTGCGGCTCAAGAAGCTCTTTGGAGGCGAGGCATGAGCCGTCTGACCCAGGACCTGGCCCTTGCCCTCCCCAGGCTGACCCGCCTGGTACTGAGCCAGCCCATCGACAAGACCGGGGACCAGAAGGTCTCGATCCGGCCCCTTTCCCTCCGGGGGGAGCGGCGCTACCAGCTGGAGCGCTTTCGGGACACCAAGGCCTTCCACGAGAATCTGGACGAGGAGAGCCTGCTGCGCCGCTTTGCAAGCGAGCTGGACGGCCGCTTCCGCCAGGCCCTGCTTGTGACCGAGGAGGAGAGCGCCCAGTACAGCCTCCGGCAAAACGGCGGCTACAAACGTCATGCCGCCTCTGCCGCCGTCCCAAGACCCGCGGGCCTTTCCGGCAACAACCGGGAAAAACGCTATCTCATCGGGGAAGGGGAGGCGGTCCCTGCCCTGGTGGACCTGGGGATCTTCACTCAGGAGTACAAGATCGTCCGCTCGAAGTACGACAAGTATCGGCAGATCAACCGCTTCCTGGAGCTTATCGACCAGGCCTTCCGGGAGGACGGCCGGGAGGAACTCACCGTGCTGGACTTTGGCTGCGGCAAGAGCTATCTCACCTTCATCCTCTACTGGTACTTTTCCGTGAAGCAGGGGAGGCGGGTGAAGATCATCGGCTATGATCTCAAGGCGGATGTGGTGGAGCACTGCAACGCGGTGGCGGAGAAGTACGGCTATGAGGGATTGCGCTTCGTCCACGCGGATGTGAGCCGGGACGCCCTCTACGGCGAGCGGGTGGACATGATCGTGACGCTCCATGCCTGCGACACAGCCACGGACTATGCCCTGCACTACGCCATCGAAAAGGGGGCGGACTACATCTTCTCCGTGCCCTGCTGCCAGCATGAAGTGAATCTGCAGATGAAAAAGGGCGGGGAACTGGACGTGTTCCTCCGCCACGGCATCGTCCGGGAGCGGATGGCGGCCCTCCTCACCGATGAGATCCGCACCCTGATCCTGGAGGATCGGGGCTATACCGTGGATGTGATCGAGTTCACCGATCTGGAAAACTCCCCCAAGAACCTGATGCTCCGGGCCAGACGGAACGGGAGAAAAAGCGAAAAGGGCCGAGCCCTGGCAAGAGAGATCGCCGGGCGCTACGGCTTTACCCAGACCCTGCTGGAGCTGGAAAAGTAGGGGCGACCCCTTGCGGTCGCCCGTTGAATCAAAAGCCCGCGGCGTCCCGGATGGGATGCCGCGGGCTTTTGCGCAGGAGGGGAGATGAAGAGCCGGGGAAATCAGAGAACGCCGGACGATGGCCGATGCTTAGAGGGGGAAGTCCCCTATCGGCCTGCGGCCACTTCCCCCAAAGGGGGAAGCGAGAGCGCGTCAGGGCGCGGCGCCGATGTCGTGGAGAAAGTCCAGAACGACACGGCCATAGCGCTCCGGGTCGGAGAGATAACTGACGCCGTGGCCCGCGCCGGGGAAGGTCTCCAGCCGGACGGGGGAGGCACAGGCCTCTTGGATCTCCCGGCTCATCTCACAAGGGACGAAGCCGTCCGCTTCGCCGTGAATCAGCAGAATGGGAAGCGTGGTATTGGAGACGGCGCCAAGGGCGCTGCCGCTGTCCGGATCGAAACGGCCGAAAAGCGCCGCGCTGAGGCTGGTGAAGGGATAGAGCACCCGGAAGTATTTGGGCAGATCCCAGCAGACCTTTTTGATGATGGCCCGGGGGGAGGAGTAACCGCAGTCGGCAATGATGCCCTTGACCTCCTCCGGCAGGGGCAGGTCAGATGCCATCAGTACCGTGGCGGCACCCATGGAGACGCCTGCCAGGCTGATGGGGACGCCGGGCCAGCGCTGTGCCGCGTATTCCGCCCAGGCCAGGCAGTCCCAGCGCTCCTGGATACCGAAGCTGATGACGTGGCCCTCGCTCTCCCCATGGGCTCGCTGGTCCACCACCAGGGTGTTGAGCCCGGCCTCCCTTGCCAGCTTGTTGCCGCCGCAGAAGTCCCGATAGGCATGGCCCCGATAGCCGTGCATCTGGATCTGGAGGGGCGCGCCGTCCTTCACGTGGTAATACCGCCCATGGAGCCGGAAGCCGTCACGGGAGCGGATCCACACCGTCTCAAAGGGAATGGCCTCCATGGTGCGGATCAGGTCGTACATGGGCTGGTCCTCAGGGGTATAGGGCTTGCCGGAGGGACTCATGTAGGGGTCGTTCTGCCCCTTGTGGGGAG
>CAMOXK010000176.1 GCA_946629065.1 uncultured Clostridia bacterium
GCCCGCCGCGTGGCCCAGCTTCACGGCGGCCTGGCCGCTCCCATGCTGGACAAGGGCGGGCAGCTCCTCTGCATGGCTCTGGCCCTGGACACCGTGGGCTCCCGGCTGCAGATCTACGACGGGGCCCGCCGCCGGGCGGAGACCCAGAGCCTTCTGCTCTCCGCGCTGGAGGAGCTGGAGACCGCCTGTATCACGCCGCAGCAGCTGGAGGCCGCAGCGGAGCGCTGCGGCCAGGGACTGAAGCAGAAGCTGCAGGACCTCTCCCTCATCCAGGAGGCCTATGACGCCGTGGTGGCCAACGGCCACGCGGACCCCTCCCACCGGCTGACCCTGCTGGCAAAGCAGATCGAGGAGGGCGCCATCGGCCCGGAAACCCGGGTCTATGTGGACGGCTTTCTGGACTTCACCGCCCAGGAGCAGGCGGTGCTGGGAGCCATGCTGCGAAGGGGCGCGGAGCTCACCGTCTGCCTCACGCTGGACGATCCCCATGGTCAGGACGAGATCTATGCCCTCAGCCGCAGCGCCTTCCGCAAGCTCTCCGCCCTGGCGGAAGAGCTTGGCGTGGAGGTCCGTGTACAGGAGCAGGAGGAGAGCGGCGGCCGGGCGCCTGCCCTGCGGCTTTTTGGCGACGAGCTCTTCCGCTACGGCGGCGGCAAAAGCGAGCTGGACGCAAGCTGCATCCGCCTGGGCTATGCCGAGAGCATCCCCGCCGAGTGCGAGGCCGCCGCGGCCCACATCCTCTCCCTGGTGCGGGAGCAGGGCTGCCGCTGGCGGGACATCGCCGTGGCGATCCGGGGCTTTGAGGACTACCGCAGCAGTCTGGAGAACATCTTTCGCCACTACGGCATTCCCCTCTTCGTCACCCGGCGGAGCGAGATGCTGCAAAAGCCCCTGCCCGCCCTCATCTCCCTGGCCTACGAGATCATCGAGACCGGCTGGGACGTGGATGACGTGATCAGTTATCTGGGCACCGGGCTCACGGGCCTGGACGAGGGAGCGTGCGACCGGCTCTCCGACTACATTTACAAATGGCAGCTGCGGGGCGGCGCCTGGGACCGGGAAAAGGACTGGCGCCAGCACCCCGACGGCTACGGAAACGAATACACCGAGGAGACCGAAGCGCGTCTGTGGGAGCTGAACCTGCTGCGCCGCCGCCTGGCCGCTCCCCTGCTGGCCTTCCAGAAGCGGAGCGGGGATGCCCGCACCGCCCGGGAGCAGGCCGCCGCCCTCTCCAGGCTTCTGGAGGAGCTGAAGCTGCCGGAGCAGTTGGAAAAGCGCTCGGAGCAGCTCTCGGCCGACGGGCGGGAGGAGCTGGCCGCGGAGACCAGGCAGCTCTGGGAGCTCACCGTCTCCGCCCTGGAGCAGGCCGCCGCCATCCTGGGAGACACGGAGATGGACGCCGGCTCCTTCGGGCGGCTCTTCACCCACATGCTCTCCCGCTACGACATCGGCCTGATCCCCGTGTCCCTGGACCGGGTGGCCGCGGGAGACTTTGACCGGATGCGCCGCCGCAGCCTCAAGCACCTGCTGGTGCTGGGCTGCAGCGAAGGGCGCATTCCCCTGGCCCAGGAGCCCTCCGGCGTCTTCTCTGACGAGGAGCGGGAGGAGCTGCTGGAGCTGGACATCGACCTGGGCGGCGGGGACGAGGGCCTGTGGCGGGAGTTTTCCCTGATCCACAGCTGCTTCACCCTGCCCTCGGAGAGCCTTTGGATGACGTATCCCCTCTGCGATCACGACGGGGAGGACCTGCGGCCCGCCTACGTGTTTGAGCGGGCGGAGAAGCTCTTCTCCCTGCGGCCCCAACGGCTGCGGCTGGACGAATCCCGCCTGGCCGCCGAAGGCCCGGCCCTGACGCTGGCGGCCAACGCCCTGCAGGGCCCCGGCGCCGCTGCCGCCGCCGCGGCGGACTACTTCCGCAAGGAGGCCCCGGAGCGGCTGCGCCCCCTGGAGCGGGCCGCCGCCGGGACCCGGGGCAAGCTCTCCCCGGAGGCGGTGGAAGCCCTCTACGGCAAGCGTCTCTCCCTCAGCGCCTCGAAGATCGACCGCTTTGCCTCCTGCCGCTTCTCTTACTTCTGCCAGTACGGCCTGCAGGCCAAGCCCTATGAGCCGGCGGGCTTCCAGCCGCCGGAGATCGGCACCTTCATGCACTATGTGCTGGAGAACGTGGCCCGGGACGCCAAGGAGCTGGGCGGCTTTGGTACCTTGGACGACGAGCAGGTGACCGCTCTCACGAAAAAGTGGGTGGAGCGCTACGTTCACGAGGAGCTCAACGACTTTCAGGAAAAGTCCGGCCGCTTCCTCCACCTGTTCCGGCGGCTCTGCGCGGATGTGGAGCAGATCGTGCTGGACACGGCCCAGGAGCTGCGCCGCTCGGACTTCGAGCCTTTGGATTTCGAACTGAACTTTGCCAAGGCCAAGGACATCCGCCCCCTGGAGCTGGGGGACAGCGAGGGGGCCATGACCCTCACCGGCATCGCCGATAGGATCGACGGCTGGGTCCACGAGGACAAGCTCTATCTCCGGGTGGTGGACTACAAGACCGGGAAAAAGAGCTTTTCCCTTTCCGACGTATGGTACGGCATGGGGCTGCAGATGCTGCTCTACCTCTTCGCCCTGGAAAACGACGGCGCTGCCCGCTACGGCCGCGAGATCGTACCCGCCGGGGTGATGTACCTGCCCGCCCGCAGCGAGCTTCTGGGCGTGGACCCGGGGACGGACGAGGCCAGCATCGACAAAAAGCGCGCCGACGCCCTGCGCCGCAGCGGCCTGGTGCTGGACGATCCGGAGCTGCTGGAGGCCTGGGAAAAGGG
>CAMOXK010000177.1 GCA_946629065.1 uncultured Clostridia bacterium
CGGGCTGCCGGGTGATCTACGGCCTGCCGGACCACAAGGTGCACAGCAAGCTCTGTGTCATCACCCGGCGGCATGAGGGCCGGATCACCCGCATCACCCAGGTAGGCACCGGCAACTACAACGAGGTCACCGGCGAACAGTACACCGACCTCTCCCTGATCACCGCCCGGGAAGAAGCGGGACGGGACGCGGAGGCCGCCTTCGCGGCCCTTGCGGAAGGGGAGCTTCCGCCGGAGGCTCAGTGCCTCTGGATCGCGCCGCTGAGTTTCAAGAGCCGGGTGCTGGAGCTGCTGGACCGGGAGATCGAAAAGGGCGAACGGGGCCGGGTGGCCATCAAGGTCAACGCCATGAACAACCTGGACCTGATGGAAAAGCTGATCGAGTGCTCCCAGGCCGGAGTGAAGGTAGAGCTCTTCGTCCGCGGCATCTGCTCCCTGCGGCCCGGGGTGCCGGGGCTGACGGATCACGTCACCGTGAGCAGCGTGGTGGGCCGCTGGCTGGAGCATTCCCGGATTTACAGCTTCGGAGAAGGGGAGGAGCAGCGGCTCTTCATCGGCTCGGGCGACCTGCTGAACCGCAACCTGGAGCGGCGGGTGGAGGCCTTTGCCGAGGCCGTGACCCCCGACACCCGGGAGCAGCTGAACCGGGTGCTGGACGCGCTGCGCAATGACCGGGAGAAGGCCAGCCTCATGCAGCCGGACGGCAGCTATATCCGGGCCGGAAATGAGGTGGGCACCAGCTCCCAGGAGGCGCTCTACCGCTATTTCAGCGAGCGCAAGGTGAGCCTTGCCCAGCCCGAGCCGGAGGCGTCGGAAGTGAAGGCAATACCGGAAGAGAAAACAGCCGAGACCGGGACCGGCTTCCGGGCCTGGCTCAAAAAGATATTTGTGAAGGAATGAAGGAGAAAGACGCAATGGCAGAACGCTATAACATTTGTCTGGACGTGGGCGGCACCAAGGTGCTGGGCGTCATTTTCAACGAGAAGGACGAGATCATCTACCGGCTGAAAAAGCGCTCCAAGAGCAGCGGCGAGGGCGCGGCTGACGTGGAAAAAGTCATTGTGGACGTGGTGGAGGAGATGATCCGCGAGTCCGGCATCGACCGCAGCAAGCTCAATGCCATCGCCTCCTGCGCCCCCGGCGTCATCGACCAGGACAAGGGCATCGTGCTCTTTACGCCGAACCTGCCTTGGAAGAATTACGACATGGCCGGCGCCATGCGCAAAAAATTCGGCGTGCCCTTCTATGTGGGCAACGATGTAAACCTGGGCGTGCTGGGCGAGTATCACTTCGGCGCGGCCAAAGGCTATAAGAACATCGCGGGCTTTTTCGTGGGCACCGGTCTGGGCGGCGGCCTGATCCTCAACGGCTCCCTCTTCACCGGCAACCAGTTCAAGGCCGCCGAGTACGGCCATATGATCCTGGATCCGGAGGGACCCCTCTGCAACTGCGGCCAGCGGGGCTGCCTGGAGACCTTCTCCAGTAAGATGGGCATGACCAGCTACATCCGTCAGCAGGTGAACCGGGGCCGGGAGACCATGATGGCCGAGGCCGTCCAGGACGGCGTGTTCCGCTCCAAGAAGCTGAAAAGAGCCCTTGAGGCCGGGGACAAGGTGGCCATGGAGGCTGTGGACCGGGCCTGCCACTATCTGGCCGTGGCCACCGGCAACCTGATCAACACCCTCTCCCCGGACCTGGTGCTCTACGGCGGCGGCGTTATCGAGGCGGTGGGGGATCTGTTCCTGGAGAAGGTCCTGGCCGAGGTGGACCGCTACTGCATGCCCCAGATCCGCAATACCGTGGATATCAAGATCGCTTCCCTGGGGGACGATTCCATTCTCTACGGCGACCTTGCCATGATCAAGGGCCTGTAAGGACGGCAGAGCAAATACAAAACGTGCGGAGGATTCGTACAAAAATGCGAATCCTCCGCACGTTTTTGTTGTTCTTCCCCCGCTGGGGGAAGAACTGTGCCGCCGGGCATTGCTCGGCGCTGCGGAGCTTTCCTGGCTCTCCCCGCAACGGGGAGAGCTGTCACGAAGTGACTGAGAGGGGCCGCTGATGGAAACTCTCACGCGCCCCTCTCAGTCTCGTCGGCGAGCCGACGAGACAGCTCCCCCCCGAAGGGGGAGCCAAGGACCGCAGATCATTTACCGCTCGCCGAGATACCTGCCCGTCAGGCTGTCCGGGCAGGCGGCGATCTGTTCCGGGGTGCCGGAGGCCACGATCCTGCCGCCCCGGACGCCGCCGCCGGGACCCATGTCGATCACATAGTCCGCATTCCGGATCAGGTCCAGGTCGTGCTCGATGACGATGACGGTGGCCCCCTGGGCGATCAGGCGGCGGAAGACCTGCAGCAGAGTCTGCACATCCAGGGGGTGCAGACCGATGGTGGGCTCGTCAAAGACGAAGACGGAATCCGCCTGGCCCCGGCCCATCTCGCTGGCGAGCTTCAGGCGCTGGGCCTCGCCGCCGGAGAGGCTGGGGGTCTCCTCGCCCAGGGTCAGGTAGCCCAGACCCAGGTCGCTGAGGGTCCGGAGCCGCCGGGCCACCAGGGGGAGGTCCGCGCAGACGGCCAGCGCCTCATCCACGCTGAGGGCCATCAGCTCCGGCAGGGAGAGGGCCGCACCGCCCTGCTTGGGGCTGCGGCGGAGGAAATAGGCCTCCTTGGCATAGCGGGAGCCCCGGCAGTCCGGACAGGGGATGTCCACGTCCGGGAGAAACTGCACGTCCAGGCTGATGGAACCGGTGCCGTCGCAGGTGGGGCAGCGGAGGG
>CAMOXK010000178.1 GCA_946629065.1 uncultured Clostridia bacterium
GACGGCTCCAGATCCGGGCCGAAGAAATACCAGATTCCGAGGAAGAGCACAAGGATAAACAGCATACTGCCAAAATCGCGGGCACTTCCCGTCAGGAAGTTGATGAGAAAGAGGCCCAAAAACAGCAGCGCGGGAAACGGGAACTCTTTTTTCCTCATGGGCTGCTCCTTTCATTCCGGGATTTCCTTCTTCTCTGATATTATACTACTTTCAAATAGAAATCTTTAAAGTCTTGTGGCCAGAATTGTGCCATACTTCGTTGAAGCCCTTGAACATATATCTCCATTATGCTCTGCGGCCTTCGCCTCGTCTGGCGCAATTCTGGCTCGCAATCCTTTTTAAAGCTTCTTATTTGAAAGTAGTATTATAACGTTTGGCAGCACGAAAAAGTTTCACGCTTCCCGAAAAAACTGGAACATGGGCGTTCACTTATTCGCGTTCTATCGCCAGCACATCGACCAAACCTGGGTGTATGGTCATTTCGAGTATAATCGGAAACCAGGCGCTCTTCAATAGGCTGCTTCATCAAAAACACCCCGAGGGCGTCTGCCCTCGGGGTGCAAAATCAAAACTTTTCGTCGAATTTATAGCTGAGATCCTCCGCCAGGCTCAGCTTTTCCTCCTGGCCGCGGAAGATGCGGCGGATGGAGGGAATGTGGCGCACCAGCATCTGCAGGCAGATCAGCGCCGTGATGATCAGGATCAGCTGTTCCTCCACCACCATGACGGCAACCACCGCCATCACCAGGGTGCCGACCATGGCGCCCACGGTGAAGCTCTTGCCGAACCAGATGCCGGCCGCCACGCTAAGGGCCGCGGTGATGCCCACTGAGGGCTCGATGAGCAGGCCGATGAGGATCAGCGCCATGCAGCCGTGACCGCCCTTGAAGCGGTTGAACACCGGCCAGAGACGGCCCAGCATCAGACAGTAGCCCGCGAAGATGCGGCCGATATCGGGCCGGCCCCGGAAGCCGATAAGCAGCGCCCCGATGAGCAGGGGCAGCAGGTCCTTCACGATCTCCACAAGGCCCAGCTTCGCAAAGCCCAGGTAGCCGAAGAGGCGGCGGAAGTTGGAAAGCCAGGTGTTGCCCCGGCCCAGCTTCATCAGGTCCCGCTTGAACACATAGCGGGAGGCCACCCGCCGGGTGCTGACGCTGCCGGTAACGTAGGCGATGAAGGCTGTCAGCAGCAGCAAAAACCAGTTGAGGATCATTCGCTGTCTCCCTTCTGCCGGATCACGATGCGCACCGGCGTGCCCTCCAGGCCGAAGACCGAGCGGATCTGGTTTTCCAGATACCGCTGGTAGGAGAAGTGGAAGAGCTCCCTGCTGTTGCAGAAGATCACAAAGTTAGGCGGCTTGATGCCCGTCTGGGTCATGTAGTAGATCTTCAGGCGGCGGCCCTTGTCCGTGGGCGGCTGGACCCGTGCCTGGGCGTCCGCCAGAACGTTATTGAGCATGCCGGTGGTGATGCGCATGTTGCTCTGGTCGTTGACGTAGTTGATGAGCTCAAAGATGCGGTTGGTGCGCTGGCCGGTGAGGGCGGAGATGAACAGGATCGGGGCATAGCTCATGAAGCTCAGGTCCCGCATGATGTCCTTGCGCATCTTCTCCATGGTGCCGGTCTCTTTTTCCACCAGGTCCCACTTGTTCACGATGATGATGCTGGCCTTGCCCGCCTCGTGGGCCAGGCCCGCGATCTTGGTGTCCTGATCGGTGACCCCGTCCCGGGCGTCGATCATGATGAGGCACACGTCCGCCCGCTCGATGGCCAGCTGCGCCCGCATGACGGAGAACTTCTCCACCCGCTCGTCCACCTTGGACTTGCGGCGGATGCCGGCGGTGTCGATGAACATGTAGCGGCCCAGCTCGTTTTCATACACGGTGTCCACCGCGTCCCGGGTGGTGCCGGCCATGTCGCTGACGATGACCCGCTTCTCCCCCAGGATGTGGTTCACCAGGGAGCTCTTGCCCACGTTGGGCTTGCCGATGATGGCCACCTTGATGAGATCCTCTTCCTCCTCGTCCTCTTCGGCGGGGGGGAAGTACTTGAGACACTCGTCCAGCAGATCGCCGGTGCCGTGGCCGTGGACCGCGGAGGTGGGGATGGGGTCGCCCAGACCCAGGGAGTAGAATTCGTACACGCCCAGGTCCGTGTCGCCGGTGGAGTCGGCCTTGTTCACCGCCAGCACCACGGGCTTGCGGGAGCGCAGCAGCATGTTGGCCACGTCCTGGTCCGCCGCGGTGACGCCGGTGCGCAGATCCGTCACAAAAATGATGACGGTGGCCGCGTCGATGGCGATCTGGGCCTGCTCCCGCATGAAGAGCAGGATCTCGCTGTCGGTGGTGGGCTCGATGCCGCCGGTGTCCACCATATCGAATTTGCGCCCGCACCACTCGCACTCGGCATAGAGCCGGTCCCGGGTGACGCCGGGGGTGTCCTCCACGATGGAGAGGCGCTGCCCCACCAGGCGGTTAAAAAGCATGGATTTGCCCACGTTGGGGCGTCCAACGATGGCAACCAAAGGTCTGGACATTGGGCAGACCTCCTTCCTTGTTATCGTTCGTCTTTCAGAATGTGGCGGACATAGGGGACCTTGTCCCGCAGCGCGGTGTGGAAAAAGTCCGGATAGAGGATCGCGTCCTCTTCCGGGTCCACCCACTCCAGCTGCTCCTCCGTGCCGTCCTCCGTGAGACTTTCACAGAGGGGCTCGAAGTCCGCCGGTGTTTTCATATAATAGTAAAAGCCGATCTCATAGAT
>CAMOXK010000179.1 GCA_946629065.1 uncultured Clostridia bacterium
TGACGGACGAGGGCTGGATCAAAAACGCCATCTTTGAAAAGCTCAAGCCCTATGTTCGCCGCGGGCTATCTCGCAAGATCGCATCTTTGCTGGATACGCTGCGCGCCTGCTGCTATTCGTCGCCTCTCCCGATCTACCACGACCGCATCCATGTGGCCAACGGCACACTGTTCCTGGACGGTCGCTTTGAGGCAAGCAAGGACTTTTGCCTGAACCGGCTGCCGGTGCGATATGATCAGGAAGCAGCTTTCCCGAAAAAGTGGCTCGCTTTTCTCAAGGATCTGCTGATCCCGGAGGACATTTTGACCCTGCAGGAGTTCATGGGTTACTGCCTGATCCCCAGCACCAAGGCACAGAAGATGCTGATGCTGGTTGGCAAGGGCGGAGAAGGCAAATCCCGCGTCGGGATCGTGCTTTCCGCGCTGCTGGGTACGAACATGTACAACGGCAGTATTGCCAAGGTGGAGACAAGCCCCTTTGCCCGCGCGGATCTGGAATACGGACTGCTGCTGGTGGACGATGACATGAAGATGGAAGCGCTGCCCCAGACCAATATCATCAAATCCCTGGTCACAGCAGAAATGCCGATGGACCTGGAGAAGAAGGGCAAGCAGAGCTACCAGGGCACCATGTACGTCAGGCTGCTCGGCTTTGGCAACGGAACACTGAAATCTCTGTATGACCGCAGCGTTGGCTTCTTCCGTCGGCAGATCATCCTGACAGTGAAGGACCGCCCGAAGGACAGAGTAGATGATCCGTTCCTTTCGGAAAAGCTGTGCGGCGAGATCGAGGGGATCCTGCTCTGGGCGCTGGAGGGACTGCACCGGCTGCAGGCCAACGACTACAAGTTCACGATCAGCGCACGCAGCCGGGAGAACATGCAGGAGAGCATGACCGAAAGCAACAATATGATCGAGTTTCTCAAATCCGAGGGCTACATCGGCTTCAAGGCTGACCTGGATATCAGTTCCCAGCGGCTCTATGAACTGTACGTACTCTGGTGTGAGGAAAACGCCGAGAAGCCACTGAGTACACGCAGCTTCTGCCTGCAAATGGCGGCGCTGGCTGCGGAATACAACCTGGAGCCCACCAATAAAGTGCACGCTCATGGACGTCAGGTTCGGGGCTATGTCGGTATCTACTCGCTGCTGCCATGAAACGGTACGGTGGTACAGAAGGACGGATGATTTCAGTCGCTGCTTTTTTTCAATTCCACAAGGAGCGTGTTTCGGCAGCCCGGGGAGGGCTGTTTTCTTTATCGGAAAAAAGTTACCGGAAGGATCGGAAAGCTTTCCCGAACCGCGCTTCTCAAATGGGCGAACAGATATTACGGTTTCGCGGGCTTCTTTCCAGACTCGCGAAAAATCCCTCATATCCGCAAAATCAATTAGGCCGCTTATGGCCTGGACATCACAATACATCTATAAAAATGAATGGAGGACAAACATGAATAATACAAGAAACGAGATCAAGGCGTACATTGTGCGCGCAGGCTTTACCATGCAGGAGGTGCTGGAGCGTCTGCATGATGATTACGGTTGGAGTGACAGCATTTCCAACCTCTCGGCCAAACTCCAGCGGGAGAGTATCCGCTATCGGGAGGTCATCGAACTGGCCGCTGTGCTGGGCTATGACATCGTATGGCAGAAACGGAGGGAACGCTGATGGATAAGGGACAGTTCGCCATCCTGCGCTTCGCCAAGTACAAGGGGCCGGAGATCAGCAACATCGAGGCCCACAACGAGCGCACGAAGGAGAAATACGCCAGCAATCCCGACGTGGACACGAACCGCAGCAAGAATAACTTTCACATCATCCAGCCCACGGACAAATACCGCGCCATGTCCGAGGCGCTGATCAAGCAGTATGACTGTCCGCGTGTCCGCAGCGACAGCGTAAGGATCGTGGAGACGCTGATCACAGCCAGCCCGGAGTTTTTCAAGGGAAAGAAGAAAAGCGAGATCCGCGGCTTCTTTGAGCATGCCGTGGATTTTCTCAAGAAGGAGCTGGGCGAGGATCGCCTGATCTCCGCCGTCGTGCATATGGACGAGAAAACGCCCCATATGCACGTTTCTTTTGTCCCGATCACGGAGGACGGGCGTCTTTCCGCCAAGCTTATCCTGGGCAACCGGAAGACGCTGACGGCCTGGCAGGATCGCTATTGGAAACACATGGTCAGCAAGTATCCGGAACTGGAGCGCGGCGAAAGCGCCAGCAAGACCGGCCGGGAGCACATTCCGCCCCGCATCTTCAAGCAGGCTGCCAACCTGAACAAGCAGGCGAAACGGATCCATGAGCTGTTGGCCGATACCCACCCCTTCAATGCCAGGAAAAACGCTGCGGAGCTGGATAAGCTTCTCCGCAGCTTCATTCCGGACTACGGACGTTTTGCCACCAAGGCCCGGCTGTATGAGCAGACCATCAAGGATCTGCAGGAAGATAAGAGCAGGCTGGAGGGCGAAAAGGAAGAGCTGCAAGGCGATCTGAAAGTAGCCAACGATAAGGTAAAATCCAGAAAGCTGGACGAAGCTCAGCTCAAGGCCGACCTTTATAACCTCCAGCGCCAGATGGAAAAGATCCCGCCGGAGATCGTGGCCATGTACACCGGCAAATCTGCAAGCAGAGAGAGGAGTATAGAGATATGAGTCATATCATTGAATTACCGGACCTACTGACAGTCCAGCAGGCGGGAGAGGTCTTTCACCTCTGCCGACAGACGATCTATAAATACA
>CAMOXK010000180.1 GCA_946629065.1 uncultured Clostridia bacterium
CACAGCGCAGGATCACATGGCTGCCGTGGACCTTCTGGGTGTGCAGCCACCAGTCTGTGCGGCGGGCAATGCGAGTCGTCAGCTCGTCGTTCTGGTTGTTATTTCTGCCTACCAGCACCTCGAAACCGTCGTCTGTTACAAAGCGAAAGGGTGCCTGGGCTTTGCCCTTGTCCTTTTCTTTGCCCTTGTTCTTTTTGAGATAGCCGGTATCCGTCAGCTCCCTGCGGATCTCACCCAGGTCCCGCTCGGTCTCCGCACGATCCAGCTCCTCCAGTACACTGTTCAGATAGTCCAGCTGCTGCTCCCCTTTTTCGATCAGCTCCGTCAGATGCAGTCTCGCGCCCTTGAGTTTGTTGTATTCCTTGAAGAGAGCAGCGGCGTTCTGCTGGGGTGTTTTCAGCGCGTCCAGAGGAATGTTGATCTCCGGGCAATCCTCCTCGTAGTAGTTCTGGCAGGTCAGGACCCGGTCGCCTTTCTTCAGGCGATAGAGATTGGCCGTGATCAGCTCGGCCTGCCGCCGCACCGTCTCCCGGTCCTCGGTCCGCTTGAGCTCCTCCTTCTGGTTCGAGAGCTTTCGGGCCAGCCGATCCCGAGCGGTACGGATGTTGCGGGTCAGCTCATGGCTCCTTCTGCGGCGCAGCTCCGTCTGGTCCCGCTGGGTATAAAAGGCGTCCAGCAGCTCGGAAAAGTCAGGATAAGCCTGGCAAAGGGTCTCCTTCCCATATTGGGAAATAGACATGAAGCTGAAATCCTGGGCTTTCCCATCTCGCAGCAGCAGTGTAGGCTGCCACTCCTCCGCCTCCACGGTCTCCCGCAGGGCCTCCAGCTGTTGCGGGAGCGTGTTCCAGTCCCCGGCACAGCGGTGGGCCAGTTCCCGGCAGAGAAGCGGCGAAAGGCCGGAATAGCGGTCCAGCAGCCACTTGTCCATGGGGGTAGACCGATCCTCCGGCAGCTCCCGAAGCCGCTCAGACTCGATTTCAAAAAAGGGCAGTTTGCTCTCCTGCCTGGGCGGCAGGCGGTAGAAGCAGCCTGGCAGCATCCGCCGCAGAGCGTCTCCGGCGAAGTCCGCCCGGCGCATACAGTCGATGATGCGGCCGTCCTCTCCCACAAGGCTCACATTGGCGCTGCGGCCGATCATCTCCACGATCAGCTGCTTCCGGGAGCTGATGCCAAGCTCGTCATGGGCTTCCAGCTCCAGGATCAGCATACGTTCCCAGTCCGGCTGATGGACGGAGAGGATCCTGGCCCCCACCAGGTGTTTGCGCAGCAGCATGCAGAACATGGGAGCCTCTCTGGGATTCTCGTAAGCAGCCCGGGTCACATGGATCCTGGCGCTTCCGGTCCCGGCGCTGAGCAGCAGGCGCAAATTCTCACCCTTCGCCCGCACCGAAAGCAGCAGCAGGTCCCGTTCCGGCTGCTGCACCTTGTCGATCCGCCCGCCCTCCAGTCGCTCGTTCAGTTCCCGGGAAAGAGCTGCGATACATACAGCGTCCAACGGCATGCTTATTCCTCCGTGATCAGGGAAAACAGTTCGTCGATCCGGTCCATCTTTCCCTGCAGATAGAGCCAGCCGAAAAGCGCCTCCAGACCGGTGGCTGCGTGATAATCCGCAAGCTGGGCGTTATGAGGCACGGAATTAACATGGGTGTTGCGGCCCCGCTTATAGAGGGCCAGCTCTTCCTCCGTGAGCAGCGGCAGCAGCTTTTCCGCGGCTCTGGCCTGAGCCTCTGCCCGGACCCGGGCCACGGTGAGCTTGTGCAGCTCCTGCACGCCGGTATGTCCCTGGAGGCAGAGCTCTGTTCTGGTCAGCAGCTCATAGACCCCGTCGCCCACATGGGCCAGCCCCAGCATACTGATGCGCTGGACCTCCTGGACGGTCATATTCGGTGATAAACGATGCATCCTGTATCTCCTGATCTTCTTCTGAAAAAAGGCTCCCCAACGGGGGAGCCTTTTTTACTTTTATTCTTCGAAATCCGCAGGCTCGGCTCCCTCGCTCATGCGGGCAGCGAGAGCCATACCGTCATCCTCCGCCAGGCCCAGCTGTACCTGAAGCGCGTGCCAGCCGTCCCGGTCGATGACCACGGCCCGTGGCTTTGCGCCCTCATAGGGCCCCACAACGCCCAGTTCTTCCATCTGGTCCACGATGCGGGCCGCCCGGGAGTAACCCAGTTTGACCCGTCTCTGCAGCATGGACACCGAGCAGGAGCCCGCCTCCAGCACCGCTTCCACGGCCTGGGGCAGCATCTCGTCATAGCCGGAGGAGGAAGTCCCCTCGTCCTTAGCACCCTTGGAGCCCTCAGCGGCGGTCTTCTCCGCGGCGGACTGCTCCATGGCGGCCAGGATCTCATTGTTGGCGGTGACTTCACCGGCGCCCTCTTTGATGAACTGGATGACCTCTTCCCGCTCTTCGTCGGAGACGAAGGCGCCCTGGATGCGGGTGGGCTTGCCGCTTCCCACCGGGGCATAGAGCATATCGCCCATACCCACCAGCTTTTCCGCGCCAGCCTGGTCCAGAATGATGCGGCTCTCCATAGCGGAGGAGACTGCAAAGGCGATGCGGCTGGGGATGTTGGCCTTCATCAGACCGGTGATCACATCAGCGGAAGGACGCTGGGTGGCAATGACCAGGTGCATGCCGGCGGCACGGCCCATCTGGGCCACCCGGCAGATGCTCTCCTCCACTTCCTTGGAGGCAGCCATCATCAG
>CAMOXK010000181.1 GCA_946629065.1 uncultured Clostridia bacterium
GGCAGGCACGGCCCCAGCAACCTGAACCTTGAGGATAAGACCATCGGCCTTGCGCTGATGACCCGCTATGGCATGAAGGTGAAGGACGTTTCGGACCTTTACGGCAAATACGTGGGCAACTGGGGCGGCGAAGCCACGGTCTGGCGCTTTGACGGCAAGAAGGGCGGCAAGGTCATTGCCAGCGCTACCCGCTGCCCGGGCCAGGACCTGCACCTGGAGGTGAAGGTCAGCTCCCTCTGCCTGCAGGAGGGCGACCGCTACGATATGGCGGCGGTGCGCATTCGTGTGCTGGACGAGCATAACTGCCTGGCCCCCTATGCCCAGCTGCCCCTGTCCCTGCAGACAGAGGGGGCAGTGGAGCTTGCGGGTCCCCGGCTCATCTGCGCCGAGGGCGGCAGCACCGGCTGCTATGTAAAGACCAGAGGCGAGACCGGCGAGGGCGTCCTGCGGATCGACTGCGGGCAAACCGAGCCTGTGACGCTGCACTTCACGGTGACAAATGAAGGAGGCCTCCATGCTTCTGCGCTATGAGGTCCGCGTCCGCGGACAGGCGCCCCTCTGCGGAGACTGGGAAGTTCAGGCAGGGGAGAACCACCTGGTGCTGTCCCTGCCGGAAGGGAAACTGGAATCCGTGTGCGCCCGGGGCAGGCTCTCACTGGGAGAGACAGAAAAGATCTTCATGAACGGCTACCAGACCTGGACCTATTGCCCGGAATACGGTCGCCTCGGAAGTACCCCTGACGTCGGCCCCCTGCCGGAGCTGCTGGTACGGGGATTGGGGATCCGCTCCT
This sequence comes from uncultured Clostridia bacterium, assembly GCA_946629065.1. Lineage (GTDB taxonomy): Bacteria > Bacillota > Clostridia > Oscillospirales > Oscillospiraceae > Limivicinus. The sequence continues at coordinate 792 of CAMOXK010000181.1, forward strand.
ATGGGGACTATGACTTCGTGCCCTATCCCAAGGGCCGCGGGCAGACCCATGGGGAGAGCTGGTGCTACTTCCGGGAAGGGGAGCGCTTCCGCCTCTTTGCCTCTTTGGACGAGCGCCCCGGCTACACCCTCTTTGCCTATGAGGCCTCCGGAGGTGTTTTCAGCATCCAAAGGGACTGCAAAGACCTTAAATGTGGGGGCGAGTACCATGCGTTCGACCTATTTTTTGCATCCGGTGGGGAAAACGAGACGTTTGACGCCTGGTTTCAAGCACTGGGCGTGATACCCCGGACCGAGCAGCGCATCGCCGGCTACTGCAGTTGGTACAACCGCTACCAGAAGATTTCCGCCCGAACCATCGAAAATGACCTGCGGGGCTGCGCGGGACAGCTTGCCCCGGGGGACCTGTTTCAGATCGACGACGGCTGGGAGCCCAAGGTGGGCGACTGGCTGGAGCCGGACGGAAAGAAGTTCCCCGATGGGATGCGCGCCGCCGCCGACGCGATCCATGAAAAAGGCTTTCAGGCGGGCCTGTGGTTGGCGCCCTTTGCGGCGCAGCGCAGCTCCCGGATCTTCCGGGAGCACCCGGACTGGTTCCTGCAGAAAAATGGGCGGCCCTGGCTGGCCGGGATCGGCTGGGGCGGCTTTTACGCCCTGGATATCGACAAGCCCCAGGTGATCGACTACCTGGAGCGGGTCTTCTCCCGGGTGCTGGGGGATTGGGACTACGACCTGGTGAAGCTGGACTTCCTTTACGCCGCCGCCCCCTTCGGCGCGGAGACAGAGACCCGGGCCGGGCGGATGATCCGGGCCATGGAGCTGCTGCGGCGACTCTGCGGGGAGAAGAAGATTCTGGGCTGCGGCGTGCCGCTGATGCCGGCCTTCGGCTTGGCGGACTACTGCCGCGTGGGCTGCGATGTGAGCCTGGACTGGGATAATACCCCGCTGATGCGCCTGACCAACCGGGAGCGGCCCTCCACCCGGCAGTCCATCGGCAACACGGTCTACCGGCGGCAGCTGAACGGCAGGGCCTTTCTCAGCGACCCGGACGTGTTCTTCCTCCGGGAGGAGAATCTGAAGCTCAATGAGGAGCAGAAGCGGACGCTGGCGGAGGTAAACGCCCTCTTCGGCGGGGTGCTGCTCCACTCCGATGACATGTCCCGCTGGTCCGGAGAGGCCCGGGACTTCTATCAAAAACTCCTGCGGCTGCGGGATGCGGAGGAGATCCGCTTCCACAGCCAGTATGGCCCGGCGGTCAGCTATGTGCTGGATGGCCGGGAAGAGACGCTGACGATTGAATGAAACAAGTGCCGCGGGGATGGCGGCAGGGAGACGTACTATGGCATCTACGATCATTTTCTACATTGTGTTTGCGGCCAATCTGCTGTTGGCAGGCTTTTTGGGCTGGTCCCTGTACGATACGCATCTGATCCCGAATCAGTATTCCTATCTGGCGGCGGGGCTGCTGCTCCTGATCCCGCTGCTGCTGTTTCTGCTGCAGAAGGAGAGAAAAGGCCAGCACAAAAAGACCGGCGCCCGGGTGGCGGCCATCGTGCTGCTGCTGTTCTTGAGCATCCTGGAAGGGGCGGGGGCTTACTTCGTCCATCAGTACAACAGCAAGATGCGAAACGTCACCGAGGTCCACACCCAGTATACCGAGGTAGGCCTCTATGTGAAGACGGAGGACAAGGCACAGACCATTGAGTACGCCGTGGAGCGGCAGTACCGCGTGGGCGTTCTGGCCGGCGTGGACACCGACGCCGTTGACCATGTGCGCGGGAACGTGGAAAAGCAGTACGGCAGGACCATGCGGATCGTGGAATTCAGTTCCCTGGCAGAGCTGGCCAAGGCCATGAAGGAGGGCGAGATCGACGCCATGCTCATCTCCTCGGCTTATTTGGATCTGATCGACAG
>CAMOXK010000182.1 GCA_946629065.1 uncultured Clostridia bacterium
TTGCGGTGGATGTTCATGCCGGGGGCCAGCTGCACGTCCACGCCGTAGTGGATCATTTCCTCACCCACCTTGGCGGAGAGGGCCTCAACCAGCTGGGTGTTCCAGGTGCAGGCCAGGGCCGTGCCGCAGGGCTGCAGCGCGCAGTATTTTTTCAGACGCAATCCGGCGGGGCCGTCGGAGGTGATGATGGGCTGCACGCCCTTTTGCCGCAGGCTCTCAATCACGCCGCCGAAGGCGCCCGCGTTGCCCGCCACGCCGAGGGAACTTCCCATCATGCCGTGGCCGCGGCTGAGAGCCTCCAGCTCCTCGTCGCTGAGCCGGGCGATGAAGTCGTCCAGTGTGGTCTTCCCGCTTTTTACGTCATCCAGCGTATAGCGCCGAATGCCGGTGACCGGGATGGCTTTCGGCAGACGGCTGAGGATCCGCTGGCGCAGCTCGGCGCTGGTTTTGCAGAGCGGCTGGCACTGCTCCACGGTGATCTCCCCGTCAAGGGTGAAGCCTCCCGCCGCCGTGTCGTTTGCCGTGAAGCGGTACTCTCCCGCCTCCAGCACGAAGCGGCTGCTCGCCTCATCATAGGAGGCAAAGCACTTATCATCGCAGCAGAGCCGCAGCGTCTCGCTCTCGCCGGGAGCGAGGGTCTTTGTCTTTCCGAAGGCGACCAGTACCCGCAGGGGCTTGTCCAGCCGCCCCTTTGGAGCATGGCACCAAAGCTGCACGATCTCTTTTCCGGGCAGCGTCCCGGTGTTGGTGACGGTGACCGTCGCCTCCGTCTCGTTCCCGGTGCGGCGCAGGCTCTCGGCCTTCCGGGCAAAGCTCGTGTAGCTCAGACCAAAGCCGAAGGGATAGAGCACCTTGTCCGGGTGCTGATCGAAATACCGGTAGCCCACGTAGATGCCCTCGGCGTAGTCGTTAAAATCCTTGCCGCCGAAATTCGCGCTGCTGGGATAGTCCTCATAGCATCTGGCGATGGTGTCGCTGAGCTTGCCGCAGGGGGTCACAGCCCCGGTGAGCACGTCCGCCGCGGCGTTGCCGCTCTCCATGCCGCTCTGCCAGACGATCATCAGGGCGGAGAGCTTGTCTCCGTATTCCTCGGTCCAGGCCATGTCCATGATATTGCCGATGTTCAGCAGCACCACGACCCGGGAAAAGGCCGCCGTGACCGTATCCAGCATGGCGCGCTCCTCGTCGGTCAGGTAAAAGCTTCCCTTGGTGAGCGTATTCTCCCGGTCTTCTCCTGCGGCGCGGCCCAGCACCACCAGCGCGGTCTCGGCGCTCTGCGCGGCCTTATGCACCAGCGCGGCGTCCAGCGGCATCTCGGGGTAGTTCATAGGCCAGTGGCCCCACCAGCCGTGGTCGGCCTTGTTGCCCTCCTGCTGCGTCCAGGTCTCATAGGCATGCAGCACCTCGGCGTTGAGCGGGAGCCCGGCATTGCGCAGGCCGTCGATGAGATTCACATGATAGGGGGCGTTCACATCGCCGCCGCTGCCGTATCCCACATAGAACCAGTCCAGCTGGCAGCGGCCGAACACGGCCACTTCCTTGTCCCTGTTCAGCGGCAGAGCGCCGTTGTTTTTTAGCAGCACGCAGCCCTCGGCTCCCGCCTGGCGGATGAGCGCCCCAACCCCCGGCGTCACATAGCGCTCGCCGTCGGCCGAGGTCTCCTCCTGCATCAGACCGTTTCCCATGGCCTTGTCAATGATACGCTGGGCCAGCTTTCCCAGTTCGTTTTTCAGTTTCTTCATGAGGGCACTCCCTTTCATTTTACTGAACCCAGTATAGCAAATCTCCTTTTACTTGTCCTTGCAGATTTGTTCGGATTCTATTATTATTTGTTTGAATATGAAGGGAGGCGGCACGATGCCTGTCGACTTTGATTATCTGTGTCGGATCACCGCGAACCTGTCGGGGATCCCGGTTCGCGTCTACAAGGGAAAGGAGCAGCTTTCCTTTCACTCCCCGGTCACACTGATCCGTGACCCCATGCTGCTGTGCAGGAAACAGCTTTGGCAGATTTCCGACCATGTCGGTTACTTTCTGACAGAGCACTTTTACTACTACGGCGTCCTTCGTTCCGGCGAGATCCGCTTCATCGTCGGCCCGACCCGGCAGCTTCCCGCCTCCGATCAGGAGGTGCGGGAATTTGCCTTTCACATGGGGCTTAACAAGGATGAGGCAGAGGAATTCGGCCGCAGTATGAAGGCTATCGTGAACATGCCTGTCGAAAGCCTGCTGCTGATGCTCTGCTCCATCAACTATATGGTAAACGGCGAAAAGCTTGAGCTGCGGGATCTGACCATCACCACCACTGAGCAGGCAAGTCTTGATACGATCCGTGCTTCTCAGGTCATGGAAAAGGACGGCGAGCTGCAGCCGCCCACGCCGCCGCACAACAGCTACAGTCAGGAGCAGGTGATCCTCCGCATCGTTCGCAAAGGAGACACCGCTGCCCTCCACACCTGGATGGAGCGCGCGCCCGCCATCCGGGGCGGCATTCTGGCGCCGGAGCACCTGCGTCAGGTGAAAAACCTCTTTATCGTCACGGCAACCCTCTGCTCCCGGGCCGCCATCCGGGGCGGGCTGGATGTGGACGACGCCTTTTCTCTCAGCGATTCCTACATTCAAAGCTGCGAGCTGCTGGACACGCCGGAGAAGATCACCAATCTCCAATACCACATGGTGCTGGAATTC
>CAMOXK010000183.1 GCA_946629065.1 uncultured Clostridia bacterium
TGTTGGGTGTAGCTCAGCCTTTCGGCTTCGCTACCCCAACATTTATTATAGAACCCTTTTTTATCCGATTTATCCGATGCGTATATCTTCTGTTTTAACCTTTTCCCAGGAAAAGTCTTGAAGCAGTTCCTCGGGACGCGCAGGCTCCTCCCGGTCCCGCAGGCCGCAGAGGAAAGCCAATTTTCCCACCAGCGCTTCCGGGCTTGTTTCCCTGCGCAGCACCTGGGTGGAAAGGCTGCCCAGCCGTTTGGAGAGCTTGCCGCTTTCCTCCGTGAGCAGCGGCGCGTGACAGTAATCCGGCGCGGTGCCGCCCAGGGTCTCGATCAGCCACTTTTGCTTGGGCGCAGAGTCCAGCAGGTCTCTGCCCCGGACCACCCGCGTCACGCCCATCTCCCAATCGTCCACGCTGACAGCCAGCTGATAAGCAAAGACACCGTCCGACCGGCGGATCACCAGATCGCCGCCCTCCCGGGCGGGGTTCTGCCGCAGCAGTCCGTAATGCCCGTCGATGAGGCAGATCTCCCGATCCGGCATTCGCAGCTTCCAGGCCGGCACTCTCGGGTCAGATCCAAAGCGGCGCGCCCGCTCCGCGGCGTCATAGTGGGCGCAGCGACAGCCGGGGTCGAACTGCGCCTCTCCCGGGGCGGGAGCCGAGGCCGCCGCAAGTCGTTCCGCTCTGCTGCACCAGCAGGGATAGCAGAGCTCCCGCTCTTTCAGGAACGTAAAAGCCCCGGCATAGCGCTCCGTGCGTCTGCTCTGGGCATAGGCCGGATCCGGCCAGCCCTCGTCCCAGTCCAGGCCCAGCCAGCGCAGGTCCCCGGCCAGGGCATCGATATACTCCCGCTTGGATCTTGCCGGGTCCAGATCCTCCAGGCGGAAGATCAGACGCCCGTTTTGGGAACGGCAGTCCAGCCAGGCCAGCAGCATAGCCAGCAGATTTCCCAGATGCAGATAGCCCGATGGGCTGGGCGCAAAGCGCCCCACGACCGCTCTTTCCATCTCGTCTATCCGTTAAAGCACTTTCAGACCGGTGAGATAGCGGCGCATCATGTCATAAAGGTGATTGCCAGCCATCCGCCGGATGAAGCTGCGGGTACGGAAGGTGCCCAGGCGCAGTTCGCGCACATAGGTCTCCCCTTCCACCGCCATGGAGACAAACACCGTCCCCACCTCGTGGACGCCGTCCCCGTCCGGGCCGGCAAGGCCGGTGACGCCCAGGCCGATGTCCGCCCCGGTGAGAGCACGGACCCGCTCCGCCATGAGCCGCGCCACCGGCTCGCTGACAGCGCCGTTATGCTCGATCAGCTCCAGGTCGATGCCCAGGAGTCTGGACTTCACTTCGTTGGTATAGGTGACGCAGCCGCCCAGGAACACGGCGCTGGCACCGGGGATCTCGGTGATGCGTCGGGCCACGTCCCCGCCGGTGCAGCTCTCCGCCGCGGCAAAGGTCAGGCCTTTCTCCTTCATCAGGGGCAGTACCGCCTCCTCGATGCATTCCACGTCCATGCCGTAGACATACTCGCCCAGCTTTTCCTTCACATGCGCGATCACCGGGGCCATCATATCCTCGGCCTCTTCCTCGGTCTTCGCCTTGGCGGTGACCTTCAGCAGGCAGTCGCACTCCTTGGCATAGGGGGCCATGGAAGGATTGCGCATGGCGTTCATCTCCTCGGCAAAGAGATCGTCCACCGCGCTCTCGCCCATGCCGAAGATGCGCACCGTGTGGGACAGGATCTGCTCCCCGGAGAGCTTTTTCAGATAAGGGATGCCATATTCCCGAAACATGGGAACGCACTCGTTGGGCGGTCCCGGCAGCATGAGGACGATCTTGCCCTCCGCCTCAAAAGCGCAGCCCGGAGCGGTGCCCCAGCGGTTGTGGAACACCGTGCAGCCCTCCGGCAGGAGGGCCTGGCTGAAGTTATTGGGAGTAAAGTCCTTCCCCGTGCGGATGTATTCGTAAAGGCCCTCCCTCTCGGCGGCGTTTTCCACCAGCTTCCGTCCGAAGCTTTCCGCCAGCACCTGCTTGGTCAGATCGTCGCAGGTGGGTCCAAGGCCTCCGGTGGTGATGATCACGTCCGCCCTGGTCTTGGCAATGGCCACGCATTGCGCCAAGCGCTCCGGGTTGTCCCCCACCACGGTCTGGTAACGCACGTTCACACCGATTCTGGAGAGCATCTCGGAGATGTCCCGGGTGTCGGTGTTGGTGATGTGGCCCAGCAGCAGTTCGGTCCCCACGGAGAGAATCTCGGTGTTGTATTCGCGCATTTACGCTTCCTCCAGGTCCAGCGTTACCCGTTCGATGCCCTGCAGGGCCTCGGCCGCCAGGGTCTCCACATCCAGGGCGCTCTCGGCCTTCTCCACCTCGGAAACCGTGGGGCGGGTCCGGGGGTGCCGCGGGGTAAAGACGGTGCAGCAGTCCTCATAAGGGAGGATGGAGGTATCGAAGGTACCGATCTTCCGGCTCATCTGGACGATCTCTTCCTTGTCCATGCCGATCAGCGGCTGCAGCACCGGCAGCTTCAGCACCGCCTGGGTGGAGGCCATGGCCTCCATGGTCTGGCTTGCCACCTGGCCCAGGTTCTCCCCGGTGACGATGGCGCGGGCGCCGTTAGAAAGGGCGATCCGCTCGGCAATGCGCATCATGAAGCGGCGCATGATGAGGGTGAAAT
>CAMOXK010000184.1 GCA_946629065.1 uncultured Clostridia bacterium
TACTCAACGCAAGTCCCCGCAAGAACTGGAACACGGCGCAGCTTCTGAAGGCGGCCCAAAAGGGCGCGGAGGAGGCCGGTGCCGAGACCGAATACATCGACCTCTATGACTTGAATTTCACGGGCTGCCGCAGCTGCCTTCTGTGCAAGCGCAAGGACGGTGAGCGCTGCAAGTGCTTCTGGAAGGATGACCTGAGCCCGCTGCTGGACCGCGTCTTTGCCGCCGACGTGCTGCTGATCGGCTCGCCCATCTATCTCGGCGACACCACAAGCCAGTTTCACGCCTTCGTGGAGCGGCTGCACTTCTGCACGCTGTCCTATGATGATTACAGCAACTACTTCACCGGCAAGGTCAACGTAGGCGTGATCTTCACCATGAACGCGCCCCAGGCATATTATCAGCTGCAGTATAAGCGAAAGCTCAGCGAGCAGGCAAACGCTTTCCGCGGCCTGAACGGCAAGGTGCAGACCCTCTGCAGTTTTGACACGCTGCAGGTCAAGGACTACAGCAAGTTCAACATGGCAAGCTTCAACGCTGAGCACAAGAAGGCCCACCATGATGAGCAGTTCCCGCTGGATCTGGAAAAAGCGCGGCAGATGGGCGCGGAGCTGGTGCGGCTCTCAGACACCAAATAAAACGAGAATCCCCCGGAGCGGCGAACGGTTCGCCGCTCCGGGGGACAGTTTTTATCTTCTGCTGTTTCCTTGACGGAGCGTCGGAGCTTTTATTCCCGATTCAGAATAGAACCTTCACTGCCGCGGAAGGGGACCTCATCCAGCCGGTCGGCAAGGGCTGTGCGCATCTCCCGCACGGCATCCAGCATGTCCTGCTTGTGCTTGGGCAGCCAACCCTGCATGGGCATCACATTGGACGGGTGCGAGGCGAAGCAGTAGCATTCCTCCAGCTCCAGGAGGCTGAGAAGCAGTTCCTGCTCATCCAGAAGCTGCCGGAAGGTGCATTCATGGAAAGCGCCGTTCTTTATTTCTCCGTACAGCTTGCAGCCAGGTTCGGCGTGCAGGGTGCCGGTGAAGATCTGCCTGGGCTGGACGGCATTGATCATGGCCGCTGTGGCTTCCGCGTTTTCCCGCCACAGCTCAGCGCCTCCGCAGCCCAGGATGATGTTCAGCGTGAAATCGATCCCTGCCTTTTTCAGCCGCAGCAGCTGCTCGATGCTCTCCTGCGCGGTGTGCCCCTTGTTCATCATGGTCAGTGCTGAATCCAATCCGCTCTCCACGCCGATGTCCAGCCCGTTGATCCCGGCGTCGCGCAGGCGCCGCAGCTCGGCGTCCGTTTTTCGGCGGATGTTTTGGATCGAAGCGTACATGGCGATTGTCTCGACCTTGGGGAGCTTCCGATGGATCAACTCAGCGATCTTCAGCAGGCGCTCCGTGGGCTGGGTAAACGGATCGCCGTGCTCCAGAAATACCCGCTTGACGTCCGGGCGGAAAAGCGCAGCCTCGTCAAGATCGGCCTCCACCTGCTCCAGGGGGCACATGGTGAAGGGAACGTCGTGGTACATGTAGCAGAACGTGCATTTGTTGTGGCTGCAGCCGGTGGTCACCTGCAGCAGCAGGGAGTTTGCCTCAAAGGGCGGACGATAAACGATTCCGGTGGTATTCATGGTTCTTCTTTCTTCGCAAGGTATTCGATGTACTCGTTGCCCCAGGTTTCAAGCGCAGAGATCACGGGGCCGAACTTCCTGCCCATCTCCGTGAGCTGGTATTCCACCCGGGGCGGGATAGTTTCGTATTGGGTGCGCTGCACCAGGCCGCTTTCCTCCAGCGTTTTCAACTGCACGGACAGCGTGGCGTGGGTCATCTTCGGCATTTTCCGCAGAAGCTCGTTAAAGCGGAGCGGGCCGTCTGACAGATAGAGCAGTATGAGCACCGCCCACTTTCCGGAGATCAGACTCTGCGCCGTGGCGTAGGGACAAACCCCGAAGCGCTCCTCAAGAGAGGTCTGCTTCTCCATCAGACGTCAAACTCCTCTTTCAGATCGAGCATGCCGCGGATCTCGGCATGGCCGTTTTCCAGATAGAACAGGCCCATCTCCCAACCGTTTTTGTCGTAGAGCTCCATGATCTGCGGCATCGCCGCGCGCACCTTCTCCAGCAGGGCATCACCCTTGACGATCGTAGCCACGCCGTCATAGCGCAGAAACTCGCCGCCGTTCATAGCCAGGATCTCGACCCGGGGATTGGCTGCCAGCTGCTTGAACACATTCTTAAAGGTTCCGCAGCCGAAGTACAGCTTATCGCCGTCCAGCAGATGGAAGCCGAAGGGGCGGCCCTTGGGCTGGTTCCCATCGGTGGTCAGAAAATAGAAGACTTTGGCCTTATCCAGAAACTCGCTGATCTTTGATACGTTGGACATGATGATTTCCTCCTTAGTCATATTTTTGAACCGGTATTATAATACGACCACTTTTTCCTTTGTGCAAGAAGGATTTTTCATGATACCAGGTATCTTCCGCGATACCTGCCTTCCAGCCATAGAAGGGCATCGGATCGCATGAAAAATCCTCCGATGCGGAAGATTTCAGCATCGGAGGACAGGACTATTCTCTTAAGTAAACGCTGATCAAATCGTCTGCGGCGCCTCCTGGAAAATATGTGCTCTGATTTCGTCCCTTTTTCTTGCAATACACAATACGACTCGCTTTGCTCGCA
>CAMOXK010000185.1 GCA_946629065.1 uncultured Clostridia bacterium
TAGGCTTGGGGAATTGACGTTGGCTGATGTGTCCAATAGGATGCGCAATAAAAATCGAGGTCCGAGCTTTTGTAGTCAGACCTCGATTTGTTATATGGTATCAGCCGGCGATCAGGTAGATCACCGCGGCGGCGATGGTGCTGGTCAGCCCAATCAGTGCTTCATAGGGGATGAGCTTCATGCGCTTTGAGATGCTCATGCCCACGGAGCCGCCGGTAGCGTGGAAGAACGAGCCGTGGGGCAGAGAGTCCAGAACCGTGGCTCCCGCATGGATCATAGCGGCGGCAGCCAGAGCAGGAACGCCTGCGCCAAGCAGCGTGGGCGCGAAGGTCTGCGCCGCAACTGTAGCACCGGCGGTGGTAGAAGCGGTAGCCGCTGCCATCAGGACACCGGAGAGAGGCGCGAGAATAAAGGCGGGCATATGCATGGCTTCCAGCAGATTGGTCACATCGTACTGCAGGGCGGAGGCCTTGATGATCCCGGCGATGGTGCCGGTTCCGATCAGCAGGATGGAGACACCGATGACCTTGCTCAGGCCAAACTCTGTGTACTCCACCAGGTGCTTGGCATGGCCCGTTACAAGAACGCTGACGATGCCGCCCACGGGAAGCGCGATCAGAGGATCAATGGTAATGCCGAAGAGAGGACGAAGCGCCAGCAGGATGATGACCACCAGAGGGCCGAGAATGGCAGGCAGGAAGCCGGGCAGATCCTTTGCGTCATTGCCCTCCAGGTCTTTTGCTGTGATGGGGTCGTCTTTCTTTTTAGTCAGCAGCGTTGCCAGGAGGATCGTGACGACCAGGGCAAGAATTGCGGGGATAATGTTTTTCATCATGACCGAGGTCAGGGGCTGCTGGAAAGCCTCGGACACCGCAATGGTGTTGGGGTTGGGGGAGACAATGTTGCCGGCCTTGCCGCCGCCGATCATGGCCAGCAGCACGCTGCCCTTGTTGAGACCTGCCTTTTCTCCGATGGCCAGCGCGATGGGGGCGACGGTGATCACGGAGATGTCAATAAACACGCCCACGGCGCAAATAATCATTGTGGCGATGGCAATGGCTGTGACAGCCCGCTTTTCTCCCAGTTTGTCTACGATCGCCTCCGCGATCTTCTGCGCAGAACCTGTTTTGATCAGCGCGCCGGCGAGTATGCCGCTGGTCAGAATGCGGAGAACAGAGGACATCATGGAGCCCGCTCCGCTGACCATGGTATTCACGGTGGTCACCAGTCCTCCGCCGCCGACGAGGCCGCCGATCAGTGCGCCGAGGATCAGGCAGTAGGCGGGAGCGATTTTGCGGATGATGAGGATGATCGCAATGGCAAGCCCGATCAGGGCGCCCAAGGTTGAAAACTGTGCTTCCATAGGTTCTTACCTCTCTCCTTATTTGATTGCCAGCAGGCGGAACACCTGCTCTACAGTATCGGCCATGTTCTTGTGAGCGTTGGTGGAATCCATTGCCTCAGAAAGCGTTACCACGCCGCGCAGGATGGGGAAGAAGGCGTCAATGCCATGCTCGTTACACTTCACAGCGTCCGGCGTCACGCAGCCGGCAAAGGCCACGACGGGCTTTAAGTACTTCTTGGCGATCTTCGCCACACCGATGGGTGCCTTGCCCATGACAGTCTGCCCGTCCAGGCGTCCCTCACCGGTAATGACGATGTCGGCGTCTTTCACATACTCCTCCAGCCGGGTCTCCTCCAGTACGATCTTGATGCCGGATTCCAGAACGGCGTTGGTGAAGCTCAGGAAAGCGAAGCCCAAACCGCCGGCCGCACCGGTGCCCGGAAATTCCCGATCAGCCGCAGGGTTGATTTCCTGCGCCAGCTTCGCATAGGCTTTCAGCCACTTGTCCATCTGCAGGATCATAGAGGGCGTAGCGCCCTTCTGCGGCCCGTAAATGGCGCTGGCACCATTCTCGCCGCAGAGCGGATTGGTCACGTCGCAGGCGATGCGGAAGGAGCAGTCCTTCAGTTCGGTGAGAACGCCGTCCGTTGTGATCCGACTGAGTTCCTCCAGTCCCTTCGCGCCAAAGGAAACCTGCTCTCCGGCTTCGTTGAGCAGACCATAGCCCAGGGCCTGGAGCATGCCGATGCCGCCGTCATTGGTGGCGCTGCCGCCGATGCCCACGATGAAGTGCCGACAGCCCTTGCCGATCGCGTCCCGGATCATCTCGCCCACGCCGTAGGTCGTGGTGTGGAGGGGATTGCGCTCGGCGTCCTCCACCAGGGTGATGCCAGCTGCCGCGGACATCTCCAAAATGGCTGTGACGCCGTCAGCCAAAATGCCGTACTGGGCATCCAGCTTCTTTCCCAGGGGGCCGGTCACACTGACGGTTTGAAGCTCGCCTCCCATACCGATGGTCAGAGCCTCAACAGTTCCCTCTCCTCCGTCAGCCAGGGGGCGTACCTGCACCACAGCATCCTTGTAAACACGCAGGATGCCGGTACGGATCGCGTCGCCTGCCTGAAGAGAGCTGAGGCTGCCCTTTAGGGAGTCAATTGCGATGACTGCTTTCATGTTGCAACTTCCTTTCAAAATCATTTTCTGAGACTTTCTGACTGTATTCTATCACCCCATGTGCAGAATCCCTATGGTTTGGGACCATGAAAGCGGGAGGAATAATTGTGTTGTGAACACAATTATTCCTCCCGCTTGTTGAT
>CAMOXK010000186.1 GCA_946629065.1 uncultured Clostridia bacterium
ATGCAGGAAATGCCGCGATCCTTGATGGCCTTCACCAGCTCATATTCCGTTTTGGCGTCCAGGGCGCTGGTGGCCTCGTCCAAGATAATAATAGAGGGGTCTTGGGCCAGCACCCGGGCGATCTCGATGCGCTGCCGCTGGCCGCCGGACAGATCCTTGCCGTTCTCCGTCAGCCTGCCCTGATATCCGCCGGGCCGCTGCAAAATATCCTCGTGGATCTGGGCGTCCCGGGCAGCTAGGATCACTTCAAAATCCTCGATGGTGTCGTCCCACATGCGGATGTTGTTGGCAATGGTATCCTCAAACAGCACGATGTCCTGATCCACCATGGCCACGGAGCCGGTAAAAACGTTGCGGGGGATCTGGGAAATGGGCTTGCCGTCAAAGAGAATCTCGCCCGCCCAGGGCTGGTACAGCCCGGTGATCAGCTTGCTGACGGTGGATTTGCCGCAGCCGCTGGCCCCCACGATGGCGATGCGCTGCCCCTGTTTCAGGTGCATGGAAAAATCGGACACGGTGGGATTGCCCAGCCGGGAATAGCCGAAGCTGACGTGCTTCAGCTCCACATCGCCGCTGAGCTTGGCATAGTCTTCCGATGCGCAATCCGCGCCGTATTGCAATGCCGGGTCGTCCGGGTTTTCCATCACGTCCTCCACCCGCTCCATCTCGGTGCGCATTTCCTGGATGGTCTGGCCCGCTTCCACCAGCGTCATGGCCGGGCCCATAAAGGAGGAGAGCAGGCCCTGGAAGGTGACGATCATGCCGACGGTGAAGCTGCCCTGCATCGCCAGGCTGACGCCCAGGAACAGCACCAGATAATTGCTGGCCGTGCTGATGAACTGCGGGATCAGGCCGATGCGGGCGTTGAGGGTGGCAAACTTGACCTGCTGGGTGTTCACCGACGCCTGGTAGCCGCTCCACTTGCGGAAGAAGCCGCCCTCTGCCCCGGAGGATTTGATGGTCTCCGTCATGCTGATGCCGGCCAGCGTGGCGGAAGCCAGCTTGCCCGCGTCCCGCATTTCCACCCGCATCAGATTGATGCGCTTGTTGGACAGATACCGGGCCACGGCGAGGTTCAGGGCCAGGGAAGCCACGCCCACCAGGGTCATCACGGCGCTGTAGCGCAGCATGACCACCAGGTAAAAAAGCATCATCACCGTGTTCAGCGCCAGCGGGGCCACGGTGTTCACCAGCGTGCCCGCAATGGAGGCGTTGGTGCCCTGCCGCTGCAGAATATCGCCAGTCATGCGCTGGGAGAAAAACTCCATGGGCAATTTCAATACCTTCCACATAAAGGAGGCGTTGCCCTCGATGGCCATTTTGCCGTTGATCTTCAGGCTGTAAACGGCTTGTGCCCATTGCACGACGATCTGGAAGCCCGCCAGCAGGATCATGGCGAGGATGAAGGGACGCAGCCATTCCGGGGCCTGCCCCGTCAGCAGCCGGTCAAAGAAGATGCGGGACATGACGGGATTGATGATGCCGAACAAATAAGAAATGATGGAGGTCAGCACGATAAAGGCCACGGCGGGGGCCGCGCCCTTCAGGCGCTTCCGGGCAAACGCCAGGGTGCTCTTGCGCTTGCCGGAGGGCGTGAAGCCTTCCCCGGGCTTGAAGGTCAGCACCAGGCCGGTGAAGGATTGGTCAAACTGCTCCATGGGCACCTGCACCATGCCCCGGGCGGGATCGTTGAGCACAGCCTTGTCGCCCTTGAAGCCGTCCAGCACCACGAAATGATTGAAATTCCAATGGATGATGCAGGGAAAGGAAGTCTCCTTTTTCAAGGCTTCCACTTCCATGCGGTAGCCGTGCACCTCCAGCCCATAGCTCTGGGCGGCCAGGTACACATTTTTCATATTGGAGCCGTCCCGGCTTACGCCGCAATCTGCGCGCACAACCTCCAGGGGAATCCATTTCTGATAGTACGCCAGCACCATGGCAAGGCTGGCCGCGCCGCACTCCAGCGCTTCCATTTGCATGATCACCGGCACCTTCGCGATCCCGTTTTTGACGGGCTGCTTCACTCTCTTTTCAGCCATAGACAGCCCCCGTCAATTCCACAGGAAGCTGATGGGCGTGGTGGATTCCAGCACCAGCTCTGCCTCGTAGTCCCCCTCCGGAAGCGGAACATAAAGATTGTCTGTTGAAATCTCAAGTACGACCTCGTTATTGGGCTGCACGCCAATCCAGCTGATATAGCCTTCTACTTTTCCCAATCGGACCTTCATACCCAGATCCACCTGATCCTTTATGGCATGTGGAAGGTAGGCCACCATCCCTGTAAGTTTTTCCGTCTCCCCGCTGGCAGTATCCTCTCCCGGAATCTCATAGTGTGACAATGACACCGTGATGGGCATCGTGTTTTCCATCGTAGCCGTGGAGGCGTACACGATAAAGCCTACCAGCAGCGCCACGATTGCGCCAAGGATCATCCACAGCCTGGGGCTGGTGACGCGCATGTAATCATGCAGCTCCTCCGGGGAGGAAATGCGCTCCATGCTCTTTTTTCTGAACAGTCCGTTTTCCATCGGATTCTCCTCTTTTCTCGCCCCGACAGCCTCTCCATCCCCAGGCGGAAGTCATGTGATACGGCGTCTCCCGATCAGTCTTTGATCCATTGGCTGCATTCTGTGCATTTCTTATACAGGCGTCTGAAGCC
>CAMOXK010000187.1 GCA_946629065.1 uncultured Clostridia bacterium
CAGTCGATCTTGTGCTTTTCAAAGATCCGGTCCAGGGCGGCGCGGTTGCGCACGTCCTCCTGGTAGAAATCCACGTGCTTGCCGGTGATCTGCTCCACCCGCTCAATGGCTTTGGCACTGGAGTTGACCAGATTGTCAATGACCACAACGCCAATATCCTGCTCCAGCAGCTCCACGCAGGTATGGCTTCCGATATAACCGGCACCGCCGGTGACGAGTACGTTCATGCTGAGATCCTCCTTCTATCAGTCCAAAAGTGTTTCGGGATAAACGCCCTCCCGGCGGAGGCGGGAGATATAGTCCAATACGTCAGGCATGTCCTCTTTGTAGGTGATGCCGTGCCAGCTCTCATGGCAGGGGAGCACCTGAACCGAGCCCTGGCCCTCGTGGATGAGGGCGTTGGTCACGAAAGGCAGGAAATACTCTGCCTTCTCGGGATTCCTGGGCAGGTTCTCGTCCAGCCAGGCGGGGAAGCGATCCCGCAGCTGCCGCAGCATATCCAGCCCAAAGCCCCAGAAGTTCATGGAGACCCGGGAATCTCCGGAGAGGGGAGTCCAGGTTTCGCCATCCTCGGTAAAGGCGGCGTCCTCGCCCCGCTTGGCGATCTTGGTACGCTCCACCACGTCGGTGAGCAGACCGTTCTCCACCTGGCAGATGCCCCGGGCCACCGTGCCGTGCTCGGTGACGGTGTTGCGCAGCAGATAGGCCACCATGCCGTGTTGGGTGTCCGGCCGGTCAGCAGAGAGGAAGGAATAGATGGTTTCAAAGGCGCCGCGGCCGTAGAAATCGTCCGCATTGATCACGGCGAAGGGCCCGTCGATGGCATCGGCGGCACAGAGCACCGCATGGGCCGTGCCCCAGGGCTTCTTCCGCTGGGCGGGAACTTCATAGCCCTCCGGCAGCATGTCCACCTGCTGGAAGACATAGCGCACGTCGAAGTACTTCTCCATCCGGCGGCCAACAGCGGCCTTGAAGTCCTCCTCAATCTCGTGCTTGATGATGAACACCACCTTGCGGAAGCCCGCCCGGTAGGCGTCAAAGAGAGAAAAATCGATGATAGCGTGGCCAAAATCGTCCACGGCGGTGATCTGCTTGAGACCGCCGAAGCGGCTGCCCATGCCGGCAGCCAGGATCACAAGACAAGGTTCCTGCATGCTGATTCCTCCTGCATCTGCCTCAGCTGTTCATCGCAGCCCGGCAGTAGTAATTGAAGAGACGTTCCCTGGCCAGGGTGCTGGAGTCCATGTGACCGGGGTAGACCTCGTAATCTCCCTCCAGGGAGCAGAGCTTTTTCAAAGAGCGGAGTTCCTCCTCCATATCGCCGCCGGTGAGATCCGTTCTGCCGCAGCTGCCGCGAAAGAGCGTGTCGCCGGTGAAAAGAGCCTCGCCGCAGCGCAGGCTCACCCCACCGGGAGTGTGGCCGGGGGTGGCGATGACCTCAAAACGCAGGGAGCCGATCTCAATGCTGTCCCCATCGCCGTAGTATTCCCCGTTCGGCGGAAGGTGGAAGGGAAAATGGGGGTCGTGCCGCTGGTCCCGGTCGTCCAGACGGTTGAGGTAAACGGTGGCGCTGGTCTCCTCGGAAATGGCCTCCACGGCACCCACGTGGTCATAGTGGCCGTGGGTCAGGAAAATGGCCTCACAGCGCAGGCGGTTTTCCTCCAGATAGTCCAGAATCAGATTGCTCTCATCGCCGGGATCGATGACGGCGCAATCCAGAGTGGCTTCGTCGGTGACCACATAGCAGTTGGTCTCCAGCTGGCCCACGGGCAGGGTTTTGATCAGCATGGTTTTTTACAGCTCCTTTGTATCCAACAGAATGGTGAAGGGCCCATCGTTGTCCGAGCGTACCAGCATCTTCGCGCCGAAGACGCCGGTTTCGACCTGGAAGCCCCTTGCGCGGCACTCGGAAATCACCAGCTCATAGAGGGGAACGGCGGTTTCCGGCCGGGCGGCGTGGGAGAAGCCCGGACGGCGGGAGCGGCAGTCGGCAAACAGTGTAAACTGGCTGATGATCAGCAGTTCCGCCGCGCCGGCGTTCACCGGATTTACATTGATGCGGCCCTCGTCATCCTCGAAGATGCGCAGACCGCAGATCTTGTCGGCGATCTTTTTCGCCTGGAGCTCGGTGTCCTCCTCGTGGACGCCAAGCAGCACCAGCAGACCCCGGCCGATGGCGCCGGCAACTTCGCCGTCGATCTCCACCGAGGCGGAATTGACTCTTGTAACGACTGCTCGCATGGTACCTCCGGAGAATGAAAAGTGAATGGAAAAGGTGAAAAGAGAGAAGGGCGTACACCTGAGCAAGGAAAGTGCAAAACTCAGCCCCGGGTGCCGTTGCGGGAGACTTCGGTGACGCTGGGTACGGCGGAAAGCTTGTTCATGATCTGCCGCAGCTCCCCGGAGCCCTGAACTTCCAGGGTGATGACCACCAGGGCCAGACCGGAGTTGTCCCGGGCGGAGAGGTTACGCACCTTGGCGTTGAGACTGTTGAGCACGGTGGCGATGTCCATGACAAGACCGGAGCGGTCCTTGGCGGCGATGGTGATGGTGGTCACATAGCTGTCGGTGATCTGGCTGGCCCAGGCCACCTTGATCCACCGGCCCTCGCTTGCGTCGTCCGCCTTGCGGCGCCGGTAGTTCTGGCAGTCCTTCC
>CAMOXK010000188.1 GCA_946629065.1 uncultured Clostridia bacterium
CAAGGAGATGTTCCACGCCCGAAACATTCTGATCCTCCTGGTCCTCCTCATCGTGGTCACGGGCCTGGCCTCCGCCTTTTCCATCGCAAGCCGGATCACGGACCCGCTGAACACCATTACACGGCGCGTTGCCTCCATGGGCGTGCGGAACCGGGAGTTCAAGATGGAGGACGTCTATCGGACCGGAGACGAGATCGAAGTGCTGGCGGAATCCTTTGCCAAGCAGTCCGCCCGGACAAAGCTCTACATCGACCAGATCAAGCGCGTCACCGCAGAGAAGGAGCGCATCAGCGCGGAGCTTGACATGGCAAGCCGCATCCAGGCCAGCCAGCTGCCGAGCCTCTTCCCGCCCTTCCCCGATCGGAAAGAGTTCAGCCTCTATGCCACCATGGAGCCCGCCAAGGAAGTGGGCGGCGATTTTTATGATTTCTTCATGATCGACAGCGACCACATGGGCTTTGTCATGGCGGACGTATCCGGTAAGGGCGTTCCCGCCGCGCTGATGATGATGGTGTCCCGCGTCCTGATCAAGTCCAGCCTGCAAAACGGGAAAAGCCCCGGGGAGACCCTGGAGAGCGTCAACAATCAGCTCTGCGAGAGCAACTCCGAAGACTTTTTCGTCACCGTCTGGGTCGCGGTGCTGGAGATCTCCAGCGGAAAAGGGCTCGCGGCCAATGCCGGGCACGAGCATCCGGCCCTCCGCCGGGCCGACGGCAGCTACGAGCTGCGGGTCTACCGCCATTCCATGCCCATCGGCACCCTCCGGGGCCTGAAGTTCAAGGAACACGCGTTTCAGATGCATCCCGGCGACAGCTTTTTTGTATATACGGACGGCGTGCCCGAGGCGACAAATGCGCAGAAGGAGCTTTACGGCACCGAAAGGATGCTGCGGGCGCTGAACCAGGCGCCGGACGCCAGTCCGGATCAGGTCCTTGCCGGGGTATCCCGGGATATTGAGCAATTTGTGGATGGCGCGGAGCAGTTTGACGACATCACCATGCTGTGCTTTCGCTATTCCGGGGTCGGTGCGTCTCTGAACGCGCAGGCAGACATACAGGGAGACAGAAACGAATGAAACGGGACGGGATCCGGCACGCTTTGCGGATCATAGGCGATATCTTTATTCCGCTGCTTCCCGGCATTATCAGTGCCGGCCTTTGCGGCGGAGTCGCCTCTCTCATCGCGCAGGCAGTGCCAAACTATGCAGACAGCAACATCTGGGCTTTCCTCTACCAGATCCTGACGCTGATCAACACCTCCATGATGAGCTTTCTCACCGCCTGGGCAGGCTACCGCGCGGCGGAGCGCTTCGGCGGCACGCCCATTCTGGGCGGTATGCTGGGCATGATCACCTCTCTGGACGGGATCAACCACATTGCCTCCATCATGGGGCTTTATAACAGCGCAGTTCCCCTGGACTCGGTCCTCTGCAGCGGGAAGGGCGGCGTGCTGGCCGTCATCGCCGGGGCGCTTCTCATTGCCTATGTGGAAAAGGCCATCCGTTCCGTCATGCCCGCTTCCATTGACGTGGTCTTCACGCCTCTGCTCACCATGTTCCTTTGCGTGGTGCCCTACATCATCTTTATCATGCCGCTCTTCGGCTACGCCGCCGAGGGCATCGTATGGCTCTTCAGCCGCGCCTGTCTCTCCGAGAGTGTCTTCATCCGGGCGATTTCCGGCTACTTTGCCGCGGCCTTTTTCCTCCCCCTGGTGGCAGCGGGCATGCATCACGGTCTTGTGGCGCTGTACAGCGTACAGCTGCAGGAACTGGGCTTCATCACCCTCTATCCCGCTCTTGCCATGGCCGGGGCCGGGCAGGTGGGCGCAGCCCTCGCTCTCTGGAAGAAGGCCCGAAAGCTTGGCAACAGCAATCTCTGTTCTGTGATTTCCGGCGCACTGCCTGCCGGTCTTCTGGGCGTGGGGGAGCCGCTGATCTACGGCGTCACACTGCCGCTGGGCAAGCCCTTCCTCACGGCCGGTCTTGGCGCTGGCTTCGGCGGTGCGTTCATCATGGTCACCCAGGTGGCCTCCACCACCTGGGGGCCCTCCGGTCTTCTGGGCGCCTTTGTGATGACCGCCGGCCCCCGAGGATCGGGGCGGAGCGTTCTGCTCTATCTTGTCGCCCTTGTCATCAGCTATATCGGTGGTTACTTTGTCACAAATCTCCTCTACCGCAAGGAGGAACTGAGCTTCAAGACCACGCTGCCCGCCGAGCAGGCTGCCGCCCTGCGCACCGCCTCCTTCGCCCGTCTCAGCAAGAAGAGATCCCGGCATATGGAAGCCGGCGAGTCCTTGACCTCCGCCGGCGGGCGGAGCCTTGCCGATCTGCCGCTGACCGCCCCTGTCGGGGGCGAAACTGTTCCCATGCGGGAGATCCCGGACGTCATGTTCTCCTCCGGCGTCATCGGCAGCTGCATCGGCATTCTGCCGGAGAGCGGCCACATTCTGGCTCCCTGTGACGGCACGGTCCTGGAGATCGCCGACACCAGCAATTCCCTGACCTTCCGGACTGCCGAGGGCATGGAGGTCCTCCTTCTGGTGGGGCTTAATACCTATACCCTCAACGGAGAAGGGATGACCCCTCTGGTCCGGGAAGGTACCTCTGTTTCCAGGGGCCAGCCGGTGATGGAGGCCGACCTGGACCGGATCCGGGA
>CAMOXK010000189.1 GCA_946629065.1 uncultured Clostridia bacterium
GTTTTTCGTTCGTCCTTGCAATGCCTTTTCGTCATAGCACAGGCTTCTGCGCCCGGAAGGAGACTCCTTTGCACAGTCACAGAAAATAAGCTTTCCCGTTTTTTCGTCATAGCCGATGGTGTCCGGCTCGCCACCGCTTTCCTCCATCTTTCGCAAAACCGCGATGGCGGCGGGAAACGCGCGCAGCCTATGCTCAACCTCGGACCATTCCAAATCCGGATGACGTTCCCGGTGTTCGGAAAATCTCGCTTTCAGTAATTCCAACATCTTACACACCTCTATAAATCCCGATTTGTCGGGATCATTTTGCTCCGCTCGACGTTTTAATCGCTTGTCGATTGCTCCCCGCGAACGATCTGCCGGATGGCGTCCGCGTAGCGATCCGCATGGTTGAGCGAAAACTCTCCGTGCCGCAGTTCCGGCAGGCGGTGCAGGCTAACCGATGGAAGCGCGCGGCAGATCGCATCCGCGGAGCGCAGGATCTCACCGGTCTCCTTTTCCCCCACATAAACGTGCGCCTTCGCCGCAGAATCCCGGAAAGAATCTTTCAGCGTATAGGACGTGTTTGCCTTCATGAAGGCGATCATGTCCTGCTTTTGGATCAGGCAGCTGTCCCGATAGTAGTCCTCGAAAAGCTCCGGTCTGATGTGCAGAGACCGGAATTGCAGCCTCGCAAAGGCCTTGTATCGGATCAGTCCGTAGCTTGCGCCGAAGGCCGGAGTGATCAGCGCGTTCGTCAGCCCGGACGGGAGTACCGCCGCGCTCTCGACCAAGGCATACGAACAACAATCCGTGCGCTGTGACAGCATTTCCAGCAGGATCTGCCCGCCCAGCGACAGCCCCCCGATCAGCAGGACGGAGCCGCCGAGGCGCTCGTCAAGGAAGGAGAGGAGCTCGGAGGCGTTGTCCTCGATCGTCGTAAACGGGCGGTCGCTTCCCGCGTGGCCGTCCAGGATCGGAAGGATCACGTGATAGTCTTCCTGCAGCTTTTCCGCGGCCTGCCGATAGTTCCACCAGGACAGGCCGCCCCCGTGGAGCAGCAGGATCGTCTCCTTTTGTTCGGCGCCGTATTCGTGAAGCTGCAAGGATGTTCACCTTTCTTTCTGCCGCGGGCTCCATAGGAAAAGCCCCTCCGCCGCGGTCCGCGTCTCGCGGATCGCCTTAACCGCTGTCAGGCTCCTCACGCAGCATAGCGTCGTATTCATGCTTCATTCCGCTCAATTTCTGTTCGTCTCCCAGCACCAGCGGGCGATCTCGACGATCAGCTCCAGGGGCAGCTCGCGCTTATTTGGGAGTTGGATCGCACCCTTGCTGGTCTTTTATTCTGTCAGGAGCGGCGCAAAAAACGCAACCGCCTCTGCGCCGGGGTACAAACCGATGTGGTTTTTCGCCGGAGCGAAGTGGATGATGTTGCGGCCCTTCCAGAAGGTGGGCATGCCCCAGGACAGGCGCTCCTCCGCCTCGGGGATCGCAGCGCGGATCGTGTCATAGACCGCGTTCAGCCGGGGCCGGATGCTCTCGTCCTGGCTGTCAATGTATTCCCGAATGGTCATGGTTCCCTCTCCTTTTTCTCTCCGGAATTATTCTTTCATTTCCGCTATGTAATCCTTTATTCTTGTCCAATCCTTCACCTGCAGTGCGATTCCATTTATTCCAGCCGGATCTTTAAGGCGGCTGCGGTTCAGCGTTCCCATCGCGCCACAGTGTGCCTCTGCAAAGACATATGCCTTTTGTCCGGATGACAGAGATACTTCAACGGGATTGTGTTTTCCCGTGATGAAGGCGTTATAGTTTCCGATCTTAGCTTCCCGATCAAACGCCATCATCACACCGCAAAAGGTGTGACGGCCAAGGCAGATAATAACTTTCGGCTCGATGATATTTACAAGCCGGGAAAAGAACTGTTTATTTTCATTCAGCCAGCGTGTTTTAAAACTCCCCGAGAAGCCTTTATTGCGATAGCCCAAGACGAAATTGGTAAAGAACAGATCGGAGTTCCAAGGCGCTCCACTTGAAACATCATAGCCAATCGATGAAAACAGCTTGATCAGGTTTTTATCGGTAATACTCGCTCCATCCAAATAATACGATGACCTGCTTCCAGCGTTGATTTCGGCGAACTGTGCCATGTAATCTTTAGCGGCATCTGCCGGGCTGCCCCAATCCTGCCCGACGAGCATGATTTTTGCATCGAGGCTTCCCCGTCCCTGCCAGTATGTCCAAAGATTGATTTCTTCGCAATCGTCATACCATGTCAGAAATATAGGATCATCTTTGTATGTCGCTTCCTGCGCTTTGTAGTATTCCTTAACATCGGAGATAAGCTCTTGATATGCCTGTTTTTTATCCATCAAAGCGGCACACCTCCTGACCTTTCCTTATGCTTCTTCCTGCGGCGGTTGCCAGAGAAAAAGCCCCTCCGCGGAGGACAGCGCCCGGACTTTATCGATCAACTTGGCATCGGGGTCATAAACCGTCAGATACGTGTCGTTGTGGTCGTAGTCGATCATCGCATGCTGCTCCGCAAACACGGCCCGGAGGAACTCGTTCCCGGAAAGCCCGGCCACCCGTTCCGCGAAGGCTTCCGGATCAGGATTCGTCTCCCAGGACGCGCAGGAGTCGAAGGACACCGCCATGTCGGCATAGC
>CAMOXK010000190.1 GCA_946629065.1 uncultured Clostridia bacterium
CAGAAGATCAAGCTGGCCGGCGCGGAAAAGCGGGCCTTTGCCCGCTGGGCCGCCTCCTATTCCGAGAGCGCCAGCCTCCACTATGACCCGCCCCTGTTTCTGAAGATCAGCGGCGTCATCACCCTGGCGGTTTCCCTCACGGGGACGCTGGTCATGTATGCCCTGGCGGTAAAGAGCGGCGTGAGCCCTTCGGAGTACCTGGCCTTCAACGCGGCCTTCGGTATGGTGTCCGGCGCCTTCGCCTCTCTCAGCGGCATGGCGCTGACCATTGCCCAGATCCGACCCATCCTGGAGATGGCGGAGCCCATCCTGAAGACCGAGCCGGAATCCGCCGGGACCAAGGCCGTGGTCACCCGGCTGAGCGGCAGCATCGAAATGAGCAAGGTCTCCTTCCGCTACAAGGAGAGCATGCCCTATGTGATCGACGGGCTGAGCCTCAAGATCCGGGCGGGGGAGTATGTGGCTATCGTGGGCAGCACCGGCTGCGGCAAGAGCACGCTGATGCGGCTGCTGCTGGGCTTTGAAAAGCCGGAAAAGGGCGCCATCTATTACGACGGCAAGGACATCGACAAACTGGATCTGCGCTCCCTCCGGCGGCGCATCGGCACGGTGATGCAGAGCGGCAGCCTCTTCCAGGGAGACATCTACTCCAACATCGTGATCACCGATCCCCGGCTCAGCCTGGAGGACGCCTGGGAGGCGGCGGAGATCGCCGGCATAGCCGACGACATCCGCGCCATGCCCATGGGCATGCAGACCCTGATCTCCGAGGGCGCGGGCGGCATCTCCGGCGGGCAGAAGCAGCGCCTGATGATCGCCCGGGCCGTGGCGCCCAGGCCCAAGATCCTGATGTTTGACGAGGCCACCTCCGCCCTGGACAACAAGACCCAGAAGCAGGTCTCCGACGCGCTGGACGCTCTGAAGTGTACCCGCATCGTCATCGCCCACCGGCTCAGCACCATCCGCCACTGCGACAGGATCCTGGTGCTGGATAAGGGAAAGATCGTGGAGGACGGGACGTATGAGGAGCTCATCGCGAAGGACGGGCTCTTCGCGGCCCTGGTGGCAAAACAGAGGCTTGACACAGAAAACGGTTATGCAGTAAAATAATAGAACAACGGTCCGCGCGGCAGCGCGGAAACGGTAGAAATAACACAACTCCGTAAACGACCAGCACCCCCCGCAGGGTGACTGTTCAATCAAAAACGAAAGGATGTATACACAATGGAAAAGCTGAACGATGAAGTCCTGGAAGAAGTCGCCGGCGGTATGACTGCCAACCTGAAGGCTGCTTACGCCTGCATCAACGGCAACTATGGCAACGGCGAAGCCCGTGTGAACGCTCTGCGCAGAGCCGGCTTTGATCCTGATGTGGTTCAGGGCCTTGTGAATGACCTGCTCAAGTACGAAAAGGTCGCCAAGGATGTTATCGATGGCAAATACGGCAACGGCGAGGCCCGCAAGGCCGCTCTGGCCCGCGCCGGCTACGACTACAACAAGATCCAGAACCTGGTCAACAACATGCTGCTGTGATCGCCTGAGCGACACACGCAAATCTGAATCGGGCGGCAACAGCGCGCTTTGACCCGCTTCGCCGCCTCTCCGGAGGAATGAAAATGAACAGAAGATCTGTTTTATGCATGATCCTGGTCCTGGCGCTGGCCCTCTCCCTCGCCGCCTGCGGCGGCGTTGCGCCCCAGCAGCCCGAGACCACCGCGATCCCCACGGAGGCTCCCTCGGCCGGCGGCGACAGCCAGCCTACTCCCGAGCCCGCAGCCCCCTCCGCCACGCCGAACGCCGAGCCCACTGAGGAGCCTGCCGATCCCTTGATGCAGGCCTTGCTGCAGACCCTGCCCACCATCAAGCAGGAAGGCTCTCACGACTGGCGCTATGCCATCACCGACCTGGACCACAACGGCCGGGTAGAGGTGCTGGTCGCTTCCCAGCACCAGGCCGACCGCTCCACCACCGTGAAGCTCTGGGAGCTGAGCGAGAAGATGGACGCCCTGGTGGAGTGCAGCACCAAGCTGGAGGAAGGCGAGTCCTTCCCCGATATCCTGTCGGATAACGCCGACACCTACTATGACCCCGCCACCGGCGCCTGGTCCTACCTGTTTTACGACAACATCCTGCTCAGTGAGAACGAGGGCTACACCAACAAGTGCGCCGTGACCCTGAAGGACGGCAGCCTGAGCTACCAGCCCCTGGCCATTGAGCACATCCAGGTGCAGAACGGCCAGCGCACCGTGAGCTACATGGATCCGGAAGGCCGCACCATCGAGGCCGAGGCCTTCAACAACGCCGGCCAGCAGCTCTTCTTCGGCATGGATAAGGTCAGCAGCAACTTCGGCTGGTTCCGCTATGAGGACGCCGTGGACGCCGCCACCCTGAGCGACAGCTATGCGGTCTTCACCGGCGACAAGACCCCGGACAAGACCAATCCTCTGCCGCTGCCCCAGCCCCTGGACCAGATGCCGCAGCCTGCGGAAGACGCAAGCGCGCCGCTGTTCCTCTACGTCACCAAGAACCCCACCAATGAGAGCCGGGAAGAGGGCAAGACCGCCTATTTCGTGGCCTATGCCAACATCTACACCTCTCTGAGCTGGACCTTCGTGTCCCCCGAGGGCTGGGAGTACACCCC
>CAMOXK010000191.1 GCA_946629065.1 uncultured Clostridia bacterium
TCCAGCATGTCCTCCGGCAGGAAGAGCCGCTTGGACACGTCCAGTCCCTCAAAGGTGATGTCGAACAGCTCGTTCAGCTCCCGTTCGGGCCAGCGGGCGGCCTCGTCGTAGATCTCGCCGATGGAGGGCACGGTCATCTCCCCCACCACATGGTAGGATTCGACGGCCGGGTCCACCGCGTAGTCCCATGAGATGTCCATCTTCCCTTCCTTGTTCAGGAAAGCATGGATCATCACCAGGTACACGCCGTTTTTCCGCATCCGCTCGGCAATGGGTACGATCTGGTCCTTGGTAATGTCGATCCGTTTGTACTCCTGCTGCAAGTTCTTCACCTCTCTATGATCCAAATTTTTTGCTGACTATAGTGTGGATATATACAAAGGGGATTTGCTAACAAATTCTGGGCAGCTGCGCGCCGGTGAGCTTTTGGAGCACCCGTCTGCCGCCAAGGGGCGTGCGGAGGGTGAGCTTTCCGGGCCTTGCCGCCGTGACAAAGCCGATCTGCGCCGCGTTTTCCCCCTCGGGAAGGCTGCGCAGGGCTTCCAGCGCCGCTTGGGCTCTTTCCGCCGGGACCACCGCCAGGAGCTTGCCCTCATTGGCGCAGTAGAGGGGATCCAGGCCCAGCAGCTCGCAGGCCGCCTGCACAGCCGGGCGAACGGGAACGGCCTTCTCCTCCAGTTCAATGCCTAAGGTCCCGCCCTCGATGAATTCGTTGAGGGTGGTGGCAACGCCGCCCCGGGTCGGGTCCCGCAGGACCCGGGTCTCCGGCACAGCCTGCAGCAGCCGCTCCGCGAGGGCGTTCAGCGGCGCGCAGTCGGAGCGGAGCTCGCCCTGGGCCAGGCCGTTTCTTGCCAGCATCACGGCGGTGCCGTGGTCCCCCACGGTGCCGGACACCAGCACCGCGTCTCCCTCCCGGAGCTTCTCCGGGCCGAGGCCCGGATGCTGCAGCAGGCCGATGCCCGCGGTGTTGATATAGACGCCGTCGCCCCGGCCTTTTTCCACCACCTTGGTGTCGCCGGTGACGATCTGCACGCCGGTTTTCTTTGCCGTCTCCGCCATGGACTGCAGGATCTTTTCCAGGTCCTTTCTGGGCAGTCCCTCCTCCAGGATGAGCGCGCAGCTCAGGTACAAGGGCTTTCCGCCGCACATGGCAATGTCGTTCACCGTGCCGCAGACGGAGAGCTTCCCGATATCGCCGCCGGGGAAAAACAGGGGGCTCACCACAAAGCTGTCGGTGGAGAACACCAGCTGCTCTCCGCCGGGGAGCATAGCTCCGTCTCCCAGCGCCCGCAGCGCCGGGTTATCGAAAGCACGCAAAATGCTCTCTTCGATCAGCCGGGAGGTCTTCTTCCCCCCGCTGCCGTAATCAAGGGTTATGATCTCGTCCATTTCCAATCCACTTTCCTTATTGGCCCCCTTGTCTAAAGGGGGCTCCCGCGAAGCGGGTGGGGGATATTCCTTTGCAAAACCGTATCCCCCCGGCCCTCACAAGTTCGGGCCACCCCCCTTTAGGCAAGGGGGGCTTTCGTCACAGGGAGCTGTATTTATACGCCGCGGAGCAGGCGCCCTCGGAGGAGACCATGCAGGGTCCCACCGGGTCCTCCGGCGTGCAGGCTTTCCCGAAGAGCGGGCAGCCTTTCGGTCCCATGCGCCCGGTGATCACCTCACCGCAGCGGCAGGCCGTGGGCTTTGGCGGGGGCAGCTCGGTGAGGCCAAAGCGCCGCTGGGCGTCCAGGTCCCGAAGCGCTTCCCGAAGGCCAAGGCCGCTCTTTTCGATCCTGCCAAGGCCCCGCCACAGATCGGTCCGGGGCTCGAAGGCCCGCTCCAGCATCCGCTGGGCAAGCTCGTTGCCATTTTCGGCCACAGCCCGCTTGTATTCGTTTTGCATCCGGGGCTTTCCCTCCCGGATTTGCTTTATGAGGCCGTAGACCGAGAGCAGGATATCCTCCGGCTCGAAGCCGGAGATGACGGCGGGCATGCCGTATTCCTCCGGCAGGAAGCGAAAGCCCTTTTCCCCGATGATGGTGGCCACATGGCCCGGGCAGAGAAAGCCCTGCACCGAGAAGCCGTCCATGGCCATCAGGGCCCGCAGCGCCGGCTCCACCAGCTTCAGCATAGACCAGACGGAGAAGTTTTTCACGCCCTGCTCCCTTGCCGAGAGGGCCGCCGCGGCGGTGCCGGGGGCGGTGGTCTCAAAGCCCACGCCCAGGAAGACCACTTCCTTGCCCGGGTTTTGTTTTGCGATCTCGATAGCGTCCATCGGGGAATAGACGATCTCCACCCGGGCGCCAAGGGCCCGGCGGCGGAGCAAACTGTCTCCCGGGGTGCTGCCGGGGACCCGCAGCATGTCGCCGTAGCTTGTAAGGATCACGCCCGGCTCCATGGCCAGGTCCAGGATCTGGTCGATGACCTCCGCCGGGGTGACGCAGACCGGGCAGCCCGGCCCGCTGAGAAGCTCCACGCCCTGGGGCAGCAGGGTCTTGATCCCGGCTTTGGCAATGGCCATGGTGTGGGTACCGCAGACCTCCATGAGCTTCACCGGCTCCGGCTTCAGTTCCCGGATGGCCTCCAGGATCTCTTCAGCGGAGCGCATCGTCCAGCTCCTCCCAGGTCTCCAGATCCTCCAG
>CAMOXK010000192.1 GCA_946629065.1 uncultured Clostridia bacterium
AGCCCGCCGGGGTATAGGGATTGTCCGCCTTGCGGTCAAAATACTGGTTGTTGAAGGACACGAAGCGCAGCTCGCCGTTCACGGTGAAGCACTCCGTATCCGAGGGGAAGCCTGCCGGCTCGATGAAATCCTCCAGGATGAAGCGGCCGGAGAGGGAGAAGTCCAGCGCGTGGCGGATGGCGGCGGGAAGCTCTTCCTCCCGCTCCACGCGGCTCACGCCCTTGCTGCCGGCGGAGTCCACCGGCTTCACCATCAGCGGGTAGCGCAGCTCCCCGAGGGGGACCTCCTCCAGGGAGGCGCAGCTGCGGGAAGCGGGCACGGGGAAGCCGTTTTCCGTCAGGAAACGGCGAAAGCGCCCCTTGTCCTGTAAAAGCTCCACAGAGGCCAGAGGCCCCACATTGGGAAGCCCCAGCTTTTCCGCCACATAGGCGGCGGTGACCACGCCCGGGTCGCAGGCGAAGGACATGACGCCGTCGATCTGCTTTTCTTTTGCCAGGGCCAGCACCGCCTCCCGGTCCACGATGCTCACATTGGCATATTCGTCGGAATAGCGGTGGGCGATATTGTCCGGCAGGTAGTCGCAGGTGATCACCAGGCAGCCCAGATTCTTCGCCTCGCGGATCACGGGCAGCAGATAGCGGGAGCCGCCCAGGAGCAGCAGCGTTTTCATGCCTGCTCCCCCTTTCTGTTACGATATTGTTTCACCAGCTCCCACAGGAAGCGGAAGCTTTCCACCTTGAAGAGCACCGAGCCCAGCACGTAGAGCAGCACGCCCAGGGGCACCTGCAGCAGCAGGGTGGGCAGATCGCCCAGGCCCAGCTTCATCACCAGGCCCACCGCCGCCGCCATGCCCGCCGAGAGCAGGATGGAAGGCAGCATATCCCAGAGCTGACGCCAGTAGGAGTAGTCCAGCAGCTTCCGGTTGGGCCAGGCGTTGATGAGCTGGGAGGCGATGCTGCAGCCCAGCTCGCCCAGGGCCATGGCCAGCACCCCATAGCGCACGGTGATGATCAGCACCGTGGTCTCCAGGATCTTCTTCACGATCTCCAGCTTCAAAAACACGTCGCTGCGGCCCATGGCCTTGATGGCGTTGAGGTTTGCGGTGTGCAGGGGATAAAAGGCGTAGATCACGCAGAAGATCTGCAAAAAGGGCACGCTGGGGAGCCACTCGTCCCCCAGCAGGAAATGCACCAGGGGCTTTGCACAGGCCGCCAGCCCCGCCATCATGGGCATCATCACATAGGAGCTGGTCATGATGGCCCGGCGGGTCATGTCCCGGACCCGGGTCTTGTCGTCCTGCTCGGCAGAGAGCACCGGCAGCAGCACCGCGTCGATGGAGGCGTTGATGCTCTGGGTGATCTGCTCGGGCCAGTTGCGGCCCTTGTCAAACTGGCCCAGGGCTTCCTTGGAATAGGCCGCACCGATGATGAGGGGGTAGACCTGGAGATAGACCGTGTCCATGAAGGCCGCGGCCAGGAGCTTCCAGCCGTAGGACAAAAGTCCCTTGAGCCGCTGGAAGGAGAACATGCGCTTTGGCCGCCACTCCACCGTGAACCACAGGATCACGGTGTTCACCGTGAAGTTTGAAAGCTGCAGCGCCACCAGAGACCAGATCCCAAAGCCCAGATAGGCCATGCTGATGCTCAGCACCGCGGAGAACAGGGTGCCGCCCAGGGTGGCGAAGAAAAAGCGCTTGAACTGCAGGGTCTTGGCCACATAGGCCTGCTGCACGTTAAAGAGGCCCGACACCACCACCAGCAGGCCCAGCACCCGCAGGATGGGCACATAGGAGGGCTCCTGGTAGAGCCGGGAGATGGCCGGCGCTGCGAAAAACAGCCCCGCATAGAGCAGCAGACTGAAACCCAGGTTGAAGAAAAACACGGAGGAATAGTCCAGATCGTCCGTATCCTTCTTCTGGATGAGCGCGTTGCCCATGCCGCTGTCGGCGAAGACTTTCAAAATAGTGATCACCGCCATGATGACGGCGATGTCCCCGGCGGGCCCCGGGCCCAGCTTGCGGGCCAGGATGATGCTCACCACGATGCTGACCGCCTGGGCGCCGAAGCGCTCAAAGAAGCGCCAGATCAGGTTGCTGATGACTTTGCTTTTTTTATCCATAACTGAATCCTTCGGTTTCTCGCAGACTTATTCGCCGTAGCCCCGCTTCCTGCGATAGAGGCGGTGCAGATGGGGAAAGGCGTTTTTCAGCCGGGTCGCCGCCCGGAAGGAAAAGGGCTTGGCGCGGAACAGATCCCGGTAGGCCGGCTTTACCAGCTCCTCGGTCCTGCCCTGCAGATAGGCAAGCTCAAATTCCCGCTCCCGGATCACGGCCTCGGTCTGTGCTCTCTGCTCCCCGCTCACATGGGGCAGCACAGCCTTCAGCATCTCCCGCTCGCCGGTGACGAAGTGGATGCGTTTGTTGTAATACTGCCCTACGCCGCTGCTCCAGGCCCCGGGGTTGGAGCCGATGCGGTAGAGGGACATGCAGCGGTCCAGAAAGCGGATCTTTCCGTGCATGCTGAGCCAGATGGCCACGGCATAGTCGGTAAACTGATACTGCCAGCCCACATAGCGGAAGTCCGGCGACTTCACGATCCACTCCCGCCGGGCCACGATGG
>CAMOXK010000193.1 GCA_946629065.1 uncultured Clostridia bacterium
GGGTGGAGCCGGTGACGATCTCGGCGCCCTCCTGGAAGGGATTCTGGAAATAGTCTCCGGCGATGCCCAGGACGTGGGCCATGTCGTACATGATGGTGGTGGGGAGCTTCTGCTCGTCCACGTATTTGCGGATCTCGGCCACAGGCTCCCTGTGGATCACCATGCTCTTTCCGAAGATGATGAGCTCGGGCCGGTACTGGTCGATGACCTTCTTGGTCTCCTCCACGTCGATCTTGAAGATGTTGTCCTTGCAGACGGGGAAGTTCACCACGGCGCTGCGCTCGGTGACCGGGTCGATGGCGATGTAGTCGTGCAGGGCGCCCATGGGCTGGGCGGAGAGGTGGCCGCCCTTGATGATGTGGTTATTCAGCACATAGCCCAGGCGCTGGGGCGTGTGCTTGCGGTCCAGCCGGTTCTTCCAGTCCATCAGGGCGGAGAAGGTGCAGGTGTTGGCCATCTGGCCGCTGGTGACTCTCGTCTCTACCTCGGTGCAGCCGAAGTATTTTCGCAGCTCCCGCACGGCTAGCTGCTCCACCTCGTCGATGAAACCGGTGCCCTGGTAGTAGAAAATGTCCTTGTCGTAGAAGGATTTAATCTTCTTGTGCTCGGCATAGCGGCAGCTGGGGTCGGAGGCGGAGAGCATCTGCACCGCCCGGCTGGGGGTATTCTCCGAGGGGATCAGGTTGATGCAGCGCTTCTGCCGCCAGAGGTGGTTTTCCTCCGCCCGCCGCAGCAGGTTCAGGGCCTTCAGAGACTGGCTGTCGCCGCTTTCGGGAAGGCGGGAGATCTCCTTGCCGTAGAGGATGGGGCGGGCATAGGGCGGCGCCATGTTGTCCAGGTGCTTTTCCGGGATCACGGCCTTCACCCGCTTGCCTCGGATATCTACGGTGACGATATCATCCTCCAGCACAGAGCTATCGATATAGCAGGTGCCGATGGCCCGTTTTTCCACCGTGTCGGTGATCACGGTCTCCAGGCCCTCGCCCTCGGCCTTGTAGTAGGGCACCATGGTGCCGCTGGTGACCCAGCCGATCTGGGTATCGCCCCGGTAGACGGGCATGCCCGCCCGCATGACGCCCCGCTCCAGCAGGGTGATGGGCCGGATGGTTCTGGGGAGGGCAGCACAGTCCGAGAAGTCCCGGTTCTGGATGCGCTTAAAGGTCTCATACTGCTTTTCCAGGGCCTTGCGGCCGATATAATCGCCCTTGCGCTGGGAAAAGCTCACCGCGAACTTGGCCAGGGGCACCGCATAGATGGGCATGGGCTTGCCCTCCGCGTCCCGGCCCATCTCGTGGCCGTAGAGGGGCATGCCCGCCTCCAGGCGCAGAGTGTCACGGGCGCCGAGGCCCGCCGGGCGGGCTCCCAGCTCGCAGAGCCGATTCCAGAGCCAGGCGGCGTCCTCGCTCTTGACATAGACCTCATAGCCCAGAGGCTCGCCGGTGTAGCCGGTCTTGGCGATGCGGGCAAAGTGGCCCTCCAGCATCAGGCTGTTCAGGGCGTTCTTCATGGGCTCGGTGACCGCCTGGCCGCCGGAGAGGATGGTCATGAGTTCCTTGCTCTTGGGACCCTGGACCGCGATGGAGGCCCAGTCGGCAGTGATATCGGTCACGGTAACGTCGTAGTTTTTCGCGATGGGAAGCAAATGGGCAAGGTCCTTTTCCGTGTTGGCGGCATTCACCACCAGCAGCAGCCGATCTTCCTCAAAGCGGTAGAGGTAGGCGTCGTCGATGGCGGAGCCGTCCTCGTCCGGAAGGATGCAGTACTGGGCCTTGTAAAGATCCAGTCCCTCCACATTGCTGGAGAGGACATGCTGCAGGAATTCCACCCGCTCCGGCCCCTCCACCAGGAGGCGGCCCATATGGGAAACGTCAAAGAGGGAGCAGAAATGCCGGGTGTAGAGATGCTCGGCCACGATGCCGCTGGGATACTGCACAGGCATGTCCCAGCCGCCGAAGTCCACCATGGTGGCGCCCGCCGCCACATGGGTCTCATAGAGTTGGGTGCGTTTCAGTTCGCTCATGTTTTTCCTCCGTCCAATAGAGTTTTGAGATTTGAGATTTGAGGGAGAAGGCTGGTCCGCTCTTGCTTCCCCCTCCGGGGGAAGTGGCCGAAGGCCGATAGGGGCGGAAGCGAGTTTCCTTCGGGATGCCGCTGTTTTTGCGCAAAAAAAGGGACAGAAAGACCCCTTTGGTCCTTCTGCCTCCGTCGTTACCTGAGAGATTCCTGATAAGAATCAGTTGCCCCTTTGGTGTGCATCTTCTTTGGCGTGCACTTTCCGAAGTCCCGTCCTGATCCGATCCTTTTGCCTGAGAGTTTTTGCCTTCCCCTTCGGCTCCGCCACAAGCGGTCTCTCTCGGGTCATTCATCCGGGTCATATTTGCTTTTTTCGCCCGTTTTTGTACAGGCGGCACAAGAAGAGGCGGATCCTCTCCGCCGCTTTTTGTATACTTAGTGTAGTCTTTCCCCTGTTTGCTGTCAAGTGTTTTTTGTGGCGCCGCACACAGTTGCGAATTCGCCCAAAGCATACACGGATCTATCCTCGTACCGCCGGGCTGTCGAGGACGCCAGCCCCTACGACGAGGACGAGGCCGATGCTCGTCTCC
>CAMOXK010000194.1 GCA_946629065.1 uncultured Clostridia bacterium
TTCGATCTCCAGGTGCTGGACATCCGCTGGGGCGTGCGCAACGAGGAGATTGTCCCCGCCGACAGCTATACCGTGGAGATCGCGGACAGCAAGGTGATCATCACCTTCCGGGATGCCGCGGGCCTGAAGCCCGGATACTACTATGTGAACGTGGCGGACGCCAGCGGCAAGTACCGCTCCCCGTCCTTTGAGGGCGGCCCCGCCGCGGCGCAGGCGCCTTACTTCATCATTGACAGCGGCCTGACCGCCGAAGACATTGCCTTTGACGGAAAGAGTATCGTGCTGGCTTCTGGCTCCATGACCGATTACCTGGCCAATATCCAGCATGTTCAGATCCTGGCTGAAGGCGCTGAAAAGCCTGTTGAGCAGGAAATTGTGGGGCATCACGGTACGGTTGGCACCTTCATCGCGCTGGATGAAAACGGCGTGCTGAACGCGGACGGAGTGGTCAAGGCCCGCAACGGCAGCGAGAGCCCCCTGTTTGAAGCAGGAAAACAGTATACGGTGACCGTGGCTGCTTTCGGCTACCCCGAGCTGGTCTTCTCCTATACTAAAGCTGACGTCACTGCGGAAGCCGCTGCCTTCGGCGGCGTGTTCCCCGCCATCGCCGGGGAGAACGGCACTGCCTATGTCAGCCTGTTCGATGTCATTATCAGCGATCAGTGGACGCCTGTGTGGCAGGACTACATCGCGGCGGTCATCGGCGAGGATGCCGCGCCGGAGATGACCGGCAGGCTCCAGAGCTCCATCACCTCAGAGCTGTACGGCGAAGCGGCCGTCGAAGCCTTCGCGGACGGCGGGTACGCCTTCGACTGCGATTTCATCAACGGCGCGGAGCGCATCACCTTCAGCGGCAATACCGCCACGATCCTGAAAACGGACGGCACCAGCGAAACCCACACCTATGAATACCTTGGACAGGTCAACGTGGGCGAAACCGAAACCATGATGTATCAGGGGACGGAAATCTCCATGGCTTTCCCGGTGGATGCCTACAAGAGCACGGATGAAGCAGGCGAGTTCAACTACTTCCTCCTGCGGGAAGACACCATGGCAGAAACTTATCATATTGAGTTTCGCTATGGCAAGGATCTGGAAGAACTGAAGGGCTATCTGGTGGGCCCCTATGCCTACTGGCTGGCCGCGGGCATCGACGCGGACGCGGACGAAGAGACGATCCGCAAGGTCATTGCCCTGTTCTGCCTGGAAAACATGGATTACTCCGCGCATATGCCGGAAGCGCTTGCGCAGCTGGACGGCCTTGGCTTTGTAGGCGCGTGGAAGGCCGACCTGTCTGCCTTCGGCGAGGAATACGCAGGCGTCGATCTTTCCATGACCATCGATGAAAACGGCCATGGCGTCACGATGATGAACGGGACGCAGACCGCTGACTTTGAAGCCTATGCTGTGGACAACGGAGAGAAAGGCGACGGCCAGGGCCTCTATGTGGCATGGAGCAACCTGGAATTCGAGGCCGAGGCCGCCCCTTACGCGTTCTCTGTGAACGACAACGGCCAGACCGTCCTGACGCTGACAGCTGACGACGGCGCCATCAGCTGGGTCAAACAGGGAACGGCAGCTGAAGTAATCGAGATTGCCACCGCCGAGGAACTGGCCACTGTCAGTCAGAATCTTTCCGGCCATTATGTGCTGACCGCAGACATTGATCTGAACGGCGCTGAATGGTCCCCACTGGGCATTTTCGTACCCGGTTCTGATGAAAACGGCCAGCCCACTGAACTTCCGGACACGGAATACGCCTTTACAGGATCCTTTGACGGAAACGGCCACACCATCAGCAACTTTACCATCTCTCAGGGGGAAGCCTATACGGCCGGTCTGTTCGGCTGCCTGGCCAACGCCTCCCTCTCCAACCTGACAGTAAAGGACGTTCACGCGGAAGGCTTCCTGATGGTCTCCGATGTGGTGGGATATGCCTTCATGTCCACCGTTTCGGATGTGAAGCTGGAGAACAGCACTGTCCACGTGATTCCCAATGAGATGAGTGAGGAAGGCATGTTCGGCGGCATCGTTGGAGCGTCCATGGGCAGTGTGATTACGAATTGCGAGGCTCGCGCGGATATCGTCATCGAGGAAGGAAAAACTGCCAACGTGGGCATTGTCGGCGGCGGCTGGCAGAACACCAGCGTCGCGAACTGCATCGGGCACGGCAGTATTCAGGTCGGCAGCAACTGTTATGGCATCGGCGGCGTCTCCGGCTGCGGGTTCGGTTCGGAATACTTTATGGGCTGCGTGGCTGAAGACGTAACCATCACTGTCGGTGACGGCTGCTCCTATATTGGCGGGATCACCGGATACTGCGGCGGCTATGAGCCGGCGGAGCTGGGCGTCCCTGTCACACAGGTGACGGGTTGCCGGACGAAGAATGTGACGATCACGACGGGAGAAGACGCGGAATACGTCGGAGATTTCGTCGGTGGCGGCTTTCTCTCCGATGAAATGATCGTCTACGGCCCTCCGTTCGATCAGCCGACAAGCTATGAAGTGACAGACTGCCAGGCTGAATAAGCGTCATTCTTTCACGCGGCGGATGCTGCCGTTTCAGCATCCGCCGTCTGTTTTGTCCGCAACAATGAGGATA
>CAMOXK010000195.1 GCA_946629065.1 uncultured Clostridia bacterium
ACGCCGCTTGACTTTATATCGGCCTTTGGGGATATACAAAGGCGTTGCCATCATGAGCTCCGGCTTCTCCGGCTCCGTGCGGCTCCGGTTCAGCCTGTTCCGTATGTCCACTTCGGTATAGCCGTCGCCCAGGCTGTCCAGTCGGACAAAGCGATACGATCCGGGCGGCTTGACCGCCGTATGCTTCACGTTAGCACCGCGCTTGACCGCATAGCCTTGCTTCTGCAGAGCTTCATAAAAGGATTGAAACGTAAAAGCGCTATCCAGCGCCGCGTCAATGTCCCGCCGGATCAGCCCGCGCACGGTGGGCTTGCCGTTCTTCTCGGCGTTCCATTCCGCATACTGTTTTCCCTTGCCTTTCGGCTCAATAACGGACAAATTGTTTTCCCGGCTGAGGTCATTGG
This sequence comes from uncultured Clostridia bacterium, assembly GCA_946629065.1. Taxonomy (GTDB): domain Bacteria; phylum Bacillota; class Clostridia; order Oscillospirales; family Oscillospiraceae; genus Limivicinus. Next base: position 405 of record CAMOXK010000195.1, read on the forward strand.
CGTGACCTCGTATATCTCCAAAATAGGCTTTGAAGTTATCCCGGAACATCTTGCCGTCGGTGCAGGAAACGGAGTTGAACACGATATGACAATGCACATGAGCATGATCGGTATGCGTGGAGACCACGGCTTCAAACCGATCTCCGACAAGGCGGCTGGCAAGCTCCATCCCGATAGCCTGGGCCTGCTCCGGAGTGACTTCGCCGGGGGCAAAGGAATGGATCAGATGATAGCCCTGTATGGGGCGGTTAACTTTGTCCCAGCGGCGCTTGGTCTGCATCATGTCCCGGTAGGCTGTTTCCGGCTGACAGTTGATCCCGTCCACGAGGACAGCGCCCGTTGAGCCGTCCACGGTTTTTTCCGCGTTCATCACATAGCGGAGAGAGTTATCCAGCCGGGTATGAATGACCCGGATCTTATCATAGGCCATTCTTCACAAGCTCCCAGGCTTTCTTTGCCAGCACAGCTGCGTCAACGATCTTGGCCTCTTGGATGCTCTTTTGCGCGTTTGCCCAGTACGCGATCTGATTGATATTGTTCCCGATTGCCGACAGCTCCCGGAGGAGCCGGGTGTATTCATCGGGCGGACGCGGGCGAAGCTGAATACCGGCGACAAGTGATCGGATAAAGGGGTCAAGCCCCATCCCGGCAAGCTCGGCCTGCTCTTTCAAGTGTCGGTATTCTGCCTCGTTCATCCACACGCTGACATGTCGCGGGCGTGTTCTCATGGCATCATCCTTTCCGTTTTTGTGTCTCACGGTGAGACACATTTCGTGCGTGGGGTTTTAGGGGGCATCCCCCTAACAAGGGGCGTTTGTGCTACCAAATGCCATACTTGCTTAACAAGCGCCGCAAGCGGCGCTTTCTCAAAAGGTACTGCGTAATTGGATTGATAGAGCAAAAACTTGTCTCACCGTGAGACAAGTTTCTGCTTCTCCTTATGAGGCTTTTGCCTGCGGGTCTGCAATCTGTGTTCTCTGGCAATACGGAGTTTCAGCTCGTCCTCGCTTTCGGGAAATACCTGGCTTGTCTTGACGCCTTTGCTAAAGACCGCTGTTCGGAATCGTTCGTCGGTGTCATAGTAAGAGTATGGCATGGAAAAAGGAGTGCCGTCCCCATATTCGCCAGTTATATACTTGATGGGCAGAGCCGCCTTTTTGATTCGCTGGACGCTTTCTCCATAGTCAAAGGGAATGACCTGACCAAAAAGACCCTGGTCGTTCTTTTCCTCGACGACGACGCGGAACGCTCGAAAACCGTCATGCTCGGATTCATAATGCGTCCATATGTTGTAGGCAGCAGAGCCTTTCAGAAAAATATCCCTCTCTTTTAAGCACCACGTTCCGCAGGGGCGGGAGAGCCAGTAGTAGGTACGATCTTCAATCTTCGGCTCTTTTGCCGCTTCCAGCAGAGTGGTAACATCAAACTCAAAGTCCGATTGATAGGAAGTCGTATTTTCCAAAAGGACAGCTTGCAGCATATGGAGAATATCTGTTTTCAAGCGGTTCTCCTTACCTGGCCTCGGAAAAACTTGTCTCACGGTGAGACAAGTTTCCTTCGGCCTTTTCCTGGGGCTTGATTGGTGTACGGGCAATCGCAGGACAGGCGGCTTCAAGAGCGTCAATGATTTCTGCGGCGGTCGTGCTGATACAGTCCAGCGAGGCTTTCAGCTCCGGCAGCTCCTTGTCGCGGCTCCAGCCGGTGACATAGGCAAAGGAATAGTCAGAGGTGTCAATGCCGAAGTGCTGGCAGACCACATAGGCAATGCTTTCGGCCTCCACCTCACGGGTCGGGCCGTCCTTGTCCGGCTTGCCGATGATCTTCCCGTTTTCCACGGGCAGGGCGTGGAGCTTGGCATGGGCTGTCTCGTGGATCAGCGTCTTTAGCGTCTGCACCTGGCTCATGCCTTCGTTGACGTAGATACATTGCTCCAAGTGATTATAACAGCCTTTAGATGCTTGCGCCTCCCGGAAGTGGATCGGCACGGGGCTGAGGACTTCGACAGCATGAAAAATACTGTCAAAGCCCTCTACGTCGCCGGTCAGCTCGTCCACGCCCAGGGTGGGCAGCTCCTTGCCCTCTGTCTGGCTCAGATCGAACACATAGGCGATCTTAAATCGCTGGCGCTTGATGATAGCGCTTTCTTTCTCCGGCTGTCCGTCCGGGCCGATCACGGCGTTGCC
>CAMOXK010000196.1 GCA_946629065.1 uncultured Clostridia bacterium
TGTGCATTTTCAGCTTGCTTCTCAAGCTGAAAATTGAAAGCCGAAATTATGATGGTACTTTTTCGCAGGAATACTTTGTGTATTGCAAGAAAAAGTGACGAAATCAGAGCACATATTTTCCGGGATGCGCCGCAGACGATTTGATCAGCGTTTACCTAGTATATAAAATGACTCGCGGATTACTTGACTTCTCCTGCGGGCGGCCTTGCTGCAGGGAGGCGCCGGGAGCGTGATATCGCAGCTCAGAACAGCTCTCCGGAGAGCAGGGTCATCAGCATGTTCTGCAGTCCGTCGATTGTCGTGGTGCAGCCCTCCTGGGCATAGCGCCGTGCCACACAGGCGATGCCGCCGGCATAAAAACTGGCCGCGTAGCTGCGCAGACAGGGCTCAGCCCCGGCCAGGAAACAATCACAGTCGTTCATGACCTCAAAAAAGCTGTCATAGAGCAGATAGTCGATGCGGTTGTCCACCAGCAGCTTGATGAGCTCCCGGTTTTGGAGGATATATTCGCTGTAGCCCCGGCAGAGCCAGCGCAGGGAATCCTCCCGGTCATTGCTGCGCTCAGGCGGTGTGATCTCCGGTATGTCCCGCTCTCCGGCCTGCAGCGTAAAGACCACCACATTCTCCCGGCTGGTAAACAGGCTGTAAAAGGTCTGCCGTGAAATACCGGCCGTCTTGCACAGCTCGCTGATCGTGATCTGCGCATAGGGCTTTTCCCGGATCAGCGCCATCATGGCCCCGGCGATCTGCCGCTGGGATTGCAGCGCTGTTTTATTGCTCCCACAGTACATAATCCTGTCTCCTGCGTCCTTGATGTTCTGTATTATAGCAAATGGACTTGACAAATGTCAAGGTTTGCTATAGAATTTAGGAAACTTGACATTTGTCAAGCTACAACCATGAGAAGGAGATAGCAGTATGGCAATCATGCCCTTATACAATATGATCGCGCTTCCAGGCGCGAGGCTCTGGCTGCGCGGCACGGTTTACCGGGAGCTGACCGGCAAGGCCCCCGCAGAAGGGGATAAAGTCACCATCCTCATGCAAAAGGAGGATAAAACCCGGAAAGCACTGACGGCCGACAGCTTTCATCCCATCGGTACGGCCGGTGTTGTTGCCGAGGTAAACGACGCGGGTTTCGTCGCCATCGATGTTCAAAACCGCATCAATATCGAAGGTGTGACCGTACAGGCGGACAGCAGCTTCAGCATGACTGTTACCCGCATGCCCGACGTGGAGGATCTGGACCCCGAGGAGGAGAAGCGGACGCTGACCGAGGTCAAGGAGCGGATCCTCTCTTTCTCCCGGGGACAACAGTGGGAGGGCTGGCTGCGCAGCTTCGCCGCGTACTGGGACTCTCTCTGGACAGTGGCCGCTTTTATGTCCCCATGGCTGAGTGTCTCCAACGCCGAGCGCTACGAGCTGCTGGCGGAGGACAGCCGGCGCGTCCGTTTTGAAAAGCTGGAGCGCTTGCTGATGGAAGGCCTGGAGATGGCAGACGTGAAGAGCGCTGCCCAAGCCGCCCAGCAGGAGGATCACGAGAAGCTCTACCGCGAATCCGCCATCAAAAAGCAGATCGAGTATCTGCAGAAGGAACTGGACGCCATGCACCCGGAGAACGTGTCCGAGCTGCGTCGGCTGGAGCTGAAGCTGGAGGAGGCGGGCATGAACGAGACCGCCCTGAAGGAAGGGCGAAAGGTTCTCAACCGTCTCAAGGGCGAGGGCTCCAACAGCCCGGAGGCCGGTATGCTCACCGACTGGCTGGATCTGCTCACCAGCCTGCCCTGGAAGAAGGAGCCGGCGGAGGAGATTTCCATGGACAAGGCCCGCTCTGCGCTGGACGCAGAGCACGCGGGACTGGAGAAGGTGAAAAAGCGCATTCTGCAGCAGATCGCCGTCATGCGCCTGAGAGGAAAGCAGTCCGGCTCCATCCTCTGCTTTGTGGGCGCGCCGGGCACGGGCAAGACCTCCATCGGCGAGTCCATCGCCAAAGCCCTGGGTCGCAAATACGTGCGCGTCTCCCTGGGCGGCGTACGGGACGAGGCCGATATCCGCGGCCATCGCCGTACCTACATCGGGGCCATGCCCGGGCGGATCATTGACGGCATCCACAAGTGCGGCTCCTCCAACCCGGTCATGGTGCTCGACGAGGTGGACAAGCTCTCCGCGTCCTATAACGGCGATCCGGCCAGCGCGCTGCTGGAGGTGCTGGACCCGGAGCAGAATTTCTCCTTCACGGATCATTACCTGAACGTGCCCTTTGATTTAAGCGACGTACTCTTCATCTGCACGGCCAACACGCTGGACACGATCCCGGAGCCGCTCCTGAACCGCATGGAGGTGATCCCCTTCCAGGGCTATACCCCGATTGAGAAGCAGCGCATCGCCCGGGAGCATCTGCTGCCCCGCGCCATGGAGGCGGTGGGAATCCCCGAGGGCGCGCTGACCGTGCCGGATGAGACCATAGGCGCCATCATCGAGGATTACACCCGGGAATCCGGCGTGCGCGGGCTGAAAAAACGCATGGATCAGCTCTGCCGCAGCGCGGCGGTGACGCTGGTGGACGATCCGGCGG
>CAMOXK010000197.1 GCA_946629065.1 uncultured Clostridia bacterium
CAGATGTGGGCGTGGCCATCGGCAGCGGTGCAAGCATCGCCCGGGAGGTGGCGGATATCACCATCGCGGCGGAGGACCTGCGGGAGCTGGTGCTGCTGCGGAAGCTGTCTCAAAAGCTGATGGGCCGCATCGACCGGAATTACCGCTTTGTCATGGGCTTCAACGGCGCGCTGATCGCCCTGGGGGCTGTCGGCGTCCTTCCGCCGGCCACCTCGGCTTTGCTGCACAACAGCTCGACCTTGCTTTTGAGCATGGACTGCATGACACCGCTGCTGCCGGAAGTAGGCGCTATATGAAATACGGGATCCCGGGCGGCTTTGGTAACCTGACAGGACGAACTTCAGAGAGGGCGGAAACCATGGGAAGTGAGCAGATGAACAGAGAAAAAGCGGAGAGTTGGTTAAAGATCGGCCTGCTCGGGGCCATGCTGACGCTGATCGGAGACTGTTTGATCGGCGCGGCGAAGTTCCCGGACGGAGCGAACATGATCGAAGGTTATTTTGCTATCGCGCTGGACATGCCCGCCTGGCGGCCGATCCTGGGCGGCCTTGTCGGCTTTGTGGGGATCTGTCTGGAATTTCCCGCTCTCATGACGATCTATCCGCTGATCCGGGAAACAATGCCCCGCGGCGGCAGCTTTTATAAGCTCGCGATGTACGTTTATCTTGCCCTCGGCGGCGGGGCGGTGCACCTGCCCTGCGGCGCGTTTATGTGGATTTACAAAACCGTTGCGGAAGCAGCCGGTCAGAGCGTCGGTCAAGACATCGCAATGCGGTATTTGCTGACCTTCCTGCTCCCGGCCGCGGCCGTGTTCGGCGTGTTTTTTATCGGAGCGAGCGTTGTGCAGTTTATCGCCTTTGCAAAGGGCCGCACGCCGTTTCCCAAATGGTACTGCGTGTTCAATCTGATGATCGGAAAGGGCGTGTTCAACGCCGTGCGACGGCTTGGCAACACGGCGCTTTGTAACGGGATCGGGACATCCAATATGAGTCTCGGCGCGATCGTGCTATATACAGCGCTGCTGCTTGGCTGGAAAAAATATGTGGGCGATCAGCAGCTCAAACAACATGAATAATCGGGAGGAAACCATCATGCTTTTAACCATGTTTCTGGCGATCGTATTCTGCGCGGCGATGGCTCTGATGCTGATATCCTGTGTGGCGTTTATTCAGGATAACAAGTTCTTTTCCTCGGCTCCCAGGGAAGCGCGGGAAGTGCTGATCCAGCGGGAGCAGGAGCTCTTCTACGGAGCGAGGGCGATCGGATGGACGCTTTTTATCATCAGCGTTCTGATGATCCTTGGCGCGGGTGTGATCGCCGTCTGGGACGGCCTCCGAAGCGGCTTCTCGTTCTGGCAGTTTTTCCTGAGATTTGTGCTGATCCTTACCATTTACAAGATCTGTGACATGGCTCTTATCGACAACTTCCTGCTTTTGAAATTCCACTTCTTCCAGCATTATTACCCCGAGGCGGCGCATGTGATGGAGGGAAGGAAGTACGGCTTCAACCTCAAAAGCCAGCTGCTGAAGCTGTTTGTGATCTTTCCCGCCGTCTCCGCACTGGCGGCCTGGATCTGCACCCGGTTCTGATTCCGCGGGAAGGCTTGTGGCACGGACTCGATGAGACGACAAAAAACAGAGGAGTATCTTTTCCCATGAAATATTTCGAATTTGGCCGGGAAAACGAGGAATTGATGGTGCTTCTCCACGGCGGCGGAACCAGCTATCTCGGCGTTCTTCCCACCGCAAAGAAGATCGCGGAAAAATATCACGTTGTGTTGCTTGCCTACGACGGCTTCAATCCCTCCGAGCCGGAGACGGAGTTTCGCTCCGTGGCTTATGAGGCGCACTGCCTGGAGGATTACCTCATCGCAAACTACGGCGGCAAGGTGGATATCCTCTACGGCCTTTCCTACGGCTGCCGCACGCTGATGCAGGTGCTGGAGGATGACCGCCTGCAGATCACCACGACCATTGCCGACGGCATGTCCCTGCGGGACTACCCGGATATCAAAAACGAAGCCCTGAAAGAGCTCTATCTGTTCTTCTTTACCGGGACCTTCTTTGTCGTTATGGGCCGGGCGGGCAAGCTGCGCAAGCGCTTTCTGGCAAAGATCACGGGCCGCAGCATAGAGGAGGCTGACAGGATCCTCTACACGAAAGCCAGCTGGCAGAGCTGGAAGAATCAGGACAAGTGCCTGATCGGCAAGAAAACGGATTACAGCGTCTTTGCCCGCACGGATATGCACATCTGGTACGGGGTCAAGGGAACGGTTGACAAAAAGTTGTCGGCTAACCTGGAAGAACTGAAAGCGAAGGGCTACCCCTTCACCTGCAAGATCTTTGAAGACATGGGCCATGGCGGCCTGGTGGGCGAGAACACGGAGCGATTCATTCAAGAAGTGGAAGCGGTTCACCGGTACGGCAGACAGAAGGAGGAAAACGCATGACATCACAGGAACGGGAGAAGATCACAAAGCGGATGCTGTGGATCATCCCGGCCATGATCCCGTGCATCATCGGCGACTACTGCATGGGCCTTGAGCCGAAGGGCAGCACGGCTGTCTCCT
>CAMOXK010000198.1 GCA_946629065.1 uncultured Clostridia bacterium
TCCTTCTCGGCAATCAGCTTTTCCGAGAGGAAGGGATCGTCTACGCGGTTTTTATCCTTGCGCTTGGTGGTCAGGATGATCTGGCGGCGGAAGAATCCGTCGCTGCGGTCATAGAGCGCTTTCAGCGAGCCGTTGCCAAAACCGAGGAAGCGGCAGTGCAGCTCGCCCTGGTAGCTCTGCTGGCTCTTCTTCTCCAGGTCCATGGGCAGTTCCGCCGTGATGATGGATTTCAGATAGTTGGTCTGAGGGAGGCCCTCGGTCTTCATATCATCGTCCACCATCAACAGCGCGTGCTCCAGATCGGCGCGGGCGAAGCGGTTGGTCTCCACCTTGTTCAGGTTTCCGTTCACCATGTTGTCGCCGAGAATGGCTCGGAGCACCGACCCGATCCGGCTCTTGCCCTCACCGCCTTTGCCCACCAGCATCAGCATCTTCTGCGCCTTGGTCGTGGGAATCAGGCAGTAGCCCATATACTCCTGCAGCGTGGGAATGTCCTCTTCCTCCAAAAGCTCATGGAGAAAGCTGAGCCAGCGTTCCGGTGTGGGTGTATCGGGGATATAGGTCACCGTCAGCCGGTTCCGGCAGTATTCCTTGTTCTCGGTAAACGTACCGTCCAGGTACAGCGTTCCGTTTGCCACATGGACGCGGTCGGTCTGCAACGGAAGATCTTCCAGATAGGCCTCTGACCGCAGCACCTCCAGGATGCTGTCCAGCTTTTTGGCCACACCGCTGCTGACTGCGCCCTTGAGCTTATCGTAGATCAGTTTCTTCAGCTCGCGCTCGTCGGTGATGCGCTTGTCCACGGTGAAGAAGGTTCCCTTCACGCAGACCATCGGGTGTTCTGCCAGGAACTCCTGACAGAACAGAATCTCGTTGAGCTTCTTCCCGTCGAACCACTCCGGCAGTTGTGTTATTTCTTGCATTCGTTTCACCTCTTTTCGTAATAAAATGAAGGCCGGTCAAAACAGACCGCCCCTTAGCGTGCGTCACGCTCGTGGCGTTTGCGTGCGAGTTTTTGCTGCTGCTCCGCTGCCTTGCGCTGCGCTTCGATCTCCGCCTCCTGTTGACGCTCAGAAGCAATAATCACGTCGATCCGCTCTGAGCCAAAGGCACGCCTGACCCGGTGCAGATCATCGGAATCCTGCTGCAGTTCACCGCATTTTTCCTGTTCTTTTTCCAACTGCTCCTTGTAATGATCCCGATCCCGTTCTGCTTTGTTGAGACTCTTTTGCAGGCTCTCCAGCCTTTTCTTCAGATCAAGGATCGTTCGGTACAGCCCCAGAAACTTTTCCTTGAGCTTCTGTACCAGCGGCATGATCTTATGCTCCCGATAGCTCTTCGCACTCTCCAGCGCTCCGGCCTCCGGAATCAGATCTTCGAAATAGCTGATGTTGTTCCGGGCAAATGTCTCGGCGTCCTGCACGACAGGCACAACGGAATCCAGTTTCTTTTCTGCCTTTTCGGTCTGCTTTTCGAGCTTGTCCAGTTCTTCCTGTTTCTGAATCTCCTCCTCGGCCAAACGATCCAATGCGTCAATAGCCGCAAGTTTCTCATCCGTGATATCTGCAAGCCGCTGCTGCTCTTGTTTGACCTTGAACTCCGTGACCGACAGATGCTGGGCTGTGCTGCCGCGCTCACCGCGCTCGAAGTCCTCGAACCCGGCGTCGCGCATGTGCTCAAAGAAACGGTCCTGCAGGAGACTGTAGGATTTGATCAGCTGCGTTTTCCCTTCCTCGTCCGTGACCTTCTGCGATGCCCACTTCTTGGAGTGACTGATCTGATGGATGACCTCTTTGACCTTGCCGACCAGCTCTGGGTCTTTACACCGCTTGGAATACCGGACTTCCTTCTCCACCACCGGCAGGGCCACCACATGCAGATGATAGTGATAGACCGGATAGCCCAGCTTTTCTGTAAGCGCGCTGTTCAGTTCGTCGGCATGCATGACGGCGGACAGAATGTTTTCCGGGCCATATTCCTTTTGAGCGAAGCGGAAGACCTCCTCATAGAACCGGCAGGCGTAGTCATAGCCGCCGTGTTCCTCGAAATAGGCCGTATTTACATCGAAGATCATCTCGTCGAAGAGCTTGGCGTCCGGCTTCAGGCCGCGAAGAGAGACGGAGCCTTCTTCGATCATCTTATCCAGGGTCGCGTTATAGGTCAGGTCTCCGCAGCTTTGGAAATGAACGTTCCGGGGCGTTTGCGATAAGTCCACGTTCATATTCTCGTAGTTCTGGTTTTTGCGTTCAATGTGGCGCTCGGATTTGCCGATGCTCGCCTTGGTGTATTGCTGGACGCGGGCAACGGCATAGTTTTTACTCATTCATTTCACCTCCTTCCTGGATGATTCGCGGGGGTAGGGCGTGCTTTACACAGCTTTTTCAAAGTGTGTAACCCACTATGACACTTTCAGCCCGAAGAGCTGCAAAGTGTCGTGGGCTCTGCCGAGAGCACAGGGGAAACAGCTTTTTCCCCTGTACCCCTTCGCCGGATCGCCGCCTCCTCCGCGCCGCCGATCCGTGCTTTCAAATTGATAGCAGCGCCCAAACCGCGTGCTA
>CAMOXK010000199.1 GCA_946629065.1 uncultured Clostridia bacterium
GCAAGTACAAGGATCCAGGCAAGGATGTGCAGTACTGTATAGATCCATCCCGCCGCCTTTCCGGCCCAGAAGATCAGGGCCAGAATTACTCCGACCTCCAGAAGGATCGACAGGACGGCGAAGACCATTCTGCTGACACCGTTTTTAACCGATGCTTTTGTTTCCAATGTGTTATTTTTCATCTGGTTGTCTACCTCTCTCACCTCTTGTCCTTGTCAATAAACTTCAGTGCAATGACAGCAACAGCTGTAAAGATTACGATCATCAAAAGTATGGCGCCCCATGCCGGCAGCACATTGGCGGGAATGGCCTCATAGGCGGGCTTTAAATTATTCTGCCCCGACCATTTGAGGAAATCATTCAGCATGCCGTTCTTCTCCACCGCCTGCAGCACATACAGGAGCGGCTTTTCGCCGTAGAAGTCCGCGTCTTTAAACTGGACCAGCGTGTTCCACAGCGATACCATGGGCTGCTCGTTGTAGCGGCCGATGACGCACAGGCTGTCCGACCCCCAGTGGGATATGGTGGTCACTTTGATAAAATCCGCCGCTCCCAGGTCAAAGAAATTGCCCGAGAAGATCAGCTGATAGATCAGCAGGAAGGGCATGACTGTCATGGCTATGGTCGTGTTCCTGACGAGACAGGAGACCATAAGGGCCATGATGTCGGCCGCATAAGTGACCAGCAGGATCGTGATGCCCATATCGACGATTCCCCAGCGCGTTATGACGCCGGGCTTCGGGAAATGGACGCCCGCCACGTGGCAGATCAGGAGCGTGATCAGCGTCTGCAAAAAGCACAGGATCAGCTGATATGCCATATGGGCCAAAATATAGGATGTTATATGCATGCCTGCGCGATGCTCTTTTTTGACAATATCGCGCTCACGGCACACCACCTGGATCGAGTTGAAGAAACCGTTCCAGACACAGACGCAGGTCAGGGCGAAGGTTCCCATGGTCGTCCCCTCCTGCGTGACAAACATGTTGTTTCCCACGACAAAGGTCACGAGAGCCGCTATGACGGCGCCGATCGGAAGAACGACCCAGTCGCTCTGATAGACGAACATGCGCAGGAATTTGCGGAAATAGATCCCGAACTGATGGAAGCGTCCGGTATACTGCAGTTTTTCGGTTGAAATCTCTGTCATGACGCCTGTCCTCCTTTCTGCGAAGAGGCAAGGGCCATATACTTCTCTACCAGTTCATCTGCCCGTCCTTCGCCGCCTTCTTCCTTGCTGTTGACACTCATGACAATCTGTTCCATGGTCTGTTTCCCGAAGAATTCCTTAGCTTCCTGCGGCGTTCCGTAGAAAGCGAGACGCCCGGTCTTGTCGGAATCCTTGGCGAGCACGATGACTTTGTCGAACAGGTCGATCACGCGGTCCGGCGTATGCGTGATCACGATCACGATCCTGCCGTCATCGGCAATCTGCCTGAGCTTGGTGAAGATTTCCCTTGAAATTACGCCGTCCAGACCGGAGTCCGGTTCATCCAGGATAAAGAGGGCCGGATCCGTCACCAGTTCCATGGCGATACAGATTCTTCTCAGCTGTCCGCCCGACTTCTTGGATACAAGGCCGTCCTGCCCGGAGGTCAGGCCGAGAAGGTCCATGTCCTCCTTGATGATCTGTTCCCGCTTCTCTTTGGAGACCGAAATGGGAAGGCGCATCTCCGCTGCGTCTCCGACCGTGTTGATCACCGTATCATTCCCTCTGATCAGGTTCTTCTGCGGGACAAAACCGATCTTATGCTTGACGCTGTCGTAGTCCTCATAGACGTCCACGCCGTTTAAGAGGATCTTCGCGTCCGCCTGCTCGTATCCGATCACCGCGTTGATCAGCGTTGTCTTTCCCGCGCCGGATCCGCCCAGAAGCAGAACCAGCGACTTGGGAGGAATATTCATGGCGACGTCCTTTAAGAGCCGGTGCTCCTTGCCGAAGTCGGTGACGACGCGCTCCTTAAGGTGTATGCTCAGGCCTTCGTTGGTCTCAGGGACGGATACATTTAAGGGAATCGGTCCCTGCGCCGCATGTCCGTCAGCGCCCGGCCCTTCCGCGTCGCCTTCCATAAGGCGCTCTCTCTGCGGCTGGTATTTGCTTCCCAGTCCGATGATCATAAGCGGCAGCCAGTTGGCGACAAGCCACAGGATGACCCATTTTTTGCTCAGTCCGAACAGCTTGAGGATCTGCATGTAGATCCTCAGCCGGTAGATGAACAGGAAAACGTACGCGACCAGGTGGACCAGAGAAGCAAGTGTCCCGAGCGCCTCTCTTTCCTTGACCGCATAATCCGTGACCACGGCGATGACGAACAACAGGTCCATGACGCCGCAGTACATGCCTTCCCGGCTCAGCCCGACGCTGTCGCCCAGACAGTAAATACGATACCCCGGAACCCAGGCCGGCCACTTCTTTTTCCAGCCCAGCTTGCCCGAGATCACGAACAGGGCGATTGACAGGAGCAGCCAGTCAAATAGCCCGCTTATGGCAACAAACCATTGATAATTCATAATTGAGCCCCTCTTTTTGCTGTTTTGCTTGCCGCTTTGCAGGCTTT
>CAMOXK010000200.1 GCA_946629065.1 uncultured Clostridia bacterium
CGGCCATCCCCGAGGGCCTGGCCGCGGTGGTCACCGTGGTGCTGAGCCTGGGCGTCACCAACATGGCCAAGCGCAACGCCATCATCCGCAAGCTCTCCGCGGTGGAGACCCTGGGCTGCGCCCAGATCATCTGCTCGGACAAGACCGGTACCCTGACCCAGAACAAGATGACCGTGGTGGACTTCTTCGGCGATAACGAGGCCGACACCGCCTCCGCCATGGCCCTCTGCTCCGATGCGGAGCTGGGCGAGCACGGCGCCGTCACCGGTGAGCCCACCGAGGCCGCCCTGGTGGTCTGGGCCAACAAGCTGGGCCGGGACAAAAACGTGCTGAAAAGCAAATACCTCCGCTGTGCCGAGGCCCCCTTTGACTCCCTGCGCAAGTGCATGAGCACCGTCCACGTGGACGGGGATCACTTTGTGCAGTACACCAAGGGCGCGCCGGACGTGGTGGTGAGCCTCTGCACCCATTACTGGAAGGACGGCAAAGCCCAGCCCATGACCGATGAGGTCCGTGCGCTGATCCTCAAGCGGAACAAATCCATGGCTGACCGGGCCCTCCGCGTCCTGGCCTGCGCCAGCCGCAGCTGGGATGTGAAGCCCATCGTCTCTACCCCCGAGGCCATGGAACAGGATCTCTGCTTTATGGGCCTCTGCGGCATGATCGACCCGGTGCGGCCCGAGGTGGCCGACGCCATCGTGCGCTGCCGCACGGCGGGCATCCGACCCATCATGATCACCGGCGACCATGTGGACACCGCATCCGCCATTGCCCGGGAGCTGGGGATCCTCTCCGGAGACGCCAAGGCCATCACTGGCGCACAGCTCAGCCGCATGGACGATGAGACCTTCGAGAAAGAATTTCGCAACATCAGTGTCTATGCCCGGGTGCAGCCCGAGCATAAGACCCGCATCGTCAAGGCCTGGCAGAAGGCCGGTTATGTCACCGCCATGACCGGCGACGGCGTCAACGATGCCCCCAGCATCAAGACCGCCGATATCGGCGTTGGTATGGGCATCACCGGCACCGACGTCACCAAGAGCGCCGCCGACATGGTCCTGGCGGACGATAACTTCGCCACCATTGTGGGCGCCGTGGAAGAGGGCCGCCGGATCTATGACAACATCCGCAAGGCCATTCAGTTCCTGCTGGGCGCCAACATGAGCGAGATCGTGACGATCTTTGCTGCCACCCTCCTGGGCTTCACCATTTTGAAGCCCGTGCACCTGCTGTGGGTGAACCTGATCACCGACACCTTCCCGGCCCTGTCCCTGGGCGTGGAGAAGGGGGAGGCGGACATCATGCGCCGCCCGCCCCGCCCTGCCAAGGCCGGCATCTTTGCTGACGGTATGGGATGGGATATCCTGTATCAGGGCCTTCTGGTGGCGGCTCTGACCCTGGCCTCCTATCTGGTGGGCTGCCATGCCGAGAACGGCACCTGGAGCTTTGTCAACAGCGGCATCGGCACCACCATGGCCTTTGTCACCCTCTCCATGTCGGAGATCTTCCACGCCTTCAACATGCGCTCTCAGCGGCACAGCGTCTTCACCCTGGGCGGACCCAATGTTCTGCTGCTGGTCTCTGCTTTGGTGTCCCTGCTGCTCACCGCCGCCGTGTGTGAGATCCCGGCACTGGCCGCCGTCTTTTCTTTCACGTGCCTGAGCCTGGAGCAGTTCGGCATCTCTCTGGCTATTGGTCTTGCCGTGATCCCCGTGGTGGAACTGGTGAAGCTCTTCCAGAGAATGGCGGCAAAACGCTGAAAAAGGCGGTTGACAGGAGCATTTTGGGGTGATATGATACCCGCGTACAAAGGCTTTGAAGGAAAACAGCGTGTTTTATCCGCGCAGAGAGGGCAGGCCATGGGCTGCAAGCCGCCCCGGAGAGAGCACAGAGGCTGACCGCTTCCCGAGCCGGGCGGAGGCAATGCCGCCCCGGGTGATCCCGTTAGCAGATCACAATGAGTGAAATCCCAAGGTGGAACCGTGTATTTTCATGCACCCTTGGCGGCAAACTGCCGCTGAGGGTGTATTTTATTTGCAGATATTATTATGGAGGATAAACGCATGAAGATCATCTACAAGGACGGAACTGTGGCAGAGTGCCCCCAGGAGGAAGAGCTGCACGTCATCCGTCACACCGCGGCCCATATCATGGCCCAGGCCATCAAGCACCTTTTCCCGGAGGCGGACTTTGCCTACGGCCCCGCCACCCAGAACGGCTTTTACTATGACGTGGATCTGGGCGATCGCAAGCTGACCCAGGAGGACCTGGAGGCCATCGAGAAGGAAATGAAGAAGATCGTCAAGCAGAATCTGCCTGTCAAGTCCTTCATCCTGAATCGGGAAGACTCCAAAAAGCTCATGGCCGAGCGGGGCGAGAAGTTCAAGCTGGAGCACATGGACGACTTGGCCAGCGAGACCGAGTTCAGCTTCTTCCAGCAGGGCGACTATATCGACATGTGCCTCGGACCTCACCTGACCTACACCAAGGCCCTGAAGGCCTTCAAGGTCACCCAGCAGTCCGGCGCCTACTGGAAGAACGACTCCTCCCGCCAGA
>CAMOXK010000201.1 GCA_946629065.1 uncultured Clostridia bacterium
ACACCGGCTCAAGCCCGAGCCAGCCGTCCGCGTCCAGCATCTCGGTCAGCCGGATCCGGCCGGAGGGGGAATCCGTATAAAGGGAGCCTGAGGCCCCGGCCTGTGCCCTGACCAGGGGAAAGAGGCTGACATGGGCCGGAGGGATGCCGGAAGGAGGCCTGGCCTGGCCTTTAACGGTCCCTGTTCTTTTCGAAGTATCTTTTTCGTCCATGGTCTTTATCCTTTCTTTTCTGTGGCCGGTCCGACTGCGGCGGACAGGAGGTCTATGAGCTCCGACTGTGCGCTCCTGAACCGGTCCAGGATGTCCTTCTTGTTATCGAGATAGGGCTGGCAGGATGCAGGGGAGGCGTCGCCCCGGTACATCTGGAGCCCGTGGATGTCCTCGCCCATGAGGACCAGCATGCAGCTGAAGGTGTGGCGGAGACAGTGGGGGGCAAGGCCCCTTTCCCGCACCAGCATCCCGTAGAGGTAGAGCTCCGGATCCTCACTGGCAAGCAGGGCCGGTACGAAGTGCTCCCGGACAAGAAAGCGGAAGCGGTCCCTGTATACGGGGTAGGTCATGGCGCTGCCCCGTCCGTCCACGAACAGGGGGCAGTAACGGCTGTCGAAGCCATGGGAGCGCAGGTATTCAAGGTGCCTTGTGTAGATCTGGAAGAAGAGGGCGTTGAACGACGGGTAGACGTGCTGTTCCCTTGGCCTCTTTATGGTGCCGGTGGGGATCAGGTCCCTTCGGAGGACGTATTCCTTCCTGACGTCCAGGACGATGGAGCTGAGCACCTCCCCTTCGTAGGTAAAGCGGATGCCGGGGCCCAGGGGGGAGGACTCCTGGCGGAGGTTCAGCACCTCCCCTTCCCGGAGGCCTGCCAGTGCCTGGGCGGCAAGGGCCAGGGAGATGTCCGGCGAGAAGCGCAGGGAGAGCTCCAGAAGGAGGACAAAGGCCTTCCAGGGAAGGTCCCTGAACCGGGCCCCGGCCCCTGAGGAGGGGGACGTCACCCGGAAACGGACGCGCCGGTGGGAAAAGACCGTGCCCTGCCCGGTCAGGCGTTCCCCGGAGACATAGAGGTCATCCCCGCAGAGGGCCATCCTGTCCCGCTCCGGGTGCTTTCTTTTCAGCTCCGAGACGAAGGCGGTGACCGTATGGATGCACCGGATGTCCGTCTCCATGGCCGGGGCCTCCTTCTGGCCCGGCAGCCCTCCCATGGCATAGAGGTCGAAGAAGTCCTGCATCCTCTCCGGGGTCACGGCCGCGGCCAGCTCCCCGGTCCAGGAGAGGAGATCGTGGTGGATCTCCCTGTCCCAGGGGACCAGGCTCCCCATGTAGTTCATGAACTGGACGATATATGTGTGCTTCGAATGGGAAGACGAGGCGTATCTCTGCACGACCTGGTATCCGGGCGCGTACCGTTCCAGGGCAGTGAACTGTATGATGAAGGGCCCGCGCCGCAGGACGATGAAGGACTTCTCCAGCTGCATTCCGGAAGGGCCGGCCGTGCGCAGGCCGTATAAGGCAAAGCGGGGGGCCGCTCCGGGACAGCCGAAGACCTCCGGAAGGGCCTCTGAATCAAGACGCGTCATGGGTGCGGCCCCCCTTTCCCTGTCCCGGGCATCACAAAAGCCCCCCGCGGGGAGCTTCCCCGGCATCCGGCGCTTTCTGCCGGGCCCGGGGCCTCTGCTCTGGGGGTGCAGTTAAGATATATGCTCTTCATGGCCTTCATTTCCTCCTTTTCTGCGGTGATGAGGCCATGATAGCGGGCCCAGGGGCCGGCGTACATAGGGGCTGTGTTGGTCTGGTGGCCCCGGACAGCTTCCTTTCAGACGCTCCAGGAGGAAGACCCTGGCAGGTCCTTTCTGCATGAACTGCTGTTCCAGGACAGTGACGCATTTTTCTGTGATCACGCTGAGAGGGTCATTTATGGAGGCGCCGGCCTTCCGGAGAAGTTCCTGCCACTTCTTTTCATAGCGCTGCTCGATATGGTGGCAGGCGTCACTGTTCTTGTCTATGTATTTCTCCAGCAGTGCATCCCGGGCTTCTTCGTCATTATCCAGGTATGCCTGCACCAGCCTGGTCTGGAGCTCTGCCGGAAAGGCAGAATAAGGGACGGTCTCCTCCGGAAGGATGGCATGCGTATGCCTGCAGCAACTGCATCGTATGCGCCGGATCCGGACCCGGCCGGTGCCATCCCCGCCTGTTTCGATCCTGCGGCTGTACCAGCCCCAGAAGATGAAGTGCCCTGTCCCTCTTTCCTCTCTGCAGAAAGGACAGATGAGCAGGCCGCTGCTGAGGAGTCCATGGAGGAGTTCCAGGAGCTCTCCGTATCTTTTCCTGAAAGTATCGGTATCGAAAGTTTCTTCAAAAGACTTGAAAATACTTACTGCAGTCGTTATCATGGCATTACATGGGTACGTTCCGTCCTGTGACGGCTATGTACTTTGGTGTGAAAGACAGGGAACGACTTTGCGAGAGGCTCCCTGTCTTTTGTTTTATGTTCTTTTTTACATGATAGCACAGTTCCGTATCGGGGGAGATATACAGATAAGAAG
>CAMOXK010000202.1 GCA_946629065.1 uncultured Clostridia bacterium
TTCTGGATCGAGTCGTTGCTGCTGAGAAGCGCGAGCTTGGCAAGCTCGATCCGGCGCGCACGCAGATACTGCTGCATCGTCTGTCCGGTCTGCTTTTTGAACTCTCTGGCCAAATAGGAAACCGAGTAACCCATTTCTTCCGCAATGTCCGGCATGCTCGGCGTATTCTCCAGGTGCGTGTCCAAGTATTGGAACAGCTTTTGAAACAGCGGCGAGATCCCTGCATAGCGGCAATCATGGACCCGCTGCACAAAGTCATCCTGCATCCTGCTGTTGATGCCTGCCACTTCCTCAAAGCTCCCGGCACTCTCCACACTGTTGATGGTTCGGTCGCTGAGCGTGTAGGCGAGCTCCGGCGAGAGTCCTCCGCGAATCGCCGCCCGGGCGCAGAGCGATGTAAAAATGATGATAGAGTTCTTGATGTGCCGGAGGGTATCTCCGCCGCCGAGCGGTACCATCTGCCCGCGTCCGACAAGCTGCCCGGCGCGCTTGCGATAGTCCAGATTTCCCTCTTCGATCAGCCGCAGAAGCTCCTGCTCCATGGCCCAAGTGCCATGGGAGGAGATTGGCTGCTGCTTTTCCTGCGTTTCGGGAGCGGCGGTCTTACGATCCACAAAATGGAAGCTGCCGGAGTCCAAATACTGGCCACAGAGGCTGTAGTGGAGCATGAGGCCGTAGTCCATCCAACGGTTGATGGGAAACATGGGCAGCGCGGAGAGTTGCCCGACCAGCTCACGCTTTTCGCCGCCGGAAATCCCAAGCGCGGAGATTGCCGCCTCCAGCCGAGGCACGGAGATATCTTCGAGGAAGACCGGACCGATCAGATGAAATGCGAGGAGTTCACCCTCCTCCTTTTCAAAATCCAGGATCCACAGAAGGTCGGAGCAGCCGGTGATTACCACGGGGAGCTGTTCGTCTGCCAAAGAAGAAAAAAAGAAAGGGGCGTCCTCATTCAGATTAAGCAATGCCGGGATATGCTGCGAGAAGGGGCAGTTGGTGTCCTTAAGCTGTAAAGACGGATCGAAAACCGTGTGGTATAGTGCGTGGCCGCAGCCGATCAGTTCATAGAAGAACGCAAGTTTTTGGTGAAGATTCATAGTTTCGAGGCCACCTTTTTGTGTACTAAAGCGAAAAAATCATTTAGGGCAGATAAAAGATGAAATAGGCAGATTAATTATAACGCTTTTTTCGTTCTTTTGCTATAGTAAAATCAGCAAAAAGAAAAACGTTTTAAAATATTGAAACAGGGAGGAAAAACACTATGGAAAAAAAAGAACGGCTCAATGAAAAGGGTGTTCCATTTGGCGCGAGACAGCGGATGCCGATCTGGTACGGCGCGGTCTGGTCCACCCGCGGCATTGCGGCGGCCATCAACGTGGTACTGGTCGTCTACGTCACCTTTTACAGCACAGACCTTCTCGGCTTGAATCCCGCCATCATCGGCGGCATCCTGCTGGCGTCCCGAATCGTCGACGCCTTCACGGATCTGGGCTTCGGCTACATTCTGGACAAGACTCACACCCGCTGGGGCAAAGCGCGCCCCTACGAGGTCTTCATCATCTTAGAGTGGCTGTTTACGATCCTGCTCTTCAACACTCCGCAGCACGCGAGCGCCGCTGTGCAGTATGTCTGGATCGGCTTCATGTACATTATGATCAACGCCATCTGCGCTACGGCTCTCGGCGGTATCGACTCCGTGTATTTGGCCCGCGCCTTTACCACTGAGCAAAATCAGATCAAAGCCATCTCCATCAACGGCGCCATCGTCATGATCTGCTCCATCGCGTTCAACATCGTGTTCCCCGGCTTTCTGGCCGCAGGCGGCAAGACGCTGGCCGGCTGGAGCAGCATGGTCATCTCTCTCGGCGTTGTGATGGCGGTCCTCGGTATCCTGCGCTTTATCTTCTGCAAGGAGATCGTGAAGGACGAGGCGAACGAGGACGGCAAGCGCACCACCAACGATCTCACCATGAAGGAATCGCTGTCCGCCATCTCGAAGAACAAGTATCTCTTTATCATCGTCGGCCTGATGCTCATCACCTTTATTGTGAACAACATGCAGAGCGCCACGACCTATTACTTCAAGTATGTCTACGGTGACGTGAGCACGCAGGGCACCGTCGCCATCACGACGCTGATCGTAGTTCCCGCCCTGATCGTGTTCCCGGCACTCGCCAAGAAGTTCGGCACGACAAAGCTGCTGCAGGTCTGCAGCGGGATCGGTATCGCGGGCATCGCCATCCGCAGCCTCGGCGGCACCAATCTTGTCACGCTCATCATCGGCGGCATCCTCTTCGGCCTCGGCACCATGCCCATCTCCCTGATGATCAACACCTACCTCATTGACTGCATGGATTACGGCGAATGGAAAACCGGCGTGCGTGTGGAAGGCCTGGTTGCCTCCATTGCCAACTTCGCCTCCAAGGTCGGCGCGGGCATTGCCTCGGGTCTCACGGGTCTTGTCATGGGGCTTGCGGGTTATGACGGACTGGCCGAGGTGCAGACCGC
>CAMOXK010000203.1 GCA_946629065.1 uncultured Clostridia bacterium
CTCCCACAGCACCATCATGGTGATGTACTGGGTATAGGTCAGGTCCAGCTCATCCAGGAAAGGCTTATAGAGCTTGATGGTCTCTCTGGCGCAGGCATACAGCGGAAAACAGAGCTGATGGTCCAGCAGCAGAGCATTGTATTTTTCTTCCATGGCATTCTCCGGGCTCCCGGGATCACCAGAGTCCCCGCACCCCCACTGCGATATTCTTGAGCGTGGTCAGCGCCCAGTGGGAATACTGCTCCCAGTGTCCAATCAGATTGTAGCGGACATTGAGGGTAGAATAGATATCTCCGATATCGCCGCCGGTGATAAAGCCGACGCCGATGCAGATGGCGCCCAGCAGCGCCAGGACCACCACGATGGTACCGATGACTCTCCAGCCTTTGCTCATACCGGCACCTCCTCATAACACCATTTGCGGCCAAGCTCGGTCACGGCGCGGATCAGCCCGCCGATGGCGCCGCCTACGAACCAGACGAACAGCCACAGCAGCAGCAATCCAAGGGCCAGCACGATCACCGAAGTGCCGATCACGATCAGCAGGTCCGCAAGCTTGGGGAAACCGCTGAAGGCCGCCACCAGGGTGGCGGAGCCCAGAATGATCACCAGCACCGCAAGGCCAAGGGCCAGCACCGTGGGGATCAGCAGCAGCGCAATGCCCGCCAGGGTCACGGGAATCGCCAGGATCGTAAACAGGATCAGTAAAAAGACGCGGGGCCGCCGCCGGGTCTCCGGGATGAAGTCCAGATCGTAGTCCGCCGCGGAAAGCTTGGCCGTCTTGCGCTCCGGCATCCGCAGTTCCTGGGAAGGCAGCTGGACCACGGGGGCCTCTTCCGTCTCTTCTGCAGGCAGGCGGTCGACCTTATGCTCGGGAACAGGCGGCTGCTCTTCGACCGGCGGCTCCTCTTCCTCTTCCGGGCCGAGCACCGCTTCCACCAGGTCGCGGGGCTCCTCCTCGTCCTCTTCCGGGGCGGGCTCCTCCGCCGGCGCGGCAAAGGCTTCCTCCTGCTCTTCCACAGGCGGCGCAGCCGGCGCCTCTACGGGCAGCTCTTCCACTTCCTCTTCGATGGGGACGGAATCCGCCTCGATCTGGAAGGGAACATATTCGGAATCATCGATGGGATGGGGCTCATCCTCAAAAAGGGAAAACTGGTTGATCTCCAGTGGCACTTCCTCCGGCGTCTTCCAGGACTCCTCCCGCTTGGGCGCAACCTGCTGATAGAGCTTATCGATGGCCAGCACGAAGGCCGGAGTCTCTTCCCCGCCGATTTCCTCGGGGGCCTCCAGCTGCTGCTTGCGCTCCTTGGCGTCATAGGTCCGGGCGATCACCACCGCCTGTCGGGTGGGAGATACCAGCAGATCCATCAGCTGCTGTTCATCCTCGGCGTCATCAAAGAGCCTGCTGTACATGCCAAGCGCCGTCTGCCGGTCTTCCTCCACCATGAAGGTCAAAAGCTTTCCAAGCTCCGGCAAAAATCTTTGCTTGTTAATTTCGGTCACCTCCGATTGCTTCGGACAGGCCCAGGGGCAGACTGTCCATTATGGCAAATCATAGGTATTATATCCTCTTCCCCGCTCAAGGTCAAGCGAAATCGTGAAAAGTGCCCGGATTCGGCCCTTGACAAGGAGAAAAAGAGGGAATACAATGAACTTCCTGACAATTTCAGGCAACATTACCAGACAAGGGTCCTGAAGGAAAGAGAGGATTATCTCATGGCGAAAGACAAGAAAGTGGAACAGATCACCGATATGGAGCAGGACTTTGCCCAGTGGTTCACCGACGTGTGCAAGAAGGCGGAGCTCATCGACTACTCCTCCATCAAGGGTCTGTTCGTTTACCGTCCCTACGGCTATGCCATCTGGGAGAATATGCAGCGCATCCTGGACGCGGAGTTCAAAAAATGCGGCGTGGAGAACGTGTACATGCCCATGCTGATCCCCGAGAGTCTGCTGCAGAAGGAAAAGGACCATGTGGAGGGCTTCGCGCCGGAGTGTGCCTGGGTCACCATCGGCGGCAGCGAGGAGCTGGAGGAACGCTACTGCGTGCGTCCCACCTCCGAGACCCTGTTCTGCGAGCATTTCAAGAACGTGATCCAGTCCCACCGGGACCTGCCCATGTGCTATAACCAGTGGTGCAGCGTGCTGCGCTGGGAGAAGAGCAGCCGTCCCTTCCTGCGCCACCGGGAATTTCTGTGGCAGGAGGGCCACACCATGCACGCCACCGCCGAGGAGGCCGAGGCCTTCACCCAGAAGATCCTGAACCTGTACGCGGACTTCTGCGAGGACGTGCTGGCCATGCCCGTCACCCGGGGCCGCAAGACCGAGAAGGAGAAGTTCAACGGCGCCCAGGCCACCTATGCCATCGAGTGCATGATGCACGACCGCAAGGCTCTGCAGGCCGGTACCAGCCATTATTTCGGCGACGGCTTTGCCAAGGCCTTTGACATCACCTTTGCCAACAAGGAAAACAAGCTGGTGAACCCCTTCCAGACCTCCTGGGG